>JBIOZI010000288.1:0-14799 GCA_044871085.1 Steroidobacteraceae bacterium | reverse complement strand
GCCCGAAGCCGCCGTCGACGCCGCGCGCATGGCCTACGACGAGACACAGGGCCGCAGCTTCGCCATCGCGCACACGCTGGCCTGCGTGTATGCGGCCAGCGGCATGCCGCGCGAGGCGCGTGACCTGTTGCTGAAAGGCATGGAACAGACCGGTGCCGACGCGCCGGACGACTCGACCTGGTACGGATTCGGCCTGGTCGCCGAGGCATACGGCGATGCCGAATCCGCGCGCGACTACTACGCCCAGGTCGGACCGCCGAAGAACGGCCTGATCCAGGCGAGCGGCGTGTACGCGCTGTCGCGGGCACGGCTGAGCGCGCTCAAGCAGTAGCCGGGTGGTACCGGGAACGGGTTTCCCGCGGCTCGCGAGCGGCGCCGCCGAGGCGCGTAAACTCCACGCATGCCCGATCCTTCGGCCTCATTCGAGATACCCCGCCTTCCCGCCACGTTCAAGTCGCGATACCGCGAGCTGGCATTCGCCGCGGCGCTCGTCTGCTGCGTCTTGTTTGGCGTGGTTTTTGTAGTCATTGGTGCGCCCGTTTTCGGCGGCGTCTTCATCGTGCTGGGCAGCGTGGGGGCCGCGGCTTCGCTGCTCGGCACGAGGCGTCGCAGTTACTCGTTGACGCTCGACGAGCGTGGCTTCGAGTTCTCGGGGCTCTTCGAGGTGCAGTTCGTTTCCTGGCCGGACGTGGCCGCATTCGAGCTCGATCCGATGAGCGCCGGAGTGCTCTGGCGTCCCTCGGAAAGCTTTCTCGCCCGTGGCGCGCCGGCGGCCCGGACTCCCGCCAGAATGCTGCCGAGCACCTTCGGCATGACGCCGGAACGACTGCTCCTCCTGCTCGACCGGGTGCGCGCCGCGATGCTGGCTGCGCCCGCCGCGGAACCCCGGGTCTAGATAGCCGCCTGTTCCAGGGTTGGCCGGGCCCTGCGCGCGGCCGCCGCCGCCGTGCTGCTCGAAATCGCCGGCTGGTGGTGCTACCCCGGCAGTCGCGCGATCTTCGAGCCCTGAGCCGCGCTCAACCGCCGCGCGATTTCAGCAGCGAATTCAGCAGCTCCACGAGCTCGCGCGGCGTGATGCCGCGGTAAGTCGTGGGAAGACGCATGTCGCTGAAGGCATTCCATACGAAGCGTCGCCCCGGCCGGGCGAGCCCCGAGCCTTGCGTGTACTGCCAGCCGACGGCCTCGTAGTCCTCGCCGCCGATGTACACGAACTGCTCGACGTGATGCCACGGGACGAATTTCTTGCGAAAGACACCCGAGTATTCGAACCCCTCCTGCCCGAGCGTGAGATAGAAACTGTCGGTCCGCAGGCCCGCGAAGGCGATGAACGCGGCCGTCGCGCCCATGATCATGAGCGACCCGCCGAACCACCAGGACGTGCGCGGGATGACCCAGGCACCCGCGGCGGCCAGGACCAGGGAGAAAATGCCGCCGAGCCAGCCACCCAGGGGACGCGACTCGTATCGGACAGGCAGCCGCGGCGGCACCTGTCTACCCCAGCGCCTCTTCGCCCAACGGCTGCCTGCGCTTCACGCGGATGCTCTCCGCCCACTCGCGCGCGAAGTCGCGCTGCATGTGGCGGTTCACCAGCGCAGTGATGAACATCGCGAGCAGCGCGCCGAGCGACGCCAGCGCCATGTCCTTGTGCGCATCCCAGACGTCGCCCTGCGTGCCGAGGTAGGCCGCGCCCAGATCTCCGCCGAAGACCTCCGCCGTGCCCCACTCGATGAGCTCGTAGAGCATCGAGGTGGACATCGTGAGATCGAGCGGCAGGAAGTAACCCCAGAAGCCGCGCACGTTGCCGATGCGCAGGAACATCTCGCGTATCGGATACGCCAGCAGCAGCCCGTAGGCGAAATGCACCAGGCGGTCGAAGTGATTGCGTCCGCCGGCGAGGAACGGCAGCCACTCGCCGTACGGCACCTTGGCATACGTGTAGTGAGAGCCGAGCGTATGCAGCATCAGGAAGACGAAGATGCAGGTATACGACACGCGCGACAGCGGAAATGGCCGGTACGTGAACACCAGCAGCGCGAGGGCCAGCACCACCAGCACGTTCTCGAGCACCCAGTCGGAGCGGTCCAGCGGCGCGATGGCCATGGCCACCCACCATGCGGCATAGACGGCGCCCAGCATCCACAGGTACGACTTGCGCGTCATGCTTCGGCCCCGCGGGCGAGCACCACCCGCCCCCAGTAGGACGCCAGGTCGGCGCGCAGCTCCGGCATCAGTAGATAGATGGCGAGGATGTTCGGCGCGGCCATGCAGAAGCTGCACGCATCGACGATGTTCACCACCTGGTCGAGCGGGAACGTGGCCGCCACCGACAACATGGTGCACAGGAACAGCCGGAAGGCGACGCGGCTCGCCTTGCTCTCCGAGAACAGCCAGGTCCATGCCTGCTCGCCGTAGTAGCCCCAGGCGAGCACGGTGGACAGGGCGAACAGCACCGCCACGATGGCCAGCACGAACGGGAACCACGGCACCACGGTGGCGAAGGCGTCGGAGGTGAGCGCGATGCCTTCGTTGGCGCTGGTCTGGTGGACGCCGCTCACGATGATGACGAGCGCGGTCAGCAGGCAGATGATGATGGTGTCGAGGAAGGGTTCCATCAGCGCCGCGAAACCCTGCGACATCGGCTCCTTCGTGCGCACGGTGGCGTGCGCCATCGGCGCGGAGCCGACGCCCGCCTCGTTCGCGAACGCCGCGCGCCGAAAGCCCTGGATGAGCGCGCCGACCACGCCGCCCGCGACCGCGTGCGGCGCGAATGCCTCGCGCACGATGGTGGCGAGCGCGCCCGGGATGTTGGTGAAGTTCACCGCCAGCACGACCAGGCAGGCGGCGATGTACAGCAGGCACATGAACGGCGAGAGCTTGTCGGTCCACTTCACGATGCGCGGCACGCCGCCGAACAGCACGACGCCGATCCACGCCGCCACCAGCAGCCCGAACACGAATGCCTGGTCGAAGCCCGTGACAGCGTGCACCTGCTGATAGGCCTGGCTCACCTGGAAGATGGTCACCGAGCCGCCGATGGCGGCGACACAGAAGAAGCCCGCGAGGACTTTGCCGAGCCGGGGCAGGCCGCGCCGCGCCAGCGCGATGGGCACGTAGTACATGGCGCCGCCGGTGACCGTGCCGTCGTCGCGCACGCGGCGGTATTTCACGGCGAGCGTGACCTCGGCGAACTTGAGACTCATGCCGAGAAAGCCCGCGAGCATCATCCACAGCGCCGCACCCGGGCCGCCGAGCGTGACCGCCACCGCCACGCCGCCGATGCTGCCGAGCCCGACCGTGCCGGACACCGCGGTGGACAGCGCCTGGAAAGGACTCGCCTCGCCTGGATGATCCTTGCTCGAGTAATCGCCGCGGATGACGCGCACCGAGTGGCCGAAGCCGCGCAGGTTCACGAAGCGAAACGCGATGGTGCAGACGATGCCACCCATGATGAGCCACGCCATGATGAGCGGCAGCTGCGCGCCCGCGACCGGCACGGAATAGAACACGACGGCTCCGAGCCAGTCGGCGATGGGCGCGAGGAATGCGTTGATCTGCTGGTCGACGGTCATGACGCGCTTCGAATAAAGTGATCGCGAGTGTATCGGAGGGGAATTGTTTGTTGGCACGATTCGCATGGACCCTTGCATGGACAATAGCGCTGCTGCCGATGTCGCTCCTGGTGCACGGGGCCGTCGGCCATGCCACTGCGGGCACAGCGGGCGCGGCGCAGACGCGCCGCTGGCAAGTGATCACGGCCGATGAGCACAAGGTCGGGCGGGCGCTGGTCACGCGCAGCGCCACGGCCTCCGGCATCGTCGAGCGCGAGGAGGTCGAGCTCGAGGTGGGACCGCGCGCGCGGCGCGTGAAGTACCGCATGGCGCTGCAGACCGAGAGCGGGCCCGACGGCGCGCTGCGCCGGATCGTGCGCGAAGTGACGACCAACGAGGCGCGCACGCGCGTCGAGGCCGTGGCGAGCGGCGACGACCTCGAAGTGCGCCAGCTCGCGGGCGGCGCCGAATCCAGGCAGGTGCTGGCGGGCGCGGCGCGCGGGCTCGTCACCGACGAAGTCGCGCGCGCGTGGCTGGCAGCCGTCGGCCGCGGCGAGCGCCCCGTGCCGTTCGTGTACCGCTCGTGGGACCCGGTGAAGATCGCCGTGGTCGACGTGGAGCTCAGCGCGCGGCCCGGCGAGACGCTGAACGTGGAGCGCCGCGTGCGCGCCGCGCAGGACACCGCGTCCCGGCTGCGCGCCGACGCCGGCGGCGACGTGGTCCACGAGATCTCGCGGCTGAACGCGTTCACGCTCGATCGCTTCGATGCGACGGAGGCGGAGGCGCTGAGCCGCAACGACGAGTTCGACCACCGCGTCGCCGCGCTCACGAAATCGCCCTACCGCATCCCGCCGGGCGACATGCAGCAGAAGATCCGCTATCGATTCGACAACGGCGGCCGCGGTGCCGCGCTGCCGTCCGGCGCCGGGCAGCGCACCTGGTCCGAGGGCCAAACTACCTGGATCCAGGTGTGCGCGGGCTGCCCGCTCGAGGCGGCCGGGCTCGGCGCCGCCGAACGCGCCGACGCGCTCGCGCCCTCGCGCTGGATCGAATCCGCCGCGCCCGAGATCGCGGCCCGGGCCGCGCGCCTGACGCGGTACGCGCGCGCGCCGGCCGCGCGGATGCAGAAACTGGCGGAGTTCGTGCGCGGCCACATGGACCCGCGCGTCGACATGCTGGGCTACGGCACCGCGCTCGAGGCACTGCGCACGCGCCGCGGCGACTGCACCGAGTACGCCGTGCTGCTCGCGGCCCTGGGCCGCGCCGCCGGCGTGCCGACGCGCATCGCCATCGGCCGGGTGTACACGCGCCGCTTCGACGACGCGCACGACGTGTTCGTGCCGCACGCGTGGGTGCAGGCCTGGACGGGCTCGGGCTGGCAGAATTTCGACGCCGGCACCGGCAGCTTCGACAGCGGGCATCTCGCCTTCGCGCTGAGCTACGACGGCAACCCGCTGACGCACTCCGCCGGGCTGGCGCTGTCGCGCGAATTGAAGCTGGTCGGCGCCGCGCGGGTCGCGGCGCGCGCGCCTAACTAACTACTTTCCGTCGTCCTCGACGGTGGGCAGCTCGGGCGCCGCCTCGGCCCCGTCATCCACCCACTCCGCGTTCCCGGCGTCGAGCACGCCGCCGACCAGCACCAGGTCGTCGTATTCGTCGCAGTTCGGCAGCTCGGGCTCCTCGGAAGGCAGCGGCGACATCGCGCCGGCCGGCGGCTCGGCGGCGGGCGCCACTCGCTCGGGCCCGACGTCCGAGACCTCCGCGACATCCGCGGCAGCCGGCAGCGCCACCAGCGCGGCAACCGCCAGCGACGCGGCGAACGCGCTCCGCCGCAGCGGCACGCGCACGGTGTACGCGACACAGACCTTGCCCGAGCAGCCGCCCATGAATGCGCGGCGTTCCAGGTCGCTCATGGAATTCAGGTTGAACACCGCGCGGTCGCAGGTCGAGCAGTGCTCCGAGGCGCCGCCCGGGACGCGTTTGCCGGCGATGGGACAGGGCGAATCGATGACGGGGACGCGAGCCATGCAGCACCTCGTGGCCATGCCGGCCGCCGGGGTGGCGGCCGAGTCAGCCATGAGACGGCGCGCGCCCCGGGTTCCTTGGCGCACCGCGGGCGCAGTGGTGAACGCGCCGTGGCGAATTATGTCCGGGCACCGGTGTCGACCTGACAGAACGCGCCACGCAATTCGCGAAAGAAGGCCGCAGTTCTCGGGTCACGACGAAATCACCACACGCCTATTGCGGGCGCGCCGCGGCTGCTCCTAACCTGAGCGCGTCTGAATTCTGCGAGGTCAGGACGATGATCCTTCGGGATCGCAAGTTCGGGTTCGCACTGTGTCTGTCGCTGGCGTGCGGTTCCGCCGCCGCGGCCGACCGCGTCGCCGCGTCGCTCGCCAGCTCCGCGCCGCTGGCCATTCCCCACACGATGAACCTCGAGCTCGACTTCCGCGCGCGGCGCCGCGCGCACGGCCTGGGCAACATCGAGAGCAGCGCGATGTCCGGCCTGCCTTCCGGCCTGGCGCCGCTCGTCTGGCCGCGCGCCAGCGACATGCGCACGCGCATCCTCACGCCCGAGCTCAAGCGCACGCCGCTGTTCGGCTGGATCGCACAGAACCTCTACCGCAGCCGGTCTGAGAGCGGCTGGTGCGTGGAGGTGGATCCGGGCCAGGGCGAATACGTGGTGTTCTACCGCACCCACCTGTAGACGGCGCCGGCCGCGCTCACGCGCATTCCCGGTACACCTGCGCCACCGAGTACGACTTCGAACCGAGCGCGGCGAGTGCCGCGCCCGCGCGCCGCACGCGCTCCAGGTCGGCGCCGCCGATGCGCGCCGCGAGCCGCTGCGCCTCCTCGAGGGTGAGGCCGCGCAGCGACCTGACCGCGTGGCAGCGGCCGGGCCGCACCAGCGCGTCGTCGATGTCCGTCACGTTCGGCAGGTTGGTCGTGAAGATGACCTTGCGCCCCTGCGAGCGGGCGACGCCGTCGGCGATCGCGAGGAAGCGATGCATCTCCTCGTTGCCGCTGGTGCGCGCCTTGAGCAGGTGGTCGGTGTCCTCGATGACGAAGGCGTCGTGCGAACCGGTGATGAACTCCACGAAGATCTCGTCGCCGCCGAGCGCGCGCTTGTCGGCGGTGTACATCACCTCGGCGTTCTCGCCCTTGCGGCGCGAGATCTCCGCGAGGATGGCGCGCACCAGCCGCGTCTTGCCGGTGCCGGGTGGTCCCAGCAGGATCAGCACGCACTCCGGCGCTGCGAGGTATGCCGCGATGAATGCCTGCACGGGCATGCCGAGGCCGGGATACGCCTCGTCGAGCAGCTGCGGATCCGCGAGCTCCTGGAACGTGGCGTTGCGCAGCTCGCCGCCGCTGTTCGTGAACTGCCAGTCGATGGTGAACGTCTCGTCGCGCATGCGGTGCTCGCCGCCGATGCCTTCCAGGCGCTGCATGACCTCGGCCGCGCGCGCCGCGCTTTCCGCCCAGACGCCGAAGTGGCACGAGCTGTAGTCGGCCTTGCTGTGCCCGCTGGCGTGGACGTACGCGCCGGCCGCGGTGAGCAGCAGCGAGCCTTCGCTCAGCCGGTACGCGGTGAATCCCGCGTCGAGCGCGAGGCTGTCGAAGAACAGCTCGAGCTTGCGGCGCACGCTCCAGCGCATCGTGCGATGCACGGGCAGCGCGGCCAGCTCGAAGTCGCAGCCCTGCACCGCGCGCGCGCGCACCAGCGCGTTGCCCAGGTAGTACAGGTCCTGTTTCAAGGTGACGTTGAGCAGCGGCACGTCTCGCGGACGCGTTTCGCGCTCGGCCTGCAATTTGTGTAGTGACATGTGAATTCCGGTGGCGGTGCGCCTGCCGGAGGCTCGACCTGCGGCGGGCGGGCGAGGGCCCGCCTCCGCACGTGCGGAAGCTAGCTCTCGAGGGGAACGCGCGCGCCAGCGCGCGGCGGATCGAAGTAGTTAGCTAGTGTGGTCATGGGGGCGCGCATTTTAGGCGCGAATCGCCGGCTGTCAAGCGCGATTTGACTTCAGGGCCCGATCCAGACCCGCGGCTCGCGCGGCTGCACGCCATGGTCGAGCAGCCAGCGGTACACCGCCTCGGTCTCGCCGCTGTCGATCCAGCCGTTGCCATGGATGTACAGCGCGGCCACGCGCCGGCCGCTGAAGATCTGCACCTGCGACCAGCGGTCGAGGTGCTGCAGCGCCACGCCGTCGATGTTGTGCAGCGTGAGCTCGAGCTCGTTCATCAGGAACCCGTCCTCGACGCTGAACAGGTTCAGCTCGCGCTCCGTCTGCACGTACACGCAATCGAAGAAGTCGGGCCGGTCGTCGGTGTCGATGACCGCCGCGCGGCATTGCTTGCGCAGCCGCGCCTCGGCCGGCGTGACGCCCGCGGTGGCGAGCATCGCATCGTCGTTCACGGCTTTAGCCACTTCACGGTAGTTGGACGCCGCGGCGACGGCACTGAGGCCGATGAGCAGCAGGAGGAAGGGCACGCGCATGCGGCCACTCTAGGCGCCCACGTGAGTGTCACGTGTCAGCGGGAATTACCTCGGCGGCATCCAAAAGTCCGTTTCTGTGGCAACTCGAGGCGCCGGCTGCCGATGGCGGCGAGGTGTGCGAGGGCCGCGGCCGTCAGGCCCGCGGCTTCGAAAAGGCCCCTGCGGGAAGTGGACATGCGTTGCTGCGGTCGAATGGAGTGCGCAAGTTCGGGGCTGCCGTCACGTCGAGGCCGAGACAAAAAAAAACGCGTGCAGGCCCTTCCGTTCCTGCACGCGTCTGTCCAGCAAAAAATGTCTCACGAGGGGGGAGGAGAACATTCCGCAGACGAACTAGATAAAGCAATCGGCGTGCCAACCCGGCCGAGACGTAAAAGGCCGTGTGGGCGGCCGAATTGTGCCTGTGACACGATGTCTGGCGAATGACAGTCCAGGATGAGTGCACCGGATGCGAAATCGCATCGAACGAGTGCAACGGACGGGGTGCGTCCTAGGTCGCCGGGAGCCGGACGCGACTTAATTGATGCGGACCCGGAATCGGACGGTGAACGTGGGGTTGCCGCTCCCCGCCGCGTTCATCGTGCCGGCCGGAATGACCCGTACGGCGCGCACCGCGGGGTCGAAGCCATTTACGTCGGGCACGGGCGTATAGCCCCACGGGCCTGCCGCGCCGGTCGAGGAATACGACACGCTGGTTGCGTAGCTGTACGTGAGGCCGCTGATCGCCGGGCCCGCGCCATTGATGAACTCGACCGGGTCGCCCGAGGTCGTCGCGACGTACATCGACGAGTTCGCCGGCACCGGATCGGTGATGGTCAGCGTGCCCGCATCGACGGTGCCCGGGCCGCTGTTCGTCAGCGAGATGTCATAGCGCACCACCGCGTTCGGTATGCGCTTGGGATTGGTGGCGTTGTTGAAGGGATCCGACAGCACCGTGGAGGTCTTCACCATCGTGACCGTCGGCTGCGGGAAGACGACGGTGAAATTGCCGACGCCCAGGTCCGTCACCGTGCCTTCGACGCCCTCGTTCGCCACCACGCGCACCGTCCATCCACCCAGCAGCGGGGAAGTCGCGGAGGCGGTGTTGGGCACGGTATATGGGAACTGGAAGATACAGCTCGCGGCCGCGGTCGAGGTGCAGGTCGAAGGCGCGATCAGCTGCGCCGTCATGGGCTGGTTGTTCACCTGCGTCACGCCCGACGGATCGATGATCGTGATGTTCGCGCCCGAGATGTCGAAGGCGCCGAACGGATCGCTGACTTGCGCGCGTATGAACATCGCGGCGTTCGGGAAGAAGGTGGTCTGGATCGAGCCGGTGTTGAACGCGGCGGTGTACGACGCCACGCTGTCGACGTTGATGACGCTGTTTGAGTTGAGCTCGACACGCGAGTTGTTGGGCACGCCGGCGGTCGAGCCGCCGTTCGCGTTCGGCCAGATCGTCATCGTGTTGACGCCGGCCTGGTTGAAGACCGACAGCGTCAGCGTGGCGTTCACCGGGATCGTGCGCAGCGCCGCGTTGTTGAGCGTGAAATTCGCGATCGTGGGCACCGTCGTGCTGTTGTTCGGCGTCACCGACAGCGTCTGGGTCGCATTGAGGCCGCCGGCGCTCGAGGTGAGCGTCACCGTGACGTTGCGCGCCCCGGTACCGCCATTGCGCGACAGCCACAGGCGCACGGGAATGTTGCCGGCCGGCACGATGAGCTGCTGCCGCAGCACCGGGGTGATCACCCAGGTCACGGTAGTGTTGGTCGCGAGGTCGTGGTTGGTGTCCGCCGTGGTCGGGCGATTGCGCGACAGCGAACGGGCCGCGGCCGCGTCACGCCGCAGGTACAGGAATTTCTGGCCCGAGCTCGCGATCAGAGATGGGTTCACGATGAGCTGCGGCGCCGCCGGATTGTTCTCCGGGCCGTTCGGGTTCGTGACGGTCGCGGTGTTGTCGACGGTCGAGCCGGGCGCGGTGCCCGCGTTCACCGTCACGTCGAAGACCAGCGTCACGGAGCTGCTGGCGGGCACCGTGATGCCGGAGATCGTGATCTGGCCGTCGCCGTTCACGCCGGCGGGCGGCGGGCTGTAGGCGGTGGTCACACCGGCGGGCAGCGACACGAAGCCCGCGAAGGTCGTGTTGTTGGGGATGCTGTCGACCACCGACACATTGATCGCCTGCCCGCCCGCGCTCTCGTTGAGCGTGATCGTGTAGCGCAGCGTGTCGCCCGGGGACGCTTCGCCGCCGTTGACATCGACCACGGCTTTCGTCGAGGTCGAAAGGGCCGGATCGATGGTCGCCGTCACGTCGGTGGCGGAATTGTTGTTGGTGACGACCTCGAAGCTGGGCGTGCTCACGGTCACGGTGTTCGTCACCGACGCGGCCGCGGCCTCGAGCACGTTGACCGTGATGCTGAGCACCGGGAACGACGCGCCCGGATTGAGCGTCGCGGGATGCGTGCAGGTGACCACCTGCGCGACCGCCGCGCAGCTCCAGCCCGTGCCGGCGAAGGAGTTGTACGTGAGGCCCGCCGGCAGCGTGTCGACCACCGTGACGGTGTTGTCCTCGCGCTCGGCGCTCGCCGAGTTCGTCACCGTGATCGAATACGTCCCGGTTGCGCCGGAGACGAACGAACCCGTGTGCGTCTTCGCGACGGTCAGGTCCACCGCCGGGTCCGACGTGGCGCTCACGACCTGGGCCATGAGCACGACGACGTCGCCGCCGGCGGAATACAGGATGGTGCCGCTGGTCTGGCCGGGCGTGAGCAGCGAGCTGATGTCGTACTGGTCGACGTCGATGCCGTAGCTGGTGGCGATGCCCTGCGTGTTGATGGTGCCGTCGAACTGCTGCACCAGCGGATTGCTGCCCGCGACATTGATGCCGTCGTCGAGCAGCGTGCCGTTGTAGCGCAGCGCCTCGCTGAAGCCGTTCAGCGCGGTGGAGTTGGCCGGATCACCGTCGAGCGTGAAGACACCGATGCGGCCGTCGATGTTCGAAGCCGGCACGCGGAAACCGTCGGGCAGCGTCGTGAGCGAGCTGCCGTAGAAGTAGTCCATGCCGTCGAATACGTTGATGGCGCGCAACCGCTCGGCGGCGCTTTCGTAGATGACGATCAGCGACCAGCCGCCGGCGACCAGACTGTTGTTGCACCAGGGGTTGCCGGTGTTCACCGTCAGGCCGCTCAGCGTGTAGGTGCCATTGCCCGTCGTGCTGACGATGCTGGTGACGTTCGCGAAGTCGCCGAAATAACCGTGGTTACTGCTGTTGAACGGCACCGTCGTGTTGAAGGTGCGCGACGCGGTGACGGTGTTGCCGTTGAACGTGACGGTGGTGTCGTTCGTGGTGCCCGAGCCGCCCCAGTACAGGTACGCGTTGCGGATCGTCGTGCCGGCGGGAATGCCCGACAGCGTCTGCGAGCTGCTGGCGCCGACGGTACATTGGTCGGGAGCGCCCGCCGCGCCGTTGGGCAGCGTGCGCATGCTGCCGCCGGTGGTGACGAAATTGATGTGGCCGGTGTCGCGCACGAAGCGCGTGATCGCCTGCGCGGACGCATCGCGCGCGCCGAACAGGGCGAGCGCGAGCAACGCGAAAAGACATCCGCGGGTCTTGCTCCCGCGGACGCCGGTGACGAACACCTCTCTCATGGGGGTCAACTTTAGGCAGTCGCGCTGCAGCACATGCAGGCGTAGCTCTCATAATGTGGGTGCAAATCGGGGACGATTTGAGACCCTTGTCACAGCCGCGACGGCTTGCCAATCAGGCCGTTACGCGCGTTTCGTGACCTCGAGCGGCGCCACGTGCAGGACCTGGCCCGGAACCCCGTTGGGCGAGCCGCCCGACGGTTCGAGGCTGACCGCGATCTGCTTGGCACCGGCGAGCGCGGCGCGCTGCGCGGCCGTGAGCACGCGATGGTGATCGCCGCTCTGCGGCAGCAGGCCGAGCGACACCGGCGCGCCACCCTCGGGCAGCGCCCACAGCTCGTGCGACTTGCCGGGCGGCAGGTCGTGCACCTGGTGCACGTGCATGCTCAGCTCCTGGTTCTCGCCCAGGATCTCGACGCGCCAGTAGATAGTCTGGGCATCGGCCTGGATGAAGGCCACCTCGGTGGCCGGCAGCGGCTTCGGGCCCTTGACCATCAGCAGGCCGATCATCGCGAAGAACATGACCGAGGCGGCGATGGCGAGCCAGCGCACGGCCGGGCGGCGCGCGCGCGCGCGCAGCTCGAGCTTGCGCTCGATGCCGCTCCACACCTTGGGCGACGGCACCACCGCCTGCAGCTGTGGCTCGAGGCCCGCGAGACGTTTTTCCCAGGCATTCACCAGCGCACCCACCTGCGGCGACAGCAGCCAGCGCTCGAAGCGCCGGCGCGCGCGGCCGCGCAGCGTGCCGAGCACGTATTCCGCCGCCAGGCGGTCGAGCAGCTCTCGGTTACCGGTCTTCACGTGGTCTGCCTTTCGGCGGACAGGCAGTCCCGCAGCGCGAGCAGGCCCCGGCGGATCCAGCTCTTCACGCTGCCGAGCGGGTTCGTGGTGAGCCGCGCGATCTCGTCGTGCGAGCGGCCCTCGACGAAGGCCAGCGTCAGGCACTGGCGCGTGTTCTCGTTGAGCTGCCCGATGCAGCTGTCGAAGTTGTTAGGCTTCTCGAGCGTGAGCGCTTCCCCGCCCGACTCGTCGGCGATCTCCGCCAGCGAGTCGTCTGAGACCAGCGTCATGCGCTCGCGGCGCATGAGGTCGATGGCGCAGTAGCGCGCGATCGTGACCATCCAGGCCAGCGCCCGGCCGCGACCGGCCTCGAACTGGCCGGCCCGTTGCCAGATGCGCACGTAGACGTCCTGCAACGCCTCCTCGGCCACCGAGCGCCGCCGCAGCATGCGCAGCAGCCGCGCGAACAGGATGGGCGAGGTCTTGTCGTACAGGGTGCGGACTGCCGCCTGATCCTGGGCCGCGCAGCGCTGCAACAGCTGGGCGAGCTCGATCTCCGGCGGCAGGGTGTCGTTCCGGTTCATGGTGAGTGCTACGCGCGGCAAGCGGCCGTGGATGCAGGCAGCCTAGCGTACGGGCTGGCACCGGACCAGACATATGCCGGAGAATGCGCGACCCGCATGAGCTCCACATCCCGCGCCGCCCTCACGTTCGTCCTGCTATCCGTTTTCATAGATAGCCTCGGGTTCGGCATCATCATCCCCTCGCTGCCCGGCGTCATCATGACCCTCACGGGCGAGCCGCTGAGCACCGCCGCCGACTGGGGCGGCTATCTCATGGCGGTGTACGCACTGCTGCAGTTCTTCATGGCGCCGGTGGTCGGGAACCTGAGCGATCGATACGGCCGCCGCCCGCTGCTGCTCGCATCGTTGTTCGCATTCGGCGTGGACTTCCTGCTGACCGGTCTCGCCACTTCGATGACGTGGCTGTTCATCGGCCGTGCGTTCGCGGGCCTGTTCGGGGCGTCGTTCGCCGTGGCAGGCGCATACATCGGCGATATCAGCACCGCGCAGACGCGCGCCAAGAACTTCGGCTTCATCGGCGCGGCCTGGGGCTCCGGCTTCACGCTCGGCCCGGTCATCGGCGGTTTCGTGGCCGAGCACATCGACGTGCGCGCGCCGTTCTTCGCCGCCGCGGGGCTGGCCCTCGCAAACGTCATTTTCGGCTTCTTCGTGCTGCCGGAAACACTGCCCAAGGAGCGCCGGCGCCCGTTCGAATGGGCGCGCGCGAATCCGTTCGGCGCGTTCAAGAGCCTGGCGCATCTGCCGATGGTCGCCGGCCTGCTGTTCGCGGTGCTGCTGTACCAGATCGCCCACGATTCGCTGCCCGCGGTATGGATGTTCTTCACGCAGCTGAAATTCGGCTGGGGTCCGTCCGAGGTCGGCTGGTCGCTGACGTTCGTCGGCGTCATGACGGTGATCGTCATGGGAGGTCTGACGGGCATGGTGGTGCCGAAACTCGGCGAGCGGCGCGCGATCGTCGTCGGCTTCCTGCTGATGACCGTGGGGTTCGCGCTGTACGGCCTGGTGCCCGCCGGCTGGATGATCTACCCCGCGCTCGCCATCGGCTCGCTCGGGGCCATCGCCAATCCGGCCATGCAGAGCGTCATGTCCGGGCAGGTGGGGCCGTCGTCACAGGGCGAGCTGCAAGGCGCCGTGGCGAGCATCGCGAGCGTCGCCGCCGTGGTGTCGCCGCTGTTCATGACGCAACTGTTCAGCCACTTCAGCGCCGAAGGCGCGCCCGTGTACCTGCCCGGCGCACCGTATCTCGTGTCCGCCCTTCTCGTGTTCCTATGCGTGTTGATCGCTCTACGCGCCACCCGAGCGTAGGAAAAGGGGACAGATCTATTTTCGGAGGGTCGCGGTTCAGGAAAAGGGGACAGATCTATTTTCGGAGGGTCGCGGTTCGCGGCGAATGGGATTCGCGCAGGTCGCGCCCGCGATATGTCTCGCTCTGCGCGGCGGATATGGGGTGTGGGGGGTCGCGAGAGTGGGGCCCGCCGCCTGGTTGATTCGGTGATGAGGGCGGGGCGAGACGCTTGCGAAGCACGTGGCCGGTGGCGCATCGAGTGGCGGCTTCGTGCCTAGAACGTCGCATTCCGCCGCGCTCCACTCGCATATCGCGGACACGCCCTGCGCGAATCCCATTCGCCGCGAGCCACGCTCGTCGTAAATAGATCTGTCCCCTTTTCTGCTGTGTGCCAGGAACTCCAGCTCATGCGTGGGCAGAGCGCCGAGCCCGAGCCCCGCGCTCTTCGCACGACGCTAGTGAGACGCGCGCTCTCAACGCAGGAAC
>JBIOZI010000287.1:0-7924 GCA_044871085.1 Steroidobacteraceae bacterium | reverse complement strand
GCGCGCCGAAGTGGCTGGTCACGTCGTTGAACAGCGCCACACCCATGAGCAGCACGATGGCGACGAGGCCCACCTGCTGGCCGAGCAGATAGGCGCGCTCGGAGAGCGCGCGGCCGCGGATCCACTCCGCGACCTGGAAAACGATCTGGCCGCCGTCGAGTATCGGTATGGGCAGCAGATTGAGGAAGCCGAGCGACAGCGACAGCATCACGAGCAGCATCAGGAAGCTGCCCGGACCGGCGCGCGCCGTGTCACCCGCGTAATCGGCGATGGTGAACACACTGGAGAGATTCTTGCTCGACACCTTCAGGGTGATCATGCGCCAGAAGAACTTCGCCTGCAGAGCGGTCATCTGCCACGCCTCGGCGACGCCGGCGCCGAAGGCCGCGACCGGGCCGAAATGCGTGCGCGTCTTGAGCTCGGCGGGGATTCCGGCCTCTGGGTCCGCGGGAGGCTGGGGCGGGTCGATCATGAGGCGCCCGATCTTCTGGCCGCCATCGTCCTCGAGCTTCGGGGTGATGCGCTTGGAGAACTCGGTGTCGCCGCGTTTCACGGTGAAGAGGATTTCCTCGCCGGGACGCGCGCGCACGTAGCTCGCGAACTCGTTCCAGCCGCGTATCGGCTGGCCGTTCATCGACACGAAAGTGTCGCCCGCTTCGATGCCCGCGAGCGCCGCCGGCCCGCCCGGCCTCACCGCCGAGACGGTGGCCAGCTGCTTCGGCCGCCAGAACTCGAAACCCAGGCCGCTGAAGAGCTCGTTGGGCTCGGTGAGCTTGAAGCGCGCGTCCTGGTCCGCGACCGTCATCGTGACGACGCGTTCGTCGCCGCTGCGGCCTCGCACGCGCAGCACTGCGACGCCGTCGCTGCTCACCGCATCGAGCAGACCGACTGCGCCCTCGAGCTGATCGCGCGCCGGTTCGCCGTTGATCTCGAGGACGAGATCACCGCTGCGCAGGCCCGCCCTCGCGGCGATGGAATCGACGGTGACGTCGCCGACCACCGGTTTGATCTGCATCTCGCCCTTGATCCAGAACATGCCCCAGAGCACGACGATGGCGAAGATGAAATTGGCCGCCGGGCCCGCGAGCATGACGAGGATGCGCTGCCAGGGCGGCTTGCTCATGAAGGCGCGCGGCACGTCCTGCGGCGCAACGTCGCCCTCGCGCTGGTCGAGCATGCGCACGTAGCCGCCGAGCGGGATGGCCGCGATGACGAACTCGGTGCGGTCCGGATCCTTGCCGATGCGCTTGTACAACGGTTTGCCGAAGCCGACGGAGAAGCGCAGCACCTTGAAACCGAGCCTGCGGGCCACCCAGAAATGCCCGAACTCGTGCACCGTCACCAGCAGGCTGATGGCGATGATGGCCCAGAGAATGTCCCACCCGTGCTCGAGCATTCAGAATTCCTAGGCGTGAACGGCGCGCGGCCGGATGAGAGAGGCGGCGCGCGTTCGCGCTTCGGCATCCGCCGCCAGGACGTCATCGAGATCGCGGATTTCGCCCCCCGAAGTCGTTGCCATCACCGATTCAATGACTGCCGGAATTCGCGCAAAGTTCAATTGGCCCTCGAGAAACGCGGACACGGCCACCTCGTTTGCCGCGTTAAGTGATGCGGGTCGCGAGCCGCCCGCACGCGCGGCCTCCTGTGCGAGGGCCAGCGCGGGGAAACGGCGCAGATCCGGCGCCTCGAAGCGCAGGTTCCCGACCTTGACGAGGTCGAGGGATTGTACACCCGAGGCCACGCGCTCCGGCCAGGCGAGCGCGTGCGCTATCGGAGTGCGCATGTCGGGGGCGCCTAACTGCGCGAGCACCGAGCCATCGACGTATTCGACCAGGGAATGCACGATGCTCTCGCGGTGGATCAGCACCTCGACCTGCGTCGGCGCCACGCCGAACAGCAGGCAGGCCTCGATGAACTCCAGCCCCTTGTTCATCAGGGTGGCCGAGTCCACGGAGATCTTGCGGCCCATCACCCAGTTCGGATGCGCACAGGCCTCGTCCGGCGTCACCGCATCGAGCAGATCGCGATCGGTGTCGAGGAACGGCCCACCCGAGGCGGTCAGCAGGATGCGCTTCACGCCGGGCGGCGCCATGCCGGGAACGGCATCGCGCGGCAGGCACTGGAACACCGCGTTGTGCTCGCTGTCGATGGGCAGCAGCGTCGCACCCGAGGCGCGCACCGTCTGCATCAGCAGCGGGCCCGCCATCACCAGGGATTCCTTGTTGGCTAACAACAGCCGCTTGCCGGCGCGCGCCGCGGCCAGCGTCGACGGCAGGCCGGCGGCGCCGACGATGGCGGCCATGACGCTGTGCACCTCCGGCAGCACCGCGATGGCGGACATCGCCTCCGCGCCGGCGAGCACGCGCGTCGCGGCGCCGCGCGCGCGCAGCGCCTGCTCGAGCCGCGGTGCGGCCGACGCGTCCGCGAGCGCGGCATACGGCACCGCGAACCGCGCGCACTGCTCCGCCAGCCGGTCGACGTTGCGATGCGCGCCGAGCGCGACGACACGGAAGCGGTCCGGATGGCGCGCGACCACGTCGAGCGTGCTCTCGCCCACCGAGCCGGTCGAGCCGAGGATGGCGACGCCGTTCAAGGCTCGAAACCCATGCAGTAGAAGCCGAACATGAGCACCGGGGCCGCGGCCGTCACGCTGTCGATGCGGTCGAGCATTCCGCCGTGTCCAGGGAACAAACTACCGCTGTCCTTGAGGCCCGCGGCGCGCTTCAACATGCTTTCGGTGAGGTCGCCGACCACCGAGATCGCGGCGACGGCCACGCACAGCGAAATGAACACGAAGCCGCCGACCCCGAGCCACTGGCCGCCGACATGGGCCACGATGGCCGCGAGCACGATGCCGCCGATGACGCCCTCCCAGGTCTTCTTCGGCGACACGCGCGGTGCGAGCGGCACCTTGCCGAGATACTTGCCGGCGAAGAACGCGCCGGTGTCGGCGGCCCAGACCAGGGCGAGCACGAACAGCACCCAGCCCGAGCCCGGGTTCCACCGCGTCGCGATGCTCACGAGCGCGAGCCAGCAGGGCACGAGCGCGAGCAGTCCGGCGAATGCGGCCGCGACGGGATGCACGCGTTCGGGAGCGATCGATACCCACAGGAACGCGACGAACCACCAGATCGTGGCGACGATCGTCACCTTCATCTCGGCGGCCGTGCCGAGGACGGAGGTCCAGCACACGAACAGGCAGGCGGCGACGGCGAGCACGAACGCGGCACGCGCGACGTAGGAGCCGGCGCGGATGAAGCCGGCCCATTCCCACGCGCCGACCAGCACGAGCAGGGTGATGAGCCACACGGTGGCGACCGGCGGCAGCGCGAACAGCACCAGCAGCAGGACGGTTCCGAACACCGCGGCGGTGAGCACGCGTTGTTTAAGCACGCCGCACGTCCTCGAGCTGCCCGGATGTGAGCCCGAAGCGCCGCTCGCGGTTCGCGAAGGCGCGCAGCGCGTTCTCGAAGTGCGGCTTGTCGAAGTCCGGCCACAGCGTCTCGGTGAAGTGCATTTCGGTGTAGGCGAGGTTCCACAGCAGGAAATTGCTGATGCGGTGGTCGCCGCCGGTGCGGATGAAGAGGTCGGGATCGGGCACGTCGCCGAGCGCGAGCTCGGCCGCGAAGCTGCGCTCGTCGATCTCGCCGGGCGGCAGTGCCCCGCTCGCGGCCCGCGCGGCCAGGCGCCGCGCCGCCTGCACGATGTCCCAGCGTCCGCCGTAACTCACGGCCACCTGCAGCCTGAGGCCGGCATTCGCCGCGGTGAGCTCCTCGCTGGCGGCCATGCGGCTCTGTAGTTTGACGCTGAGCGCGCCGCGGTCGCCGATGAAGCGCAGCCGCACCTTGTTCTTGTGCAGGTCTTCGACCTCGCGGTCGATGGCGTCGAGGAACAGCTGCATGAGGCTCGCCACCTCGATGCCCGGGCGCCGCCAGTTCTCGCTCGAGAACGCGAACAGCGTGAGCGCGCCGACGCCGCGGCGCGCGCATTCCTCGATGCACATGCGCACCGGCCGCACGCCTTCCTTGTGGCCGGCATGGCGCGCCAATCCGCGGGCCTCGGCCCAGCGCCCGTTGCCGTCCATGATGATCGCGATGTGTGTGGGAGTGCTCACGGCGCCGGTGACATGCAGGTGCGGCTCACACCTGCAGGAGTTCTTTTTCCTTGGCGCCGAGGTGCGTTTCGATGTCGGCGATGTATTTGTCGGTGAGCTTCTGGATGTCGACCTCGGCCTTCTTTTCCTCGTCCTGGGAAAGAAGCTTGGCCTTGAGCGCTTCCTTGACGTCGGCGATGACGTCGCGGCGCACGTTGCGCACGGCCACGCGCGCGTTCTCCGCGTCGGCGCGCGCCACTTTCGTGATGTCCTTGCGGCGCTCCTCGGTGAGCGGCGGCAGCGGAATGCGGATCACGGTGCCGGCACTGACCGGGTTCAAACCGAGGTCCGACTTGTGGATCGCCTTCTCGATGGCCTGCACCATCGTCTTCTCCCACGGCGATACCACCAGCGTGCGCGCGTCCTCGACGCTGATGTTGGCCACCTGCTTGAGCGGCGTATCGGTGCCGTAGTAGTCGACCTTCATGTTCTCGATGAGCGAGGGATGCGCACGGCCGGTGCGCAGCTTCTTGAGATCCGCCTGGAAGGTCTCGACGCACTTGCCCATGCGGCTCATCGCGTCCTTCTTGATGTCGTCTAACATGTTTGTCTCTCTCTTGAGGCGTCAGTCGTGCGTGACGACCGTACCGATGTCGTCGCCGCGCACCACGCGCGGCAGGTCGCCGGCATTGTTGAGATTGAACACTTGCAGGGGCATGCGGTTGTCGCGGCACATGACGATGGCCGTGGCATCCATGACGTTGAGCCGGTCCTGCAGCACCTTGTCATAGGTCAGCGTCGCATAGCGCTTGGCCTGAGAATTTTTCATCGGGTCCGAATCGTAGATGCCGTTGACCTTGGTGGCCTTGAGCAGGATGTCGGACTCGATCTCGATGGCACGCAGCGCTGCGGCCGAGTCGGTGGTGAAGTAAGGGTTGCCCGTGCCCGCGGCGAAAATGACGATGCGGCCTTTCTCGAGGTGGCGCATGGCACGACGCCGGATGTAGTCCTCGCACACCTGGTTGATGCGGATGGCGCTCTGCACGCGCGCCTGGCCGCCGAGGCTCTCGATGGCGTCCTGCATCGCGAGCGCGTTCATGACGGTGGCGAGCATGCCCATGTGATCGGCCGTGGCGCGGTCGATGCCCGCCTTCGCGAGCCCCGAGCCACGGAAGATGTTGCCACCGCCGATGACCGTGGCTACCTGCACGCCGGTCGACTGGATCTCGAGCAGCTCGCCGGCGATACGCTTCAATACACCCGGATCGATGCCGAAATCCGACGAGCCGAGCAGCGCCTCACCCGAGAGCTTCACGAGGATGCGTTTGTAGCGAGCTGCGGTCATGGTCTCGTTCCTGATTGCGTCGGCGACGCACTTTGCCATAAAGAAAACCCCGCGGAAGGCGGGGTTTTCATCGCTCTGTCAGTGCTTCGTCGGCGGGTCGGACTTGCCGTCCTTCCCGTCGTCTTTCTTCTGTGTGGCTTTCACCTGCGCCATGACTTCACCGACGAAGTCGTCCTGCTTCTTCTCGATGCCGGCGCCGACTTCGTAGCGCTCGAACGCCTTCACGCTGGCCTTGTTCTTCTGGAGCAGCTTCTCGATGGTGAGGTCGCCGTCCTTCACGAACACCTGCCCGGTGAGCGCGAATTCGTTGATGGACTTGCGCAGCCGGCCTTCGATCATCTTGGCGACGATCTCCGGCGGCTTGCCCTCGGCGAGCGCCTTCGCGGTTTCGATCTCGCGCTCCTTCGCCACGTGCTCGGCCGGCGCATCCGCCGGCGTGAGGTAGCGCGGGCTGGCCGCGACCACCTGCATGGCGAGGTCGCGCGCGAGCTCCGCGTCGCCGCCTTCGACCGCGACCAGCGCGGCTTTCTTGTGGTCGGTGTGCACGTACGAGCCGACGAAGCCCGGCGCCTTCACGAGCGCCACGCGGCGCACGGTCAGGTTCTCGCCGATCTTCGCGATCAGCGCGCGCCGCCTCTCGTCCACGGTCTCGCCGCTGCCGAGCTTGAGCGCGTTGACGGCATCGATGCCCGACGCACCGGCGGCGAGCGCGGCCTTGGCCACCTCGGCGGCAAAGCCGCGGAAGTCGTCGCCCCGCGCGACGAAATCCGTCTCGCTGTTGACCTCGACCAGCACCCCGGTCTTGCCGTCGGCCGACTTCTCGACCACCACGACGCCTTCGGCGGCGATGCGCGAGGCCTTCTTGTCGGCCTTCGCCAGGCCGGCCTTGCGCATGTTTTCCGCGGCGGCATCGAGGTCGCCGTTGGTTTCGACCAGCGCCTTCTTGCATTCCATCATGCCGGCGCCGGTGCGTTCGCGAAGCTGTTTGACGGCTTCTGCAGTGATTGTCATCGCGTGTCCTTCAGTTGTGTATTGCAGCTCAGCCGCGGTGCCGGTCAGCCGCGGCGTGGGCCGCCGCCACCACCGCGACCGCGGTTTGGCGGGTTGCCCGTACCCGTGCGCGAGCGCCCGGCGCTCGCCGTCGCGCTGCGCGGCGCCGCTTCGCCCGTGTCGGTGAACACGGCCGGGTCGACACCGTCTTCCGGATCGGCCGCGACACTGGCCACGACGGGCCGGCGACCACCACGCGCACCGGTGTTGGCCGGACGACGTCCGCGCGGCGGAGCCGGCGGCCGCGCGGGCTGCTGGTTGCGCGCGCCCTTGCGCTTCGGATTGCCGTTCTCGTCGAGCTCGACGAACTCGTCTTCGCCCACCGCCACCGCGGGCGCCTGCGCGCGACCTTCGATGACCGCGTCGGCGATGCCCGAGGCATACAGCGCGATGGCACGCATCGCGTCGTCATTGCCCGGGATCACGTAATCGACACTGTCCGGGGCGCAGTTGGTGTCCACCACCGCGACCACCGGGATGCCGAGCTTCTTGGCTTCGAGGATGGCGATTTCTTCGTGGCCCACGTCGACGATGAAGATGACGTCGGGCGGGGATTCCATCTGCTTGATGCCGCCCAGGCTCTTCTCGAGCTTGTCCTTCTCGCGGCGCATCATGGTGGCTTCTTTCTTGCCACGCTTGCCGAGGGTGCCGTTCTCCGACATCTCGGTGAGATCCATGAGCCGCTTGATCGACCCGCGGATCGTCTTGAAATTGGTGAGCATGCCGCCCAGCCAGCGCTGGTTCACGTAGGGCATTTCGCAGCGGCGGGCTTCTTTTTCCATCGCCTCGCGCGCCGAGCGCTTGGTGCCGACGAACAGCACCTTGCCGCCATCGGCGACCACGCCTTTGACGAACTTCGCAGCTTCCGCATACATGGGCTGCGTCTTCTCGAGGTTGATGATGTGGATCTTGTTTCGTTCGCCAAAGATGAAGGGGGCCATCTTCGGGTTCCAGAAGCGGGTTTGGTGTCCGAAATGGACGCCCGCTTCCAGCATTTGTCTCATCGACACGCCGGACATCAAAGTCTCCTTGTGGGGTTGTGCCTCCGCGCCGCCCGGCTGGTGATCCGTTGCAAATTCGCTTCGGACACCCATCCAACCGTTATGCCGTTTGCCTGGAGGGGCCCTCGCCCGAAAAGAGCGAGACGGCAGGTTGCGCGTGTGGTTTAGTGAGTTTCATTGCCAAAAAAGGCCGCGCTTTATACCATTTGTTCCCCGTCAAAACAATCGCTTACGCAAGGTGCACGCGATGGACTCCCTCGTGAGTCGCCATATCTCCATTAAGTCCCCGGCCGAGCAAGAAAAAATGCGCGTTGCCGGACGTCTGGCGGCCGAGGTTCTCGACATGATCGGCGCCTATGTGAAGCCCGGCGTGACCACCGATGAGCTCGACCGGCTGTGCTTCGAGCACATCACGCAGGTCCAGAAGGCCATCCC
>JBIOZI010000286.1:0-5157 GCA_044871085.1 Steroidobacteraceae bacterium | reverse complement strand
CCCTTTTGCTAGGAAACGAGGAATGTCCCCATTTCTCAGCCGCGCCAGCGCAGGGCGCGCGTACGCTCGCGGATCGCCTCGAGGGCGCGCCGGAACTGCGGCCGCCAGTTCTCGTCGGGCTCGCTGGCGACGTCGTGCCAGAAGAAGCTGAGGTCGTGCCCGCCGTCATCGACGCAGTGATGCACCCAGCGCTCGGGCAGCGCCGGCTTGAAGGTGCATAGCTGCAGCGACCACACGTGGCCGTTGTGCTCGGAATTCCACGTGCCCAGGTCCTGCGCGATGCCGGCGTTCGAGATGCCCGATTCTTCCTCGAGCTCGCGCAACGCCGCCGCGCGCACCGACTCGCCGGGCTCGACGCTGCCCTTCACGAGCTGGATGCCGGCCTGCGGATGCTCGAAGGCGAGAATCTCCCGCATCGAAGCATCGCGAAACACCACGGGGCAAACCTTGTCGATCGTCTTCATTCCTCTAGCTCCTGGGTCCTGCGCCAGATCACCAACTTCTCCGCAAACGTCATGCCCGCATGCGCGGGGCTCGTGGACGGCAGGCACTCGTAGCGAATGCCCGCGAACCGCGTTCCCAGCGACGGCAGCACGAACCGCCTATAGAGCTCCTCGGCCTTGCGACCGTTGAAGAACACGCGACGGATGTGCGGGTGAGCCCGGAAAAATGCCGCGAAATCGTTCGCGCGTGCCGTGGCATGCACGATCGAGCTGTCGAGACTTCCGGGCCGCTGGGCCGCAGCGAGAACATCCCATATCGCGATGCGGTTGGCGGTGAGGATTGTTACCCTGCGCTTGTAGGGTGCCGCGCTATCGATTCCGAAGATTCGACCGATGATTTTCCAGAATGCGTTCTGAGGATGTGCATAGTACTGCTGCATCTGCAGCGAACGCTGGCCGGGCAACGAGCCCAGGATGAGTGTCTGCGCATCGCGACGCGCGATCGGTGGAAAACACAGATCGTGGCGCGGCGGCGGCTTTGGATCCGCGACTGGCATCGGTGAATTCTATGCGTCGCAGGGCATAATCCCAGTCGCGCGACGTGGCCGCCGGTTCCGATTGATTCTGCCGGCAGCACCCGTCTAACGACGAACGGTGCTCGACGTGAGCCCAACGATGGAGGACGGGAACATGGCGTCGAGCGAATCCGGGCTGCGCACGCGAACGCGTGGATCGAAGCGCGCCGTGCTCGCTTTCGGGCTCGCGCTGATGACCGGCGTGCTCGCAGCGGCAGAGCCCACCGGCGGCGCGGGGCTGCGGCTCGACCGCTACCGCGGCAGCGTCGTCATCGTGGATTTCTGGGCGTCCTGGTGCAAACCCTGCCGGCAGTCCATTCCCTGGCTCAACGAGCTGCGGACACGCTACGGCGCGCGCGGGCTGGTGGTGATCGGCGTGAACGTCGACGCCGTGCGCGGCGATGCCGACAGATTCCAGCGCGACGTGCCCATCGATTTCGAGATCGTCTACGACCCGACCGGCGATCTCGCCAAGGCCTTCAAGGTGCAAGGCATGCCGAGCTCCTACGTGTTCGACCGCCGCGGCGACCTGGTCGAAACGCATCTTGGATTTCGAGATGCGAAGAGGGGCGAGCACGAAGCCTCGCTCGAGAAATTCCTGTCTCAATCCGCACAGTGATCAAGGACTGACCATGCGAAAGATCCTGGCCCTGGCCCTGACCCTCGCCTGTTTCGCCACCTCGGGATGCGCCCACCTGGGCGTGCAGCCCTGGGAGCGCGAAGTGCTGGCCCGCGACGACATGCAGCTGGACGCGAACGCGCTCGATACGGCATTCGACGACCACATCTACTTCAGCAAGGAAGGCACCAGCGGCGGCCGCGGCTTCGGCGGCGGCGGCTGTGGCTGCAACTGATATGACCGACAAGGACCAGAAGATAGGCGCCGCGCTCGCCGCGGCCACGTGCAGCCTGCTCGGGGCCGCGACGCCGGCGATCTCGATCGCCGACGAGGCGACGCCGAAATGGGACGTCGAGTCGGCGCTGCTCTACTACGGGGAAAGCGACGGTCGCGTGAAGGACCTGAGCCTGAGCGCGCATGGCATCCGCGACTTCGGCGACGAGCGCGCGCTCGCGCTCGACCTGAGCGTGGACTCGCTCACCGGCGCCTCGCCGAGCGGTGCCATCGCCACCGGCGGCGCGCAGACCTTCACGAGCCCCTCCGGACGCGACCTCTACACGACGCCCGCGGGCGAGATCCCGCTCGACGACAGCTTTCTCGACACGCGCTTCGCGCTCAATGCGAGCTGGTCGCAGCCGCTCGGGCGCCTGCTCAAGCTCAGCACCGGCCTCGGATTCTCATCCGAATACGATTACCAGCACATCGGCGCGAACTTCGGGCTCACGCGCGATTTCAACCAGCGCAACACCACCCTGAGCGCGGCGCTCGCCTATGCGAACGACACCATCAAGCCGGTGGGCGGGCTGCCGTTGCCGCTCGCGACCATGACGGACGCGGTGCCTGACGGCCAACGGCCTGGCAATCGTGGCGCCGGCAGCGACAGCAAGAACGTGCTCGACGTCTTGTTGGGTGTCACCCAGGTGATCGGCCGTCACACGGTGCTGCGCGTGAACTATTCGTATTCCGACTCGAGCGGCTATCTCACCGACCCCTACAAGATTCTGAGCGTCGTCGACCCGGTGACGGGAGACCTGATCGGGCGCACACCGGCGCCCGGCGCGTCCGGGCCCAACGGCGTTTATCGTTTCGAGAACCGTCCCGACTCGCGCCGCAAGCAGGGCCTGTACGCCGAGATGCGCCACGATTTCTCGGGCAAGGTGCTGCAGGTCGGGTACCGTTTCTCCACCGACGACTGGGAAGTGGATTCGCACACGCTCGAATCACGACTGCGCCTGCCGTTCGGCGAATCGAACTACTTCGAGCCGCACGTGCGCTACTACACGCAGAGCGCCGCGTCGTTCTACCGCTACAGCCTGCCGAACACCGTTCCGCTGCCGCAGTTCGCGTCGGCCGATGCGCGCCTCTCGGACATGAGCGCCGTCACGGTGGGCCTGAAGTTCGGCCACGAAACCGCCGGAGGCGGCGAATGGAACGCGCGCCTGGAGTTCTACCGGCAGACCTCGAAGGCGCCGGCCGATCGCCTGATCGGCAACCAGATCGGAAACGTGCAGATGCCGGACTTCGACGCGGTGATCCTGCAATTCGGCTACCGTTTCAAGCTCTGACGCAGGGCGCGCGCAAGATCGATCTGTCGAGCGGCGACGGCCTGTGGGCGGGCCGCTTCCACGCCATGGGTGGCCCCTGCGAGGTCCTGGTCGAAACTGCCGACCGCGCCCTGGCGCACGAGGTCGCGCGCCAGGTTGCCGCCGAGGCCTGGCGCATCGAAGACAAGTTCAGCCGTTACCGCGCGGACACCATCGTCTCGCGCATCAACGGCTCGGCGGGCGAACCGATCGAGGTCGATGACGAGACCGCCAACCTGCTCGACTTCGCCGGCCTCATGCACCAACTGTCCGGCGGACTGTTCGACATCACCTCGGGCGTGCTGCGCAGGGCATGGACGTTCGATGGCGGTGCGCGTGTGCCCACGCAGGCGCAGATCGATGAGCTGCTGCCGCTCGTCGGCTGGTCGAAGCTGCGCTGGAACCCGCCGGAAATCCGGCTGCTGCCGGGCATGCAAATCGACTTCGGCGGCATCGGCAAGGAATACGCGGTCGACCAGGCAACCCGGCTCGCCGCGCGCTCCACCGACTGCGCGGTGCTCGTCAATTTCGGCGGCGATCTCGCCGTGACGCGCGCTCGCGACGGCAAACAACCCTGGCGCGTCGGAATCGAAGACAGCGCATCGGCCGGCGCGGGCGCAGCGCGTGCCGCCCGGCTCATCGATCTCTCAGGCGGCGCGCTGGCGACCAGCGGTGACACGCACCGTTTCGTCTCCGCCGGCGGTGTGCGGCTGCCGCACATCCTCGATCCGCGCGACGGACGGCCGGTGCGCGACGCGCCACGCTCGATCACCGTGGCGGCGCCCACGTGCACGAACGCGGGCATGCTGACGACGCTGGCGATGCTGCGCGGCCCGGCCGCGGAAGCCTTTCTCAGCGCCGAAGGCGTGCGGCACTGGATACAGCGCTAGTCCCGCAGTCGCCGCGCCAGCGCGTCGAAATCGCGGGCCTCGGCCAGTTCTGCCGCCGTCGCACGATCACGATTGCGCAGCCGCGGATTCGCGCCCGCCGCCAGGAGTTTCACACTCGTGGACTCGTCGCCGTTGCGTGCCGCGACCATGAGTGCCGTATCGCCGAACGCGTCGACGGCGTCGAGGCGCGGCTTGCGGGCGAGCAGCAGCGCAATGATCTCCGCTCGCCCTGTTTCGGCTGCGACGCGCAGCGGAGGATCCTGCGCCGGCTCGCGTGGGTCCGCCGCCGCGCCGGCGGCCAGCAAATGCGCCACTGCTGCCGGCGACCCTGCGCGAATGGCGGCGACCAGCGGCGTCGTACCATCGCGATCCGCGAGGTCGGGCGGCGCGCGCACGGCGAGCAGCACGCCTACCGCGTCGCCGTCGCCCGCGGCGGCCGCATACCAGAGCGCCGAACGCCCGCGCAAATCGACGCTCGCCACCGCGGCGCCGCGATCCACGAGTAGTTTGATCATTTCCGCATCGCCGGCACGCGCCGCGTACATGAGCGGTGTCATGTGCGTCCCGTCCACGACGTTGACCGGCAGGCCGGCCGCCAGCAGCGCGCGCATCAACTCCGCATCGCCGCGCCGTGCGACGATGCCGAGCATTTTCGCGGCCTGCGCGTCACCTGCCACCTTCACCCCCGCCCCGGCGAGGCCGGCAAACAAACTTGCGTCACCGGTTCGCACCACGCGTTCCAGCCCGTCGAATCCACCGTTGCCGTTGCGCCCGATATTGGCGCCGAGCTCGAGCAGCGCGCGCACCGCATCGTCCGAATGCATGTCGATCGCGATCTCGAGTGCCGTTTCGCCCTGCGGCGTCGTCGCCTCGAGATCCGCTCCCGCGGCCTTGCGCCGGCGGATGTCCGCGGCGTCGTCGCGCGCCGCCGCCACCGCGAGCGGCGGCCAGCCCTGATACAAAGCGCCGGGACGCGTCGGGTCGATTCCCGTGGCGCCATGCGTGGCCGCGGGCAGCGCGCCGCTCGCGTGACCGCCGGCGGCGCGC
>JBIOZI010000285.1:0-8450 GCA_044871085.1 Steroidobacteraceae bacterium | reverse complement strand
ATTCGAGCGAATGCTTGGCCTGCATGGCGGGGATTCCCTGCTGTTAGGGGGAGAGCTGGTCGATGACGATGTTCAGTCGCCCGTCCTTGCCGACATGATAGCCAACTTGTCCGAATGGGTCGCCGCTCGAGGCGGTCGGCGTGCCGCCGAGCGCCACGCGCGCGACGACGCTGTAGGTCTGCCCTGCGGCGATGCGGCGCGCCGGCATCATCGCGTCGGCGGGTGTCAGAACCACGTCGACCGGGAAGCGCGCCGCGAGCCGCTTGGCCGCGAACGGCGGCCCCGGAGCCTTCGGATCGCGCGCCGCGACGAACAGCGTGGCGTCGGGCCTGATTTTCGCCGCCAGCGCGGGCGCCACGGTGACGCGTACGGAAATCTGCGGCGAGTCTGCGGGCGTTTCTCCCGCAGTTTCACCTGGAGCCGTTCCCGGCGTCGCACTCGCGGCCTGCGCCTGCGAGTCGAGGTTGGTGATGAACTTCTGCACGACCTCGCGCACCTGCTGTGGCGGGTGGAGCGTGAGGATGCGCTCCATGCGCTCACGCCCGAGCGCCGTCTCGCCGCGGCCCAGTGCGGTCATCGCGGCACCGAACAACGCCTTCTGGGAATCGGGCGCGAGCTCGAGCGCGCGCTCGTAGAGCTTGCCGCCCGGTCCGCGGAATTCCTCCGGGTCTTGTGTGAGCAGCAGATCGGCGACGCCAAAGATGGCTTCCACGTTGGTGCCGTTCGCCAGGCGGTCGGCGCGTTGATAGGCGCGGATCGCCAGCGGCGCCTGCCCCAGCACCTCGTACGAGCGGCCGAGCTTCAGCCAGTCGTCGATGTCGTCCGCGCTGGGAGGCTTCTCGCCGAGGCGCCGCGCGAGCCTGGCCGTCATCGCGGCGGGGGTGTCGGCGACGGCCGGAGTTTCGTCCCAGTTGAACTTGCTCCAGGCCGAATAGAGCATGGTGGAGCCGAAGCCAACTACTATGAGCGCGCCGAGCGCGGCATATTTCGCCCGTGGCTGGCCGGCGCGACCGCGCAGCAGCGGCAGCGCCAGCAGCGCCGCGGCGAGCACGGTGAGGATGGCGGCGATGATCAGGAAAGTAGCGGTCATTGCGGAGTTTCTTCGCCTGCCACGACACTGTCGTCGTTCGTCACGAGCGCGGCGCGCCGCCGCACGATGACCACGCCCACGATGATTCCGCCGACGAGCGCGATGCCCGGCGCGAGCCATATCCACGCGGTGGCTTGATTGAACGGGGGGCTGAAGAGGATCACTTCGCCATAACGCGCGACCATGTACTCACGAACCTCCCGGTCGGTCTTGCCGGCGATCAACAGCTCTTTCACCTGGCGGCGCAAGTCCGAGGCCAGGTCGGCGGGTGAATCGGCGATGCTGTTGTTCTGGCACTGCATGCAGCGGATCTCGTGCGTCAGGCGCTCGTATCGCGCCTGCAGCACCTCGGTGGGCAGCGTGGTGGTGTCGACCGCGAGCGTGGCGCCGGCCAGCAGGCCTGCGACCAACGCGGCACAGGCAGTGAGTGCGCGCGCAGAAACGGATTTCATCATGGCCTCCCCGGGCCCAGGCGCGAGACGAACTCGCGATCCCAGACTTCACGTGTCATCGGACCCACGTGCCGGTATTGCACCAGTCCCGCGGCGTCGATGAAGAATGTTTCCGGGGCTCCGTATACGCCGAAATCGATCGACGTCCGTCCCTCCCGGTCTACGGCCACCAGGTGGTATGGGTTGCCGAGCTGCTGCAGCCACTGGCGGGCATCCTCGTCTTTGTCGCGCAGATCGAGACCCACGATGGGCACCCGGTTCTCGCGCGAGATGTCGAGCAGCGTCGCATGCTCGTCGCGACAGGCAACGCACCAGGTGGCCCAAACATTCAGCACCCAGGGCTTGCCGGCGAGCTCGCGCGTGGAAAGCCGCCTGGTCTCCTCGCCGAGGATGGGCAGGTCGAATGCCGGCGCCGGCTTGCCGATGAGCGCGGAGCGCATCGAGCCCTTCTCGGGCGAATGCTTCACGCCGACGTACAGGACGGCGGCAATGACGACAAAGATGCCGATCGGAACGAAAGCGCGGTTCACGTCGCTCCCGCCGAGCCTTCTGGCACGGTGACGCTCTCTGAGACCGTCTTGCGCGCGCGATAGCGGCGATCGGACGCGGCCAGCGCGCCTCCCAGCGCCATGAGCCCGGCAGCCAGCCACACATAGTCGATGAGTGGCCGGATCTGCGCGCGGATGCTCCAGCGCCCCTCGCCTAGGCTCTCGCCGAGCGCCACGAACAGGTCCATGTTCCAACGCGAGGCGATGCCCGCCTCGGTCAACGTCGAGCGCTGCACCCAGTAGTTGCGCTTTTCCGGGTGCAGCTCGGCAATCGGCTTGCCGTCGCGCAGCACCGTGACGACGGCGCGCACGCCATCGTAGTTAGGCCCTTCGATGTCGCGGATCGAATCGAAGCGGTAGGCGTAGCGGCCGAGCGCGAGCGTCTCACCGCGACCGATCGGCGCGTCGCGCACCACGCTGTACGACTCCACCGTGGAGATGGCGATGACGCACACGCCGACTCCCATGTGCGCGATGGTCATGCCGACGATGGCGCGCGGCAACGACAGTCTGCGACGCAGGCGGTCGATCGGCTCGAACAGCGAGGACACGATGATCCAGATGCCGCAGACGACGCCGATGATCGAGAGCCAGTTGCCGGGCCGGCCATAGAAACCGAACACGACGATCGAGCCCAGCGCGAGCGCGAAGCCGAATCCGCCGAGAATGCGCCGCCGGTTGTCGCCCAGGCGCCCGCGTTTCCACGCGGCGTGAATGCCGATGGCCACCAGCGCGAACAGCGGCAGCGTCACGAGGGGGAACAGCAGTGTGAACCAGGTTTCGCCGAGCGAGATCGTGCGCAGCCCGAGCGCGTCGTTGACCAGCGGCGCCAGCGTGCCAATGAAGACCAGCAGCGCGGCTACCACGAGGAAGATGTTGTTGTAGAGCAGGAACGCGTCGCGTGACGTGAACGTGAACCCGGCCTGCGACTTGAGCAGCGAGGCGCGCATGGCGTACAGCGTGAGCGCGCCGCCGATCATGAGCACCAGGAACCACAGGATGAACATGCCGCGTTCCGGATCGGCCGCGAACGAATGCACGGACACCAGCACGCCGGAGCGCACCAGGAACGTGCCCAACAAGCTCAGCGAAAAAGCCAGGATGGCCAGCAGCAGAGTCCAGCTCTTGAACAGTCCGCGCTTCTCGGTCACCGCCAGCGAGTGGATGAGCGCGGTACCGACCAGCCACGGCATGAAAGATGCGTTCTCAACGGGATCCCAGAACCAATAGCCGCCCCAGCCGAGCTCGTAGTACGCCCACCAGCTGCCGAGCGCGATGCCGATGGACAGGAAACACCAGGCGGCCGTGGTCCACGGCCGCGTCCAGCGCGCCCAGGTTTCGTCGAGCCTGCCTTCGAGCATGGCCGCGCACGCGAACGCGTAGGCAACCGCGAAGCCGACGTAGCCCATGTAGAGCAGCGGCGGATGAATCGCGAGCGCCGGGTCCTGAAGCACGGGATTCAAATCGCGGCCGTCGGCCGGGATCAGCGCCGTCGCCAGACGCTCGAAAGGATTCGAGGTCTGCAGCGTGAAGAGCAGGAAGCCGAAGCTGACCACGCCGAGCACGCCCATCACGCGGCTCGCGAAAGTGATGGGGAGGTTGCGGCTGAGCATGGCCACGGCGAGTGTCCAGGACACGAGCATCCACGCCCACAGCAGCAGCGACCCTTCGTGCGCGCCCCACAGCGCGGCGACGCGATAGAACGTCGGCAGCGCGGAGTTGGAATTCATCGCCACGTACTGCACGGAGAAGTCGAAATTGACGAATGCGTAGATGAGCGCGCCGATGGCCGTGGAAACGAGCACGAACTGCCCCGCGACGGCCGGGCGTACCACCGCCTGCCAGCGCAGGTCTCGCCGCGCGGCGCCGACCAGACCGAAGAAGGCCTGCGCCGCCGAGAGCACGAGCGCGAGGATGAGCGCGAAATGTCCGAGTTCGGGGATCATGAGGTGCCTGCTGGCGCGTCCGGTGGTGGCGGGTTGTCCTTGAGCGACTTCGCAACCTCCGGCGGCATGTATTTCTCGTCGTGTTTGGCGAGGATTTCGTCGGCAACGAACGTACGGCCCTGCATGCGGCCGTGCGCCACCACGCCCTGCCCCTCGCGGAACAGGTCGGGCAGGAGGCCGGAATATTTGACCGGCACGGTGTGTTTGAAATCTGTCACGAGAAACTGTACGTCGAGTGTCCCAGGCGTCTTCTCGACACTGTGCTTGGCCACCATGCCGCCGATTCGGATGCGCTCTCCCGGGGGCGCCTTGCCGGCGACGATCTCGGACGGATCGAAGAAGAACATCACATTGCTGCGAAACGCCTGCGTGCCGAGCCAGGTTGCGAGGCCGACGCCGGCCACGATACCCAACACCACCAGGAGGCGCTTTTGACGCGCGGGAGTCATTTGTTCATCTCCAGGCGCCGACGCGCCTCCAGCTTGGCGGCCTTGAGAGAATTCAGGGCGAGCACGAGGTTGAGCACCACGACACCAATGCCGAGCACGAACGACGGCCAGAGATATTTGCCGTAGCCGCCCATGTCGAAGAATTCACTCATGTGAGCACCTCACGAATCCAGCTCGCGTTCCGCTCGCGCCTCAGCAACTCCGCCCGCAGGCGGATCAGCAGCACCGCGATGAAGTACAGCAGGAATGCCAGCAGCATGAGCAGCAGCGGCCAGACCATCGAGCCGCTCATCGTCGGCTTCCCGAGCCGCATCACCGTAGCCGTCTGATGCAGCGAATTCCACCAATCGACCGAGAACTTGATGATGGGCACGTTCACGGCGCCGACGATGGCGAGCACGGCGCTCGCCTTGTCCGCCTTGGCGGGGTCCTCGATGGCGGAGCGCAGGCCCATGTAGCCTAGATAGAGAAACAGCAGCACGAGTTCCGCTGTGAGGCGCGGATCCCACACCCAGTAGGTGCCCCACATGGGCTTGCCATACAGCATGCCGGTGCCGAGCGCGGCCACGGTCATCCAGGCACCGACGGGCGCGCAGGCCGCCGCTGCCGCGTGCGCCACCTTCATGCGCCAGATGAGGCCGACCGCCGCGGCCACCGCCATCGTGCTGTAGACCATGAGCGACAGCCACGCGGTGGGTGCGTGCACGTACACCATGCGGAAGGCGTCCTTCTGCTGATAGTCGGGCGGCGCGAGCACCAGGCCGCCATAGAGCGCGACGACCATCGCGATGGCGGCGATTCCGCCGAACCACGGCGCCCAGCGGCGCGCGAATCCATAGACGTGCGGCGGCGATGCCAGGCGGTGAAACCAGGTCCAATTCATGGCGTCGCGCTACTCCCCTATTCCAGTCCGATGCGTACGGCCGCGGCCGCGGCCAGTGGCGCCAGCGTGAGCCCGAAGACCGCGATGGCGCCTAACAAGTACATGGGCGGCGCGATGTCGCCGCCGGTGATGGCGAGCTGCGTGGCGCGCGCGCCGAAGATGAGGATCGGCACCGCCAGTGGCAGCGTCAGCAACGACAGCAGCACACCGCCGCGCCGCGCGCCGAGCGTGAGGCCCGCGCCGATCGCACCCACGAGGCTCATGGCAAAACTGCCGAGCGCCAGCGACGCGACCACGCCACCGATCGCGTCGGCGGACACGCCGAGCGCCATGGCTGCGATGGGCGCCGACAGGGCCAGCGGCAGCCCCGTGAGCAACCAATGAGTACAGGTCTTCGCAAACAACATCCATGTAAGCGACTGGCCGGATAGAGCAAATTGCTCGAGCGTGCCGTCCACCGCGTCGTCGCGAAACAGGAACTCGAGCGCCAGCAGCGAGGATAACAATGCGCCGATCCATAAGACACCCGGCGCGGCGTCTCGCAGGCGCGACATCTCGGGCGTCAGCGTGAGGGGAAACAGCGTGGCCACGATCATGAAGAACATCAGCGGCTGAATGAGTTGCGAGGGCTTGCGGAAAGCGAGACGCAGGTCGCGCGAGGCGACCAGGCGGGCGGCCGCCAGGGCTGAGGACTTCATGAGGCCGCCAGCTCGAGGCGCACCACCAGGCCGTCCGACAGCGGCAGCGCATGGTGAACCGCGGCCACGGCCAGCCCGCCGCCGCCCAGGTGCGCGCCGATGAGGTCGGCCACGAGCTGCTGGCCATCGGTGTCGAGGTTCGTGGTGGGCTCGTCCAGCAGCCACAGGGGCGCATTCGTGAGGAGCACGCCCGCCAGCGCGATGCGCCGGCGCTGGCCGGCCGACAACAGGCGCACGGCCCGGTCGGCAAACGCATCGGCGCCGGTGCGCGCCAGTGCGGCGTCGATCTCGGCCACGGCGACGGCGCGGCGGATGCCGATGGAGTACTTCAGGTTCTCGCGCGCGTTGAGATCCGCCTTGAGCGGCGGCTCGTGGCCGAGGTAGGCCATTTCCGAATGAAAGACGTCGCGCGTGGCGCGCGCGGAGGCGCCGCGCCACAGCACCTGCCCCTCCTCCGGCTCCAGCAGCCCGGCGATCACGCGGATCAGCGTGGTCTTGCCGGCGCCATTGCGTCCGGTGAGCAGCAGGCACTTGCCCGGATCCGCGGCAAAGCTCACGCCCCGCAGCACGTGGCGGTCGCCGCGCCACATGTGAAGCTCGCGCACGCTCAGCATGGATTGGGGAATGGAGTTGGTGCCCCGGCCCGGAATCGAACCGGGATGGCCTTGCGACCGACGGATTTTAAGTCCGTTGCGTCTACCAGTTCCGCCACCGGGGCATGGGACATGAAAGTGGAGGCTAGGGTCGGAATCGAACCGGCATAGACGGCTTTGCAGGCCGCTGCATAACCATTCTGCCACCTAGCCACGGGTCGACGAGCCCGGAGAGATTGGAGCGGGAAACGAGACTCGAACTCGCGACCCCGACCTTGGCAAGGTCGTGCTCTACCAACTGAGCTATTCCCGCTTCCTGGAGAGGGCGCAAATTCTAGGGCGACGGCCCGGCAAGTCAAGGAATTCCATCTCCGGCAAGCCCTTCTTTCGAAAGGATTCGCATGACTTCCGCCACGGAATCGGCATTGCGCCAGCGCGAGCGGCTCACCGGCGTGACGAACCGCTCCGTCACCGCGTAATCGAGCATGGCGTACATGGGCGCGAAGTAGTTCTCGATGTTCGCGATCACCACGGGTTTGGCGTGCAGCCCGAGCTGCGCCCAGGTGACGATTTCCACCAGCTCGTCGAAGGTGCCCATGCCGCCCGGCAGCCCCACGAAGGCGTCGGACATCTCGGCCATGAGGGTCTTGCGCTCGTGCATCGTGTCCACCACGTGCTGGCGCGTGAGTCGCGGATGCGCGCACTCGCGCTCGATGAGCATGCGCGGGATGACCCCGACCACGCGCCCGCCGGCGGCCAGAACCGCATCGGCGACGATGCCCATGAGGCCGAGCTTGCCGCCGCCGTATACCAGGGTGAGGCCACGCTGCGCGAGCGCGTAGCCCATCTCCTCGGCGGCCCGAGAGTAGCTAGGCCGGGCGCCGGGTGCGGAACCACAGAACACGCATACCGACTTGGTCACGTGTGCCCCCGCAGATCCGGCCACGCGGCGCGCAGGTACTGGATGGCCGACCACAGCGTGAGCACCGCGGCGACCACGGTGAGGACCAGGCCGATCTCGAAGATGGGGAGCTGGAAGCCCGGCGCCACCGGCAGCGGCCAGCGATACAACATGCAGGAGAGGCCGACGATCTGCAGGATGGTCTTGTACTTGCCGAGCGCGCTCACCTTCACCTTGCCGCGCTTGCCGATCTCCGCCATCCATTCGCGCAAGGCGGAGATCGCGATCTCGCGTCCGATGATGACGATGGCCGAGAGCACCATGATGGCGCGGATCGAGGCGCCGCGCAGCGTCGCCGTGCCGTCGAAGGTCTCGAGGCCCGACACGACGATGGCCATGTTGTCCTTGCTGACGAGCAGCACCAGCGCCACGGCGACGATGAGCTTGTCGGCCACCGGGTCGAGGAACGCCCCGAGCCGCGACGTCTGCCCCATGCGGCGCGCGAAATAGCCGTCGAGCGAATCGGTGATGCCGGCGACCGCGAACAGCAGGCCGGCGGCCGGGTCGGCCCAGTGATACGGTAGATAGAAGAAGACGATCACCAGCGGGATCGCGGGCCGCTCGTTGCACGTGCCGCGCGGGCCGTTCGTGATGTCCGCCACGCCGCTGCGCGCGCCGAGCGCCGCCCGTCGCGTGACCTCTGTCGACTGGAGCGCACGGTCCGCCGCGGCCCCCAGGACCGCCTCAAGCGGGCTGGCGCTCGCCGGCATCCGCGTCGCGGACTTCACCTGGGTCGGGGCGGGGCCGTTCGCTACGAAGCTTCTGGCCGACCATGGCGCCGAAGTCATCAAGATCGAAAGCGCTGGACGGCTGGATGCGCTGCGCACGAC
>JBIOZI010000284.1:0-5005 GCA_044871085.1 Steroidobacteraceae bacterium | reverse complement strand
CTCACCATCTCGGCGTAGCGCACCCGTGCATAGGAATCGAGCAGCTCGGCGCGCGTCTGCTCGAGGCGCGCGACCTCCGCGCCGCTGGGCGCGATCAGCCGTGCGACCGTGAGCGCGTCGTCGACGCTCGCGATGTGATCTTCGAGCGCCGCCACCGCGAGGTAGGTATCGGCGCGCACGATGCGCGGCTGCGTCACGGGCCGCTCGTCCGCGCTCACCGCCGCCGCGCGCACCTCCGTGGACGCGGAGCCGCCGTCGAAGCGCCAGACGCTCAGGCCCACGAATGCGATGACGAGCGCGCTGGCGGTGCCGCGCGCGATGCGTGCCCGCGCGCGCGCGCGCGCCTGCCGCGTCGCATGCCGTTCGAGCATCGCGTCGTAGCCGAAGCTCACAGGCGCGTCCGCGTCACCGGCATCGAGGCGCCTGAGCCGCGCCACGAGCTCCGAATCCCGATCCAGTTCAGCTTCCATCGATGTCACTCCCGAGCGCTCCACACGCCAGAGGCGGGGTTTGCGTCAGCTCGCCGCGCAGCCGCGCATGTCCGCGCGCCAGCTGCGATTTCGAAAAACTCACCGTGCGCTCGAAGCCGCGGGCGATCTCCTCGTGCGACCAGCCTTCGACGTCGTACAGCCACACCACCGCGCGCGTCACCGGCGACAGCCGCGCGAGCGCACGATCGAGGTCGATGAGGTCGGACGTGTGTGCCCCGGACTCGACCGACATCGCACCACCCGCCTCCAGCCAGGCGTCGAGCGCGACCCGGGCGCGATGCCAGGGCGAGCGGAACGCCATGAGGCAGCGGCTCACCGCGATACGCCGCACCCAGATGCCGAACGGCGCCTCGCCGCGGAAATCGTCGAGATGCTCGAACATCGAGATCAGCGTGTCCTGCACCAGGTCTTCCGCCAGCGCGCCCTGGCCGACGATGCGGCGCACGATGCGCAGCGCGGCGGGCGCCACCCGGTCGAACAGCACGCGGCGCGCCGCGGCATCGCCCGCGCGGGCCCGCGCCAGCTCTTCGGTAGAAACGTCGATTTCCGCGAGTCTTTGCATTTCTCGGTTCCAAGATGCGCGTCGGGGCGGAAAGGTCGCAATAGGGCCGGGCCCTTGCCTATAATTCCGCCCCCTCCCGGGGCCGGGATGGCGGAACTGGTAGACGCGGCGGACTCAAAATCCGTTGCCCTTATAAGGCGTGTGGGTTCGATTCCCTCTCCCGGCACCACCTTTTTTGACTTCTCCCCGTTGGAGACGCGGCGCGGCACTTGGTTTCCGGTCGCCGCCGGCGCGTGCGCCGAACCGTGTGAGCGCTTTCAATCCTCGTTTGCCCATGAAGCACGGCGGCTCGTCGCAGGCCGCCGACATCCGCCGCTGGTAGTTAGGTTGCGCGCGTACAGGCCCTGCGGACTCATTCCGCACTGCAAAATAGCCATTTACTAATAAAACGCTGATCCACTATTGACAGGATATCGTATATCGCACGATAGTCCGCGCGCCTTCTCGAAGGGCCCATCGGTCGAGGTCTCGGTAGATAGACCGGTGCGGGCGGGCGGACACGCGAAAGACAAGAGGGCGTCTTTCGAGATCAAAAATCATCCAGGAGGATCGAGTGTCTAATCAATCGGTGAGAAAGAGCTTGCGCATTGCCGCGTTCACACTGCTGTCGGCGTTGGGGCTTTCGTCCCTGCCCGCGCCAGCCCAGGCGCAGGTGGTGCCGTACATCCAGCATTGCTTCGTACCGGGAGGCGCGCAAGGCGTCTTCAACTGCTCGGTATTGCAGATCCAGAAGTCGGTGACGGCCACGCCAAATTGCGGCGGCCCCACTCCGTGGCTGTGCGGATTCACCATCTCCTTCAGCATGAGCGCCAAGCTGGTTCCAAACGCCGGCGTCCGCGTCGTGTCGGCGGAAGCGGTCAGCATCAATCCGGCCAACTGCAGGCTGACACCCACGAGCAGCTCGCCGGTCTCGTGCAGCCTCGGCACCACCGTGCCGCCGCAGCTGATCCGGATGACGGTGGTCACCGTGCCCGCGGGGTTCTGATCGGATCCGATCGCGGGCCGCGTGCCGTCCGGCCCGGCCCGCGATCGTCGGGCTCCATCGACGCCGCTAACTACAATCGGGACGGCGCGTTGCACCGGTGGTCGTGGATCGGCGTCGAGGTGGAAACCAGGCGCGAAATCCAGGCGACGTGCCCCCAGACCATCTCCGTCAAGATGTGATATCGGATGCGCGCCCGCCGGCAGACCGTACCCGGCGCCGCCGTGGTTTCCGCACGGGCGTACGAGTCTCCGAATCGGGTGTGCAACCTGGCTCCGGCGAGCACCGCATGGACGGCGTGGTGCACGGTCCTGTTCTGCATCGGCGGTGGTCCGCCGCCGGCGACCATTCAGCAGACCGCCATCACGGTGGCCGCGAGACCATGAGGTAACGGGGCTGGTCGCGCTGCGACCAGCCCCATTGCGCATTGCGCACGTGCGCACCCGTCGCGCATTCTTGCATCATGAATTTCTGCAGCAACTGCGGCGCCCGGGTGGTACTCAAGATACCGGACGGCGATCTCCTGCCGCGCCACGTCTGCGAGCGGTGCGGAACCATCCACTACCTCAATCCCAAGCTCGTCGTGGGCAGCGTCCCGGAATTCGAAGGACGCATCCTCATCTGCAAGCGCGGCATCGAGCCGCGGCTCGGGTTCTGGACGATCCCGGCGGGGTTCATGGAGAACGACGAGACGCTCGAAGCCGGCGCCGCGCGGGAGGCGCGGGAAGAGGCCCGCATCGACGTCGAGATCGGCAGCCTGCTGCTGCTCGCGAACGTCACCCACGCGCGCCAGGTGCACGTTTTCTTCCGCTCGCGCATGCGCACGCCGGACTTCGGGGTGACGCACGAAAGCCTGGAAGTCCGCCTGGTGCAGGAGCGCGACATACCGTGGAGCGAGCTCGCCTTCCCGAGCACGGAATTCGCGCTGCGCCGGTTCGTCGAGGACCGGGCCGCCGGCGTCACGCGCCACCACGTGGCCGAGATGCAGCGCCGTTTCTAGCAGTCGCGGGTTTCAGGGCGCTGGTGCGGCCATGAAATCGGTGCCGCGCGTCCCCGTGTTCGGGCAGAATAGCGCCCCCCAAATCCGGCCCTTCCCAGGAATCGATTGATGGCCTTTGTCGTCACCGAATCGTGCATCAAGTGCAAATACACCGACTGCGTCGAAGTGTGTCCGGTGGATTGCTTCCATGAGGGCCCGAACTTCCTCGTGATCGACCCCGAGGAATGCATCGACTGCACGCTGTGCGAGCCCGAGTGCCCGGTGGAAGCCATCTTCTCCGAGGACGAAGTGCCCGCCGGGCAGGAAGAATTCAAGAAGCTCAACGCCGAGCTGGCGAAGAAGTGGCCGGTGATCACCGAGAAGAAGCCCGCGCCGCCGGATGCCAAGCAATTCGAAGGCGTCTCGGACAAGCGCAAGCTGCTCGAAACCTGACCTCCGCGGCGCTCGAGCCGCGACCGCGCTCCTACATCTTCCCCGTCTTCAGATATTGAGCGAGCTGTCCCGGTGGCGAGTAGCCGCCCAGCATCTCGCCATTGGCCAGGAAGATGGCGGGCGTGCCCTCGACCGACAGCTTCTGGCCGAGCTCGTAATCGCGCTGGATGATGCTGTTGGCCGGACAATTGGGCGCGGTGATGTTTTCGCCGTTCTTGGCGCGCGTGAGCGCGTCGGTGCGATTGCTAGAGCACCACACCTGCTCGGCCTTGTGCCACGACTCGGTGTTGGGACCCGAGCGCGGGAAGAACAGGTAGCGCACGCGGATGCCGAGGCGGTTGTACTCGGCAATCTGCGAATGCAGCCGGCGGCAGTATCCGCAGTCGATGTCGGTGAACACCGTGACCGTGTACTTCGGATCTTTCGGCGAGTACACGAGCATCTCGGAGTCCGGAATGCTCGACAGCATGCGGGCGCGGATTCCGCGGCGCCGGCTCTCGGAGAGATTCGCGTCGGAATCGAGGTCGATCATGTCGCCGACGATGGCGTACCGGCCGTCGCCCGAGACATAGCTGATGTCGGCGCCGTGCGAGATCTCGAAGATGCCGTTGACGGGCGAGATGCGCACGTCCTCGAGGGTCAGCCCGTCGATTTTCTTGAGGATGGCGGCGCGCGGATCGGCCGCGGGGGCCGGCGCGGTGCTCGCTGCCTTAGCGGTGGGGGCTGCGGGAGCCGCCGCGGGCGTGCCGGCGTACGCCACGGACGTCGCGGCGACGGCGGAAACGAGCAGACGAAGCAGAGTTGGTTTCATGTGCGGCTCGTGCGAATCGGGAATAGGAATTCGACCGCGGCGCCGCAGTGAAGTTCGCGCCGCAATCGAGGCGCCAGAGTCTATCAGGGACCGCGCTTGGAAACGCGGGCGGCGAATCAGCCGCGGGGATGATGCGTTCCGTGCATCTCTTTCATGCGCTCGCGGGCGACGTGCGTGTAGATCTGCGTGGTCGAGAGATCCGAGTGACCCAGCAGCATCTGCACCACGCGCAGGTCGGCGCCATGATTCAGCAGGTGCGTGGCAAAGGCGTGACGCAGCGTGTGCGGCGACAGCTCCTTGTCGATGACGGCCTTGCGCGCGTAACGCTTGATGATGTGCCAGAAGGCCTGGCGCGTCATGCGGTCGCCGCGGCGCGTCGGGAACAGATAGTCGGTGGTGCGGTCGAGCAGGATCTCGCTGCGCGGCGCGCGCACGAAGTCCGTCAGCCAGCGCACGGCCTCTTCGCCGAGCGGAATCAGGCGCTCGCGATTGCCCTTGCCGAGGATCCGGATGACACCCTGGTTGGTGTTGATCTGGTTGTATTTGAGGTTCACGAGCTCCGAGACGCGCAGGCCGGTGGCATACAGCACCTCGAGCATGGTGCGATCGCGATGACCCAGCGGATCGGCGATGGCCGGCGCGTTCAACAGCGATTCGACTTCTTCTTCCGTGAGCGATTTCGGCAGCGAGCGGCCGATCTTCGGCATCGCAATCTGCGCCGTCGGGT
>JBIOZI010000283.1:0-3828 GCA_044871085.1 Steroidobacteraceae bacterium | reverse complement strand
CACGGCCATCAACGTGAACGAGCCGGAGCAGGTCACGGGCGCACGCAACGACGAGCTGCCGCTCGAAGGCCTGTCGAAGACCAGCTTCAACCTCGCGGCGATGTACGAGCGGTCCGGAATTTCGTTCCGCCTGGCGTACAACTGGCGCGAGCGTTACCTGCTCACCACGTCGGCCGCCAACATCAAGCAGCCGGTATGGTCCGAGGATTACGGTCAGCTCGATGGCTCGGTGTTCTACAACGTCACCGACAGCATCAAGATCGGAATCCAGGGTTCCAACCTGCTCAACAGCCGCACGTTCCTCGACGTCGGCGGCTCGGTTCTGGCGCCACGATACAGCTGGACGGATACGGACCGGCGCCTGGCGCTGGCCGTTCGCGCAGCGTTCTAAAGCCGGAAGGTGAGGCTCGGCGGCGCCCCCACGACGCCGAGCCTCGCTTTCCGGTAGTTTCCGCGAATGAATTCGCAGCGCCTGGGGCGCATTCTCATCGTCGGTGGCGGCACAGCGGGCTGGATGACGGCCGCGGTGCTGTCGCGTTTCGTGCCGGCGCGCAGCGTCGACATCGAGCTCGTCGAATCGGACGACATCGGCATCGTCGGCGTGGGCGAAGCGACCGTGCCGCTCATCCAGGAGCTCAACGGCGTCCTCGGCATCGATGAACGCGATTTCCTGCGGCGCACGCAGGGCTCGTTCAAGCTCGGCATCGAATTCCGCGACTGGGGCAGCATCGGCAACCGCCACTTCCACGGCTTCGGGGATTTCGGCGACCACATCGAGGGCATCGCGCCCCATCATCACTGGCTGAAACTGCGCGCCCTCGGCGATGCCACGCCGCTCGGGGACTATTCGTTTCCCACCGTGGCCGCGTACGCGCAGCGGTTCGGGCTGCCGCCCGGCGCCTTCCGGCACGCCTACCACTTCGATGCGGGCCTGTACGCGCGCTACCTGCGCGAGATCGCGGAGCGCCGCGGCGTGCGCCGCCGCGAGGGCGAGATCGTCGACGTGGAGCTGCGTGGCGGCGACGGTTTCATCGAGGCCGTGCGTCTCAAGGACGGCAGCCGGATCGGCGCGGATTTTTTCATCGACTGCTCGGGCTTTCGCGGCCTGCTCATCGGCGAGGCCCTGAAGGTGGGTTACGACGACTGGAGCCACTGGCTGCCCTGCGACCGCGCCTTCGCCGTGCCCACGGAAAACGGCGCCGCATTCCGCCCGTACACCACGTCCACGGCGCGCGCGGCCGGCTGGCAGTGGAACATCCCGCTGCAGCACCGCACCGGCAACGGCTACGTCTACAGCAGCCGCTTCACGGACGACGATGCCGCGCGCGATACTTTGTTAGCCAATCTCGAGGGGCGGCCGCTGGCCGACCCGCGGCAGCTGCGGTTCGTGACCGGCCGGCGACAGAAGATGTGGGAGCGCAACTGCGTGGCCGTCGGGCTCGCGGCCGGCTTTCTGGAGCCGCTCGAGTCCACCAGCATCCTGCTCATCCAGACCGCGGCCGCGCGCCTGGTCGAGCACTTCCCCGATCGGCGCTTCGATGAGCGCATGCGGGCGGAATTCAATCGTCAGAGCGCGGGCGAGCTCGAGCGCGTGCGCGACTTCCTGATCCTGCACTACTGCTTGAGCACACGCGACGACGCGGAGCTGTGGCGCTACTGTCGCTCGATGCCGCTGCCCGACACATTGCGGCACAAGATCGACGTATGGCGCGCCTGCGGGCGCGTCGCGCAGTACGCCGACGAGTCCTTCCACGAGCCGAGCTGGGTGTCCATCTTCCTGGGCCAGCAATGCATGCCCGAGCGCTACGATCCGCTCGTCGACGGCCTCTCCGACGACCACCTGCGCCGCGGAATGGCGCAGCGGCGCGAGGCCATCCGGCGCGCCGTCGCGCAGATGCCGGCGCACCGCGACTTCCTGATCCGTTACTGTTCGCAAAACACCGTACAAGAGAGAGCTTCATGAAAAGACTGATCAGCGTGCTCGGCGTCGCGTTACTCGCGGCCTGCGCCAAGGCACCTCCCGAGGGGTCGTTCGTGAAGAGCGAAAAGGGTGTCGTCGTCACGCCCGCCGACGCGCAGGCCAAGCGCGTGCGCCTCGAAGTGCGCAACGAACGCATCGTGCGGGTCACGTCGGTCGCCGACGCGAAGAATCTCGAAACTCCGAAAAGCCTGATGGTGGTCGAGCCGCGCACTTCCACGCCGGAATTCACGGTCACGCAGAAAGAGGGCGCGGTGGTGCTCGAGACCGCGCGGCTGGTGGCGCAGGTGTCGCTCGCGAACGGCGCGGTCAGTGTCACGGACAAAGCCGGCAACCCGCTGGTCGCGGAGGCGGCGCAGACAGAGCCGCCGGCAAGAGGCGTGTCGCAGCGCTTCAACCCGGGCACGGACGAAGGCCTGTTCGGCTCGGGCCAGCACCAGAACGCGCAGCTCGACCTGAACGGCGAGGACGTCGAGCTCGCGCAGCACAACATGGACATCGGCGTGCCGTTCGTCGTCTCGACGCGCAATTACGGCGTGCTCTGGGACAACAACGGCATCACGCGCATCGGCAATCCCACCGCCTACGGTCTCGCGTCGCGCGATCTGACCGTCACCGACGCGTCGGGCAAGCCGGGCGGATTCACCGCGCGGTATTTCATCAAGGACGAACAGAAGCTCGAGCGCATCGAGAAGGACATCAACTATCAGTACATCCGCGACCGCTTCAACTGGCCGAAAGAGCTGCTCGACGGCAAGGAGCCCGCGGGCGGCGGGCCGCCGGGGATCCTGCCGGACCAGTACGTCACCTGGGAGGCGACGCTGACTTCGCCCAAGGACGGCGTTCACAAGTTCCAGCTCTACGGCAGCAGCTATTTCAAGGTGTTCATCGACGACCAGGTGGTGCTCGACCGCTGGCGCCAGAACTGGGCGGCCTGGTATCACAACTTCGAAGTGCCGATGACGGCCGGCAAGCCGGTGAAGTTCCGCCTCGAGTGGACGCCCGACGGCGGCTACATGGCGCTGCTGCACAACGATCCGCTGCCCGATGCGCAGCGGCACTCGCTGACGTTCACCTCGGAGGTCGGCACGGCCGTCGACTACTACGTCATCGCGGGCACCAGCCAGGAAGACGTGATCGCCGGCTATCGCGAGCTCACCGGCAAGGCCGTGATGCTGCCGAAATGGGTGTATGGCTTCTGGCAGAGCCGCCAGCGCTACGAGAACCAGAAAGCCCTGCTGGACGTGGTGAGCGAGTATCGGAAGCGCAAGATCCCGCTCGACAACATCGTGCTCGACTGGATGTACTGGAAGCCCGATTCCTGGGGCTCGCACGAGTTCGACGCGTCGCGCTTCCCCGATCCGAAGAAGATGATGGACGCGGTGCACGCGCAGCACGTGAACCTCATGATCTCCGTGTGGCCGAAGTTCTACCCGACCACGGCCAACTACAAGGAGCTCGATGCCGCGGGGTTCATGCTCCGGGGCAACGTCGACAAGGGCAACAAGGACTGGGTCGGGCCCGGCTACCTCAATGCCTTCTACGACCCGTACTCCAAGCCCGCGCGCGACATGTACTGGCGCCAGATCCACGACAAGATGGCCGGCCTCGGCATCGATGCCTGGTGGATGGACGCCACCGAGCCCGATCCCCATTCGAACCTCGACCTCGACAGCATCAAGGCGGTCACCGGGCCGACGGCGCTCGGGCCGGCGGAGAACGTGTTCAACACCTATGCGCTGGTGCACTCGGCCGGCGTCTACGAAGGATCGCGCGCCGCGCGTCCCGACCAACGCGTGTTCATCCTCACGCGCTCGGGGTTCGGCGGCATCCAGCGCAATGCGGCCGCG
>JBIOZI010000282.1:0-9130 GCA_044871085.1 Steroidobacteraceae bacterium | reverse complement strand
ACGCCGCAACACGTTCATTTAGCTAGGGAAAACAAGGCCTTTGGCCCATCAGCCACAGGTTAAGCCCAAAGATAAGAGCGGAGACAAGCCAAATGCCGATCACGATAGGTGCGCTCAAGGAGAGCGCGCCCGGTGAAACTCGCGTCAGCCTCGTCCCGGAGGTCGTCGACAAATTCGTCGCCGCCGGCGCACGAATACTGCTCGAGCCCGGCGCGGGAACGCGCGCGCAGTTTCCAGACGCCCTGTACAAGCGCGGCGAATGGGCGGGTAGTTCGGCCGCGGTGCTCGCCCAGGCGGACGTGCTGCTGACGGTGGCGCCGCTCTCGTTGGAGCAGATCGGCCAGTTGAAACCCGGGGCGGTGGTGGTCGGCTTCCTGCAGGCGCATACGCGGCACGCGGAGGTGAAGGCGCTGCGCGACCGCAAGGTCACGAGCTTCGCCGTCGAGCTGATTCCGCGCATCTCGCGCGCCCAGTCGATGGACGGCCTGTCTTCGCAGGCGGCGCTGGCCGGCTACAAGGCCGTGCTCATCGCAGCTAACAATCTCGAGAAATTCATGCCGATGCTGACCACCGCCGCGGGCACCATCCGCCCGGCCCAGGCGCTCATCATCGGCGCCGGCGTCGCGGGCCTGCAGGCCATCGCGACGGCCCGCCGGCTGGGCGCGGTGGTCGAGGCCTACGACGTCCGCAGCGCCACCCGCGAACAGGTGAAATCGCTGGGCGCCAAGTTCGTCGAGACGGGCGTCAGCGCGGACGGCGCCGGCGGCTACGCCCGCGAGCTCACCGCGGAGGAAAAGGCCAAGCAGCAGGAGGCGCTGGATGCGCGCATCGCGGCCGCCGATACGGTCATCTCCACGGCCTCCGTCCCCGGCCGCAAGGCGCCGGTGATCATCTCGAAAGCGGCGGTCGAGCGCATGCGCGCCGGCTCGGTCATCGTGGACATCGCGGCCGAACAAGGCGGCAACTGCGAGCTCACGAAGGCGGGCGAAACGGTGGTGCACCAGGGTGTGAAGATCATCGGGCCGGTGAACCTGCCCGGCTCGCTGGCCTACAACGCCAGCGAGATGTACGCGCGCAATCTGCTCAACTTCCTCAAGCCGGCGCTCGACAAGTCCGGGGATCTCAAGATCGACTGGAGCGACGAAGTATTCGCCGGCGCCGTGCTCACGCACGACGGCGCGATCAAACACGAAGCCACGCGCAAGGCAATCGAAGGCTAACTACCATGACAGGCATAGTCGCTCTCTACATCTTCATGCTCGCGGCCTTCACCGGCTACGAGATCATCGCCAAGGTGCCGGTGATCCTGCACACCCCGCTGATGTCGGGGTCCAACTTCGTGCACGGCATCGTGCTGGTCGGCGCCATGGTCGCGCTGGGCAGCGCGGTGACCCCGCTCGAGAAGACCATCGGCTTCATCGGCGTGCTGCTGGCCGCGGGTAACGCCGTCGGCGGCTACGTCGTCACCGAGCGCATGCTCGAGATGTTCAAGTCGTCCGGCGCCCGCAAGAAGTCCGGAGGCGGACACTAATGGAAGCGATGCAAACGCCGGGGTTCTTCTCGGCGCGGCTGCTGATCGACATCAGCTATTTCCTCACCGCCTGCCTGTTCATCCTGGGCTTGAAGCGCATGAGCTCGCCGGTGACGGCGCGCAGCGGCATCGTCTGGGCCGGCGCGGGCATGGCGGTGGCCACGCTGGTCTCGTTCCTGTACCCCGGAATGAGCAACTACGAGCTCATCATCGCGGCCATCGTGCTCGGCACCATCGTCGCGTGGTGGAGCGGCAAGAAGGTCGCGATGACCGACATGCCGCAGATGATCGCGCTGTACAACGGCATGGGCGGCGGCGCGGCCGCGGCCATCGCCGCGGTCGAGCTGTATCGCGCGGCCTTCGCCAACGCCGCGCAGGCGCCCGTGCAGCACAGCGCGGTGGTCATGTCGCTGGCCGTCGTCGGCGGCATCATCGGCGCCATCTCGTTCAGCGGCAGTTTGATCGCCTGGGCCAAGCTGCAGGGCGTGCTCAACAAGACCGTGCGCTTCGCCGGCCAGAAGTTCGTGAACGGGTTGCTGTTCCTGGGCTCGCTGGCCGTCGGCGTCATCGTGGTGCTGCACCACGGCGCCGATCCGCTGCACGTCACACTGATTTTCGTGCTGGCGCTGCTGTTCGGCATCGCGATGACACTGCCCATCGGCGGCGCGGACATGCCCGTGGTCATCTCGCTGTACAACGCGCTCACCGGCCTCGCCGTCGCCTTCGAGGGCTTCGTGCTCGACAACGCCGCGATGATCATCGCGGGCACGGTGGTCGGTTCGGCCGGCACGCTGCTGACCCAGCTCATGGCTAAGGCGATGAACCGCTCGCTGGGCAACGTGCTGTTCTCCGACTTCGGCTCGGCCGGGGGCGGCGCCGCCACCGCGGTGTCCGGCTCGATGAAGCCCATCGAGGCCTCCGACGTTGGCGTCATGATGGCGTTCGCGCAGAAGGTGATCGTGGTGCCAGGCTACGGCATGGCCGTGGCGCAGGCCCAGCACAAGGTGTGGGAGATGTGCCAGCTGCTGATCGAGAAAGGCGTGCAGGTGAAGTTCGCCATTCATCCGGTGGCGGGCCGCATGCCCGGCCACATGAACGTGCTGCTGGCCGAGGCCGGCGTGCCCTACGACCTCATCGCCGATCTCGACGAGATCAACGCCGAGTTCGAGACCGCCGACGTGGCGCTGATCATCGGCGCGAACGACGTCGTGAACCCGGTGGCGCGTACGGACAAGAGCAGCCCCATCTACGGCATGCCGATTCTCAACGCCGACAAGGCGAAGAACGTCATCGTCATCAAGCGCGGCCAGGGCGCGGGCTTCTCGGGAATCGAGAACGCCCTGTTCTTCCTCGACAACACGCGCATGTTGTACGGCGACGGACAGAAGGCCGCGGCGGAGCTGGTCAACGCCATCAAGGCCGCGGGCTAGCTACACGAGCCGGACTCATTCCTCGTCGAGGCCGTCGGGATGGTCCGGCTTCCAGCTGACGAGCGTGCGGATCTTGTTGTTGCGCATGTCGAATGGCCGCGCGGCGGGCGCGCACATCGGGCTGTCGGTGTGGTCCGTCGCCACGCCCCACAGATCGACGGTGAAGGTGTCGACGCCGAAGTCCGGCTCGCCATTGCCGGTGATGATGCCGGCGACCACCCAGAAGTGGCCGTCGATCATCCCGTTGCCCTGCTCGATGATCGAAAGCGGCAATACGAACCGCTTGTCCTTGCGCAGCATGTGGACTGCCAGGGCGGCCGACTCGCCGCAACGGATGGCCATCGTCGGGTTGGCAGCCACGGCCGCGCCCTTCGTCTCCCAGTGGCTGCGATTGCGCAGGCCGAGCGCGGCGAGCATGTCCTTGGGGCTCACGTCGGGCTTCAACACGGTCTTGAGGTTGTCGACGTGCGAGGTGGCGAGTGCGCCGCGATTGGCGTCGGAGGTGTCGGCGTCGTTCACGATGTATTCGCCGCGCGTGGCCAGCAGCTTGTGGGCAATTTCGGCCGCGATCTCGAACTGCTTGCAGAACATGTGCTCGCTGACGACGTCGTTCGCCAGCCGCGAAATGACGTCGCCCGTGTTGCAGCTCGCGACTTCCTTCGGGTTCGCGGCCTGCCAGTCCTCGAGCGCCTTCTTGAGTCGCTCGATGCTCGCCATCGACCGATCTTCGTTCTGGATGGTCCGCACGGCATTCACCACGGCCTTGAGCTGGGCGCTCGGCTGGACCGAGGGATTGCGCCTCGAGATCGCTTCGAGAGTTTCGTACGGGACCGTGATCGCCATTGAGCCTCCATGAATTCGCGCTGTGCGACGATTGGACGCGAGCGGGCAGCCTAGCGCCAAAGAAGCAGGTCGCAAATGCGCGATAGGACCTAGGACCAACGGCCTAGGCAGCGGAGCTAACAACCCGCAGGGAGGATTATGTCTCCGCCGGCGCGGGGGCCGCCGGTGGCCCGGCTCAGTGGTCGCGGTGCTTCGCGAAGGACATCTTGTCGAGCACGCCTAACAACACGGCCGACAGCACGAAGGTCATGTGCAGGATGACGAACCACATGATCTGGTAGTTCGTGTAGGGGTCCATGAGGGTTCCGTCGTCCAGCTTCACCTTGTTGCCGACCTGCATGAAGATGCGCAGCAGGTGGATCGAGGAGATGGCCACGATGCTGGCGGCCACCTTGAGCTTCAACGTGCCGGCGTCGAGCTTGCCGAGCCAGTTGAGGGAGTCGGTGCCCTTGGCGTCGATGGTCGAGACGAAATTCTCGTAGCCCGAGAACATCACCATGATGATGAGGCTGCCCACCAGCACGATGTCGATCATGGCGAGCACCTTGAGCACCAGCGCGGACTCATCCATGTCGATGAGCTGGCTGAATACGTGCCACGCCTCCTGGAAGAACTTGAAGCCCAGCGCGAGCAGCGCCAGCGACAGGCCGAGGAATACCGGCGCGAGGATCCAGCGGGACGCGAACAACGCCTTCTCGGTGACTTCTTCCAGTTTCGAACTCACTGTCGCGCTCCCGTGAAATCTGGCGGCGTATTGTAGCCAAACAAAGCCGCTTGTAGGCTCGCCGCTCCGTCACGGAGGAATTCTCATGAACGTGCGCCGAGATCTCATGGTCGCCGCCCTCGCCGCCGCAGTCACGCTCGCCTGTACCACGCTCGCGGATTCGTCGGCCAAACCGCTCGATTCTACGGCCTGGAACTGGAGCGATTTCACGGCGCGCGAGACGCCCGTGGGGGAGCGGCGCGACGTGGTGCAGCTGCCCACGCGCACGCTCGACGAGCTCGAGATGCACATCAGCACGCTGAAGCCGCACATGGCCTCGCATCCGCCGCACACGCATCCCAACGAGGAGATGATCATCCTCAAGGAAGGCACGGTGCAGGCGCACGTGAACGGCAAGGAGATCGTCGTGCAGGCCGGCGGTGTGTTGTTCTTCGCCTCGATGCAGCCGCACGCGCTGCAGAACATCGGCGACACGCCGGCGACCTACTACGTGGTCAACTGGGCCACGCCGGCCGGGAAGAAGCAGATTCCGAAGACCCCGCCGCGCGCCACCGCGCAGTAGTTAGGCTGGGCCGCCGCGGCGTTCCTGGCGCTGGCGCCGGCGCTCGAGCATCCGCTGCCGCTCCTCCGGCGAGGCGTTGCGCCAGCGCTCGCGCAGCTGCTGGCGCTGCTCGGGGGTGAGCTTCTTGAAGTGGTGGTAGCCGTCGCGCACCCGCGCCTGCTGGTCGGGCGGCAGCTCGCGGTAACGCTTCCAGCGGCGGCGCGCCAGCTCGCGCTGCTCCGGCGTGAGGTTCTTCCAGCGATCGAAGCGCGCCTGCGCGCGGGTGCGCTGCTCGGGCGTCATCGCCAGCCAGCGACGCGTGCCGCGCACCAGGCGCTGTTGCTGCGCGGGTGGCAGGGAGTCCCACCGCTCGCCGTATCGCGCCAGCGCCTTGCGCTCCTCGGCGCTGAGGCTGTTCCAGGCGGTGGGCGCCGCCTGCGTGGCCGGCTCATCGGCCCGCGCCCGCGCGGGCAGTACGCCCAGCAGGCCCATGACACCCATCGCGGTGAGCGCGGCCAGCGCGGCGCGGCGCGAGTACGGGGCTTTACCGCTCCTGGCATCACTCATGGGATTTCTCGTCCTTCGCGGGAGGCTGGGACGGTTTCGGTTCCTTCGCGACCTTCTCGATGTCCGTCTTCGCGAGGAAATCCGAAAAGTCGTCGTCCTGCGATTCGTCGTTGACCTCGTCGATGCCGCCGAGGAATTCCAGCAGGTCCTCGTCCGCATCGGGTTTCTTCGGTTCGCTCATGATTCCATCTCGCCCGCGGCCCACTCGTAGAACTCGAGATCTTCGCTGTCATCCTCGAAATCCGGCGCATCGGCGTCGGCGAGCAGCTCGATGTCCTCGACCGCGCTGCCCGTGTCGGCCGGCAGCGGCGGGCGATTCAGCATCACCACCGCCAGCACCGCGGCCGCCGTGGCGCCGGCCGGCAGCGCCACGCGCCACCAGGCCTGCCGCGGCTTCGCGCCCTGCGCGAGCGCGGCGTGCCGCGCCTGCGTGAGCCGCGAGCGGGTGCGTCCGTCGAGTCGCGTGACACTCTCCTCGAGCACTTCACGCGTACGTCGCTCGAATGGAGCGCCCTGTTCCGGTTGGTCGTTCATACGTACCTTCAGATCACTTCGCCGAGCCGGGCGCGCAGCGATTCCAGCGCGCGGAAATAATGCGTCTTCACACTGCCTTCGGAGCAGCCCATCGCGGTGGCCGTCTCGGCCACGTCGAGCCCCTCGAGGTTGCGCAGCAGGAAGGCCTGCTGCTGCCGTGCGGGCAGATCCGCGACGGCGGACTCCAGCACGCCGATCGCCTCGTCGATCTCCAGGCGCCGCGCGGGCGTCACCTCGGGGCTCGCCGCCTCGGCAATCGGATCGAGCTCCTCGTCGTCATCCATGCGGGTGGGCAGCCACGCCATGATGCGGCCACGCACGGTGCGCCGCCGCTGCATGTCGCGCACCCGGTTCGCGAGGATGCGATAAAACAGCGGTCGCCATTCATCCGCCGGGCGCGCGGAATAGGACTGCACCAGCTTCATCATCGCGTCCTGCACCGCGTCGAGCGCGTCGTCGACGTTACGAAGGCCGATCTGCGCGATCTTGAACGCACGTTTCTCGACGCTCTGCAGAAATTGATCGAGGGCGCGGCTCGTCGTCATTAATTCCCGATCCCGGCTCCGCTCGACCCCAAAATCGGACCTGATAATGGGCGTGTTATAAACGCCGGCGAGCGTAACAAACGCGGTCATACGGGAAACAACGCTGTTGCACGCGGACCGTTGACAGGGTTCCTCACACATTGCGATTCCGTGAATCAGGAACTTACGAACACTCTCGCAAGAGTTGTGTCACCTGTGCGTAATGAGGCAGGCGTCCTGGCGGCGCACTTTCGCTAACTCTTTGTTTTCGCTCGATCCGCTCACATGTGCTCACGATTCGATCAGCCAAACGCGAAACTGCAAAAACACAGCGTTTTTGTAAGTTTCAACCGACACCATCCACAGACTTATCCACACGCACTGTGGACAACCCGAAACGTGACATCTTGACGACGGCGGGCATTTTGCGCATTGCGCTCGACACGCCCTTGCGTCGTCTCTTCGACTACCTGCCGCCGCGCACGACCACCCCCGCGGCACGCATCGGCGCGCGTGTGCGCGTGCCATTCGGCAGGCAGCGGCTCGTCGGAGTGGTGCATTCGTTCGCGGCGCGCTCCGAGCTGCCGCGCGAGAAGCTCAAGCCCGTCCTCGAGGTGCTCGACGCGGAGCCCGTCATCGACGCGCCGGTGCTCGAGCTGCTCGAGTTCGCCGCGCAGTACTACCACCATCCGCTCGGAGCCGTCATCGCGGCGGCATTGCCGAAGCTGGCACGCGGCGGCGCGCCGGCGCGCGCGCTGACCGAATGGTGGCTCGCGACGGAAACCGGGCGCGCCGCCCTCGCCGGCGGCGAGCTCAAGCGCGCGCGCAAGCAGGGCGCGCTGCTCGAGGCGCTGGGCGCCGCCGGCGCCTCGGCCGATACGCTCGCGGAGCGGTTCGATGACTGGCGCGCGGCCGTGCGCGCGCTGGCCGCACGCGGCTTCGTCTCTTCGGCGGAGGTCGAGCTCGATCCGCCCGGCGCGGGCGTGCCGGCGGATGCGCCGCTGCTGCGCGGCACCGGTCCGGCGCTGAGCGAGGAGCAGTCGCTGGCCGTCCAGGCCATCGACGCCGCGCACGCGGCGTTCACGCCCTTCCTGCTGTACGGCATCACCGGCAGCGGCAAGACCGAGGTCTATCTACACAGCGTGGAGCACGCGCTGCGCCGCGGCCGCCGCGCGCTGGTGCTGGTGCCCGAGATCGGCCTCACGCCCCAGCTCGTCGGGCGCTTTCGCGAACGCTTCGGCGTGCCCGTGGCGTTGCTGCACTCCGCGCTCACCGATGCCGAGCGGCTGGCGGCCTGGCGCCAGTGCGTGGCCGGCAGCGCGCAGATCGTGCTCGGCACGCGCTCCGCGGTGTTCGCGCCCGTGGCCGATCTTGGCATCGTGATCGTCGACGAGGAGCACGACGCCTCGTTCAAGCAGCACGAGAGCGGCTTTCGCTATTCCGCGCGCGACCTGGCCATCCTGCGCGCGCAGCGCGCCGGGGTGCCCATCGTGCTCGGCTCGGCGACGCCTTCGCTCGAGTCGCTGCACAACGTGACGACGGGCCGATACACGCGCCTGTCGCTGCCGCGCCGCGCCGGCCAGGCCGTGCCGCCGCGCGCCGCCGTCATCGACCTGCGCGCGCACGCGGCGCGCCAGGGGCTCTCGACGCCCGCGGTCGAGGCCATGCAGCGTCATCTCGCCGCCGACGGCCAGGTGCTGGTGTACATCAACCGGCGCGGATATTCGCCGACGCTCGCGTGCACGGCATGCGGCTGGATCGCGCCCTGCCGCGACTGCGACGCGCGCCTCACCGTGCATCTCGGCGCCGCGCGGCTGCGTTGCCACCACTGTGGCGCCGACGCGCCGCTGCCGAAGAACTGCCCACAGTGCGGCTACGAGGTGCGCCACGTGGGCCAGGGCACCGAACGCGTGGAAGAGACGCTGGGCGCGCTGTTTCCCGGGGTGCCCATCGCGCGGCTCGATCGCGACGTGGTACGCAAGCGCGGTGACATGGAGCAAGTGGTGAGCCGCATCGCGAGCGGCGAGGCCCGCATCCTGGTCGGCACGCAGATGGTGACCAAGGGCCACGATTTCCCGAGCGTCACGCTGGTCGTCGTGTTGAACGCGGACCAGGGATTGTTCAGCGCCGACTTTCGCGCGCCCGAGCGCGTCGCGCAGACCATCATCCAGGTCGCGGGCCGCGCGGGCCGCGGCACGAAGCCGGGCGAAGTGCTGATCCAGACCGAATACCCCGGGCATCCCTTGTTACGCAGCCTGCTCGCGGACGGCTACGACGGATTCGCGACCGCGGCCCTGGCGGAGCGGCACGCGGCGTCGTGGCCGCCGTTCGCGCACATCGCGGCGCTGCGCGCCTCGGCGACCGAGTTGCCGCGCACGGTGGAGTTCCTGCGCGCCGCGCGGCAGCTCGCGCGACCCGGCCGGGAGATCCAGTTGC
>JBIOZI010000281.1:0-7160 GCA_044871085.1 Steroidobacteraceae bacterium | reverse complement strand
CCTCGCCTTCCGGATCCTGCGCCTGTGCCGTCACGTCGACCCATGCGCCGGCCGGCACGTCGACGGTGGGCACGCTCACCCAGGAGGGCGCGGAGTTCGCCGTGCTCATCACGAAGCTCAGGCGCGCGGTCTCACCGGAAGGGTCCTCGGCCTCGAGCACGACGAGCTGCTCGCCGAGATTGGCGCGATCCACCGGCGGCGTGCCGCTCAGCACGTGCGTGGTCGGGTCGATGCCGAGCCAGGCCGGTCCGCTCACGATGCGATACTTGAGCGCCAGTCCTTCAGGGTCGATCGCGCCGGGCACCGTGAAGGTGAACAGTTTCGTGCGCACCGCGACCGGCGGCTTCGGCGGCGTGGCCAGGCTCCAAGTCTCGCCCTTGTTGGTCACTTGCAGTACGAAAGTGCGATCGGTCGACAGCGGCGGCGCGCCCGAGTCCGTCGCGCGCGCGGTGACGACGTAGATACCCGCTTTCGTCGCAGTGCCCGCGATCCTTCGAGTCGCAGCGTCGAAGCTGAGCCCCGTCGGCAATGCCGCATTGCCCCCGACGATGGAATACGTGAGCGTGCCGCCTTCGTTGTCGGAGGCGACGGGCAGCTCGAGCACGAAGCCCGCCGTCTGCGTGGCCACTTGCGCGTCCGGCAGCGTGCCCCAGGCCGGCGCCGAGTTCACGATGGTGATCTGCAGCGGCACGTCCGTATTCACGCTGCCGTCAGTGGCGCGCAGCGTGAGGCTGTACACCGTGCCGACTGCACCCGTCGGGACGCCGCTCAGCGCCAAACTACCTTCGTCGAAGCCCAGCCACGGCGGTTTCGGAGCGAGCACGCTGTAACGGATCGCGTTGCCGTCCACGTCGAACGCGGCCGGCAGCCGGTACACGAAGGCGCGGTTCGCGACCGCGTTCTGGCTGGTGATCCCCTTCCACACCGGCCCGGCGATGTTGGTCGCCTTCGGGCTGCGCGTGGCGTAGCGGATCGTCTCGACCAGGCGGTTCGCCGCGTCGAAACGGCTCTCGGTCAGGTATCCCGCCGGATCGACGACACCCACCCGGTTGCCGTCGTCATCGTAGAAAAAGCGCGTGATGCGAGCGCCGGTTTGCTGGTCGGTGATGCGCGAATCGCCGTCGTAGTGCGTGGTCGTGACCGTCTCGATGGCGTCCGTGCGCTTCTCGATGCGGCCTGAGCCGTCGTAGTCGATGCGCGACATGCGGTCCGACGAATCGGTGACGAGGTCTACGCCGCTGGCGACGGCCGCAGCCACGGTGAACACCACCTTGGTCACCCTGGTGGGATTGGCGGCATCGTCGAGCCAGGCGTTCGTGACCGTGTTCACGTCCGTGGTGGGCGAGAGCGCGGCCAGGCGATTGATGTAGCGCTTCTCGGTGAGCACCTGCCCCGAGTCGTTGTACGTGTAGCGCGTGACGGTCCCGGTCGCATCGATACGGTACGACAGCCGGCCCTCGGCATCGTGCAGATCGAAGGTTCGCCTTCCCTGCGGGTCGATGGTGAGCGCGAGCCGGCCCTGGGCGTCGTACACGAATTTCGTCGTGCGCGTGGCGCTCGTGCCATCGGCACGGCCGGTGGAATTGCCCGAGCGGCTCACGCTCGTGAGGCGACCCACGCTGTCGAAGGTGCTGAGGACGGTGAGGCGGTCGAGATCGGGCGCCAATCCGGACGTCACCTGGATCGTGTTGGCGCCACCGGTGTAGCCCACGCCGTTGTAGAGCGTGGTCGTGGTGCCGCTCGCGTCGATGCGCTGCGTCTGCCGGCCGAGGCCGTCGTACGTGAAGCTCGCGAGGTCCGCGCGCTGATCGCGCGCGCCGCCGCGCACCGCGATGGTGTGCAGCAGATCGCCGCGCGCGTCGCAGGTGTACTCGGTGACGGTCGCCGCCGCGTCGGTGGCGAGATCGCCTTCGCCGGTCGTGGCGTTGGTCTTCGAGAAATCGATGCGCCGGCTCAGGTTGCCGCGAAAGTCGTAGACGTACTGGCACAGCTCGAGCGCGCCACGATGCACCGTGGAACCGGCCGCCCAGGCGGCGAGCGCAGTCGCGGAAAAATCGGCGGCGGAGTAGCGATCGGCGACGTACTTCACGGTGCGCTCGATCAACCCACTGGCGGTGTAGCGGTTTTCGACCACACGCCCCTCGGCGCTCACGACGAAGCGCAGCCGCGATCGATCGTCATAGACGAAGTGCGTCGTCATCGCGTCCGCGGGCAGCGTGTCGTCGGTGACATTGGCGTCGACGGATTTGTAATGCGACTCCGTGAGCAGCTGGTTCTGCGCGTCGTAGGTGCGGCTGATCGTGTTGCCGAGCGAGTCGAACTCGCGGATGCGGTTGCCCCGGTCGTCGTATCGATAAGTGACCACGCGATCGGACCTGCCGCCGCCGATCGACTGCCTGATGGACTGCACGTTTCCGGCGTGGGTCGCGCCGAGCGCGTCCGGCTCGTACGCGAACGTCGTGGTGCTGCGCGTGCCGCCGATGTCCGGCGCTTCGACCCGGAGCAGTCGCTGGCTCGCGTCGAACGTGAGGATGGTCTTGTGCGTGAAGCCCGCCGCGTCGGTGACCGTGATATCCGTGTGGTCGCTGAAGTAGTCGAAGGTCTGCGTGCCGCCCGCATCGGTGACGGTCCAGAGCCTGCCCGCCTGGGGGTTGTTGGTGCCGTCGGCATTCTTGGCGGGGTAGTACGTGAACGCCACGCTGGTCCCATCGCTCTGCGCGACGTTGGTGATCAGCGAGCTCGTGGCGCTCTGGTAGGTGTACGTGGTCGAGTAGTAAGTCGCCGTGGCCGCGCCCGGCTTCAGGATGGTCTTGACCGTGCCGATGCGGCCGTTGTCGTAGACGTACTCCACCTGCTTGATGGGCGTCGCGCCCACGACGGGCGGATCGATGATCTTGCCGCTGACCGCATCCACGCCGAGCTCGTAGGTCTCCACCCGGTCGAGCGCCGTACCCACGTACACCAGCGCGATCTTCTGGCCGCTGCCGAAGTCGACCACGCTGGTGAGACGCTCGGTGCCGTCGTAGCCGAACGTGATCTTGTTGCCGCTGGCATCCACCTGGCTCTGCAGGCGCGCGACCGCGCCGCTCACGCTGTTGCCGTAGTGCTCCTCGAGCCGCGTCGAGCCGTCGATCCACACCCACTCGCCGCTCACGAACTTGACGGTGTCGTGGGCGCCGTCGCCTTCGGTGCTGCGATAGCCGATGTCCTGGGAGACCCACTTGTATTCGGTGACGTGCCCGTCGCCCGACGTGCGCTTGACGATGCCGCTCTTGTTCTGCTCCTCCGCCTTGCCGCCGAAGACGACGGTGCGTTCGTCGCTCCACTGCCACTTGTTGCCGTCCACGTCGCGGACGAACGCGGGGTCGTTCGAGTTCGTGATCAGCGTGCCGAGCGAGTTGTAGGTTCGCAGCAGATTGAGGTCGGCGCCGCGGCCCGACAGGTGCTCGTCGGCTGCCTGCAGGATGAGATTGCCGGTGGCCGCGTTCACATAGGCGCGATTGCGCGACTGGCCGAACACTCCGTTGCCCAGCACTCCAATGCTGCCGAGGATGTTCGACGAGGCGTTGAACAATCCCAAGCCATTGCCCGCGACGATTCCTCCCATGACACCATTCCCGATTTCGAACGCCGACACGCCGTCGACAGCAGCGAAATCACGCTTGGGCGGGAATTCCGGTCACGCGGCGGAGAACTTTTCGCCGGAACGCGACTCCGGGTCGGCGCGCAGGCGCGCGATGGTGATGGCTGCCAGGCCGCGCCAGCCGCGCACGCACTGGGGATGTGCCGCGACCAGCGCGCGGAACGTCGCCTCCGCCGCTCGAAAGTCCCGCGTCTCGGCCTGCAGGCAGCCGCGCGCGATCAGGGCTTCGAGCTGCTCGGGATCGCGCTTCAATGCCGCTTCGAGATGCGCGCGCGCACGGCGCATCTGCTGCTGTTCGTAGAGCATCAGCGCGAGCAGCCCGTGCGCGTCGGCCTGGCCCGGCTGGGCGGCGAGGCAGGCCCGACAGACGGCGCTCGCCTCGTCGATGCGGTCGAGCTGGTACAGGCAGCGCGCGCGCAGCAGCAGCGTGGGCACCGTTGGCTCCGCGCCCTGCAGCGCGCGCAGCGCATCGGCATGACGCCGCTGCAGGTGCAGCGAGAGCGCGTGGTTGTGCTGCACCTCGTGGGTACGAAGGCCGTGCGCCATCGCCGCCGCCAGGAAGCGCTCGGCCGCGGCGTAGCGCTGCTCGCGCAGGTTCGAGAAGCCGCACAGCGCCAGCAGCTCGCGATCGCGCGGCGTGCGCTCGAGGCCGGCGACGATCAGCAAGCGCGCGGTGTGCGTATCGCCGGCGCCGTATGCCTCGGCGATCGCCTGCTTGCACAGCGCGAGGTCCGCGGGCTCGCGTTTCAGATCCGCGAGCAGCCGCTGCAACCGGTTAGCTTGAATCATGAGCACGGACTCCCTAGCGCAGCCGGGTCGATCGGCTCCCGCAGGAAGATCGCGATTCGGCGGCGCGGCCGGACATCGCGCGACGCACGTTCAGCGCTTGGGCAACTGGCGGTAGGCGCCGAGGTCCACCTGCTGCGGCTCGGCCTTCCCGCTCGCCACTGCGTTGCCGTCCGGCAGGACGTCGAGCAGCCTTCGCACCACGGTCAACAGCGCCGGATTGGACGACGGCAGGGAAACCGCTTCCGCGAGCTTCGCACGCGCCACCGGCAGGTCGCCGCGCGCCACCGCCGCCATCGCCTCGGAGCAGGCCCGCAGCGCGCGGTCGGCGGACGTGTCCAGGGCCTTGAACTGCTCGAGCGCCTCGAGCGGACGCTTGCGGTCGAGCAGCAGCAGCCCGAGCTGGAAGCGCGCGATCTCGAGCGACGGCTCGATGGAGATCGCGGATTGCATGCCGCCGATCGCGCGCTCGAGCAGGCCGAGCTCGGCGTGCTGCGCCGCCAGTAGATAGATGGCGCGCGCGTTGCGCGGCTGCTGTTGCAGGCCCTCCTTCAGGTAGGTCATGCACGCGTGATGGTTGCCCACCGAGCTCGCGTGCAGCGCCAGGTGAAGACATTCTTCTGCGTCCAACATGGTGGGTCCTGCCTTGAGTTCAGTCGTCGAAGTTGATTTGCGCGGCCTGCGTGCGGTTGGTCGCGTCCAACACCCGCAGGATCTCGGTGACGTGGTTCTTCACGGTTCCCTCGCTGATGCCGAGGGTGCCGGCGATCATCTTGTTGCTCATGCCCATGCGCAGCAGCGCCCGCACCTCTTCCTGGCGCGGCGTCAGGCAGAACGCGGCGCGCACCAGCGCCGCGCCGGGGGGCGCGCTCGGCTGCTTGTGCCCGCGCATCGCGGATTCGATGGCACGCTGCACGTCGGGCAGGCCCGCGCTCTTGGAGACGAAGGCGTGCACGGTGTGGATGCGCATGATCCGGCGCACCACGTTCGGAGCGGTCAGGCCCGACATGACGATCAGCGGCAGGTTCGGACGGCGCCGGGCGAGTTCGATCAGCCGCGAGCCGCCCTCCATGCCGCGCATCTTCAGGTCCACTACCGCAAGATCGACGCTGCACTGGGAATCGGCCGCACGCAGCAGCGAATCGCCATCGTGCGCCTCCAGCCAGCGCACGTCGCCGAGCAGGTTCGCGATCAGCAGCTTGATGCCGTTGCGGACCAGCGGCATGTCGTCGGCGACGAGCACCGTCGGCCCGGACGGCATGCAGATTTCAGCGGCAACGGACAACCCTGCCTCCCGGAAACGAGACCTCTCCTGAATTTCCGAATCGCATTCCAGCCGCGGATCCCGACATTGCCCGGGAAACGGTGAATATGTCATCGCGGGGCAATTGAGCGCCGCCGCCGGGCACAGTAGATTGCTCACGAATGAGCAACGAAGAGCGCAACGCGCCGGCCTGGGCGGAAATCGAGCCGCATCTCGACCAGGCGCTGGATCTCGATCCGCGCACCCGGCAACGCTGGCTCGCCGAGCTGGATACCAGCCAGCCGCACATCGCCGCGGCGGTACGGGCGCTGCTCGCCGAGCGCGAGCAGCTCGACGCATCGGGCTTCCTGCAGGACGCCGCGGCGGTGTTCGCGCCCGCGCTGCAGGAGATGCTGGGCGCACCCGGCACGCGCACCGGCCTCGCCCCGGGCGAGGTGGTGGGCCCGTACCGGCTGATCCGGCAGATCGGTCAGGGCGGCATGAGCAGCGTCTGGCTGGCGGAGCGCAGCGACGGCGGCATCAAGCGCGAGATCGCGCTCAAACTACCGCTGACCGGCCCGCGCATGCACGTCGAGCGCTTCACGCGCGAGCGCGACATTCTCGCGGCGCTCACGCATCCCAACATTGCGCGGCTGTACGACGCCGGCGTCAGCGAATCCGGCCAGCCGTACCTCGCCATGGAATACGTCGCCGGCACCGCGCTCGTGCGTGCCTGCGACGAGCAGCGGCTGACGATCCGCGCGCGGCTGCGCCTGTTCCTCGAGGTGCTGCGCGCGGTGCAGTTCGCGCACGCGGAGCTCGTCATCCACCGCGACCTCAAGCCCTCGAACGTGCTGCTCACGCCGGCGGGGCGCGTGGTGCTGCTCGATTTCGGCATCGGCAAGCTGCTCGACGACGGCACCGTCGGCGAGGAAACTCCACCCACGCAGCTCGCGGACCGCGCGCTCACGCCCGACTACGCCTCACCCGAGCAGATCTCGAACCAGCCGCTCGGCACCCCCTCCGACATCTACTCGCTGGGCGTGATCCTCTACGAGCTGCTCACCGGCTCGCGTCCCTACCGGCCGAAACACGACTCGCGCGCGGCGCTCGAGGATTCGATCCTCCACGACGAGCCGCGGCGGCCCAGCCAATGCGACATCTCCGAGGCGGCCGCCGCCGCGCGCGGCAGCTCCGCGCGCAGCGTGGCGCGCTCGCTGAAGGGCGACCTCGACACCATCGTGCTCAAGGCCCTGAAGAAGGCGCCGCTGCAGCGCTACTCCTCGGTCACGGCGTTCGCGCAGGACCTCGACAATCATCTGCACAGCCTGCCGGTGAGCGCGCGGCCCGACAGCGACTGGTATCGCGTCGGGCGATTCGTCGCGCGCCACAGGATGCCGGTGGCCGCCGCGGGGGTCGCCCTGCTCGCGCTGCTCGGCGGCGCCGTGCTCGCCATCTGGCAGGCGCGTGCGGCCGCGGTGGAGCGCG
>JBIOZI010000280.1:0-10557 GCA_044871085.1 Steroidobacteraceae bacterium | reverse complement strand
CCGGCAGCGCGATGCCGTACGTGCAGACCGACGCGGCGATCAATCCGGGAAACAGCGGCGGGCCGCTCGTCGACATCAACGGCCGGCTCGTCGGCATCAACACGTTCATCCGCTCGGCGTCAGGCGGCAGTGAAGGGCTCGGGTTCGCCATTCCCAGCGCCGTCGTGTCGATCGCGCTGCCGCAACTGCGCGAGTTCGGGCACGTGCACCGCGCGATCACTGGCGTGAGTGTGCAGCCGGTCACTCCAGCGCTGAAGGCGGGGCTCCACCTGCCGGTGGACGCCGGGCTGCTCGTGTCGGACATCCTCGATGGCAGCCCCGCCGACGAAGCCGGCATCGACGTCGGCGACGTCATCACGGCGATCGACGGCAAGCCGGTCGCCAATCTCACCGTCGCCGATTTCTATCTGTCGCTCCTCGCCTACAAGGACGGACAGGACGTGTCATTCACGGTGCGACGCGGCGACGCGGAGAAGCAGATGCAGATGAAAGCGGCAGGAGTTCCGCATCTCTGCGAGCGAAACGTGGGGCTCTTCGACGCCAGCGAGAACCTCGTCGAGCGCCTGAGCGTCCTCGCCACTCCGTTCGAGCCCGATCCCGATACGGCGTCGACTCCCCACCACCCCGCCAGCGGCATCGTCGTCACCGCGCGCGTCGATGGACGCACGGCGCCGGATGTTGCGCTCGCGCAGGGCGATGTCATTCATTCGGTGGCTGCAGCAACCAACTGCCGCTGCATTTCACCTGATGCGGATGCTTGAAGAACAGGTGAAGCAGCTCTACCTCGCCTACAAGAAAACTAAGCGACTGGAGCGGCCAATGTGGGGTCCAATGACTGAAGAACTGCGAAAGAAACGTTCGCCGAAACCGACTGACAAGCTGCTCGATCATCTTGACTCAATGCGGGTTCATTTTCGGAATCCGACGCAACATCCCACCGCCTTTTACACCATGGATGAAGCGCAGGACCTCTTGAACCAGACGATTAGTGCTGTTAATCGCATCTACGCAGAGATGCCGTCCGCTGGATAACATATCAACGGGACGTCTACATCTCGCTGGAGCGCAGACGTGGTAGCGGAGACTCGCGTTCTCTCTCTCTCTCTCTCTCTCTCTCTCTCTCTCTATCACGGATCGCACCGGGGTGCTGTGGCACATCGCCGATCGGCGGAAATCCTGAGCATGCGCTGTCGCCTGATAAGCGTCTGTTGCGCCCGCGTGTCCGATGAGGTGTCGGGCTTGCGCCTCCGAAATTCCGGCGCTCAGCGCAATCGTTGGCGGGCAGCGCAGTAGATGGGACCCCCGAAGTCCCAATCCCGATGTCGATGCGCATCGAGCCAGGCGGTGGTGCTCGGGTCAGCAGCGAAATTGCCGTGCAAGGATTGGACTCCGGTTGGCTCCAAGGCACATCCGGCATGTGATGGCCCGTTCGCATGGATTGCCCTGTACAAATGCAACGCCTGTGGACAGCACTGGCAGGCCGATGGCATGCAGGGCAGAGTGAGAATGCGCATTTCCTGGCCGCAGATCTGCGTGAAGATCCAATCGCCCGTGGGATGGGCGAGTCATGACGATCGTGCAATTCGGCGGGAGCACTTCCCGGAGTTCGATGCGGGGCTCGATACGAGTCGCAAGTGCGCCACGCCGGAATGCCACGAGTTTCCAGTGCGAGGTTTGCAGCACTGCAATCGATGCACGCTCGAGCTGCGCGCATCGGGGATCGATGGCATTGCCGATGCTACCCACTGACATCCCGCTGGCGCGCACGCATTGATGGCGGACATCGTGGTCTTCGACGGCGTATGCAACCTCTGCACTCACTCGGTTCAGTTCATCCTGCGACACGAAGCCGCGCCGCATTTCCAGTTCGCGCCCCTGCAGTCTCCAGCCGGCGCGAGATTGTTGAAAACCTTTGGCTTCTCGCCCGAGGACGCGAAGACCTTCGTACTGATAGCCGATGGCCGGCCCTACGTGAGATCCGACGCGGCCATTCGGGTTGTCCGGCAACTCAAGAACCCCTGGAAGCTCTTGGCGATCGTACGGGTTATCCCAAGGCCGATCCGCAATTGGATCTACGATGTGGTGGCGCGCAATCGCTATGGTTGGTTCGGAAGGACGGGGGCATGCATGGTCCCGACGCCGAAACTGCGTTCGCGTTTTCTGGAAGAGTAGCAATGCAAGCCGGCAATTCGCGCTCGTGGTGGTTTCACCTCTTCGGTGACAAGATCGTTCTCGCAACCGCTTTCGCGGCGCTGGCTCCCGCGATCTATGCTTTGATCTCGTTGCGCCGTTCGCAACTGCTCTTGGGGTTCGTTCTGGGCGTGGTGTGGCTCGTGCCGTTTGGTCTGCTGCTGGTTGCGCTTCACAACAGGCGCATCGTTCGTTTGCCGATTTCGATCGCTTGCACCGTCGCCGTACTTGCGGCAGCGGCATTTGTCGATGCGGGAATGTAGTGGGTCAGGTGCCATGGAAGATGCACAGCACCGACACCTGACTCCGCGCTCGAGCGTGGTCATCCAGGCGATTCTGCTCGGCCTGCTCGTCACCCTGGCCGGGACGATTCCCAGGAATCTTCTCTTCGCCGCCAACCTGAAATTCCACCCCGAACTACCTTGGGCGGTTCCCGTCGTCGCCGTCTATCTCTGGCTCTTCTGGCGATATCTGCAGGGCGCGGGGCCGCCCGCTTCGAACGCGCAGTTCAGACGCGCCAGTCTTCGCGCCAAGGCATTACCGCTCCACGTGTGGGCCTGGGCGCTCCTGGCCGGCACCCTCGGCATCGTCGCCCTGGTCGTCGGGCTCCAACTACTGAATCGGTTCGTCGACTTGCCCCAGCAGCAGATTGCCGAGCTGAGGACGATTCCGGCGCTCACGGCGGTGAGCCTCCTCATTGCGGCGGCGCCCATCGCCGGCGTCGTGGAAGAAGCGGCGTTTCGCGGCTACATGCAGGGGCCAATCGAACGTGCGTACGGATTGTTCGCAGCCATACTCATCACCGGAACCATGTTCGCGGTCGCGCACCTGGATTTCACGCTCATGCTGTGGCCGTACTACGTGACGGTTGCCGCCATTTACGGCGCGGTCACCTATCTCACCAGGTCGATCCTGCCCGCGGTGGTGCTGCACACCGGCGGCAATCTGTACTCGAACCTGGCCCTGTGGCTCTCCGGTCGAGCCGAGTGGCAGGCGGCATCGGGCCCCGCCGCGCCGCTTCGGGAACCCGCGTCCTCGCTGAATCTTTGGGAAATGACCGCTGCGTTGCTCGTGCTCATCCCGGCGACACTCTGGGCATATGGCCGCCTCGCGCGTGCCGCAGGCAAGCCATGATCGAGCGTCGCGCGGCATTGCATGCGGTGAAGCTCGCGCACACGGCGGCTTGGGCGCTGTTTGCAGGCTGCATCCTCGCACTGCCCGTCGTTGCATGGCAGCGGCGATTTTCCACGGCGCTCATTCTGATTGCCGTGGTGTTCGTCGAGGTGGCCGTGCTGCTCGCCAACGGATTTCGATGTCCGCTCACGGCCGTGGCCGCGCGCTACACCGATGACCGGCGCGACAACTTCGATATCTACCTGCCTCTGTGGCTCGCCCGATACAACAAGCACATCTTTGGAACTCTGTTCGCCGCGGGCGTGCTGTTGACTCTCGCGGTCTGGGCGAAGACACGCGGTAGATAGAGCCATGTTGCGCGCCAGCGAATTGCATCCATGAGGATGCAATCGAGACGGCGACGGGGCGTGTCAGTCTCGGCGCTTTGCGCCCTTGCCGAACGACTTGTGCTTGCCGAACGGCTTGGGCTTGCCAAACGCCTTCGGCTTGCCGTGCGGCGTCTCTGACGGGCCGTCGCCCGCTTCCAGGTTCAGCGCCTGCCCGCGCACGCGCACCTTCGACAGCCGGTCGATGACGGCCTTCGGCAGGTTCGCCGGCAGCCGGACCAGAGAATAGTTAGGCCGCACGTCGACGCCGTTGATCTGCGGGCCCGCGAGCCGCGCCTCGTTGGCGATCGCGCCGACGATGTTGCCCGGCTGCGCGCCGTGGTTGCGGCCCACCGCGAGCCGCCAGGTGATCTGCTTGCCGTCGTCTTCGAACGCGTAGCCGCCGTCCGATACCGGCGGCAGGTCGGCGGCCGGCTCGTGCTCGCGGCGCGGCTTGCGCGGCGCGTCGTCCTGGTCCCGGTCGAACTTCGGCGATGCGTACGTCTGCGTGTTCGCAGCGGAGGCCACGGGGGCGCCGCCTTCGACCAGCGAGGCGACCGCCGCGGCGACGCTCAGCAGGTCCGCGCCGGTTTCGACCGCGACTTCCTGAATCGCCTTGCGATAGAAATCCGCGGGCGTCGCGGCGAGCGCCTCACCGATGCGGGCCTTGAACTTCGCCAGGCGCCGGCTGTTCACGTCGTCGACGGTGGGCAGGCTCAGCGGCTCGATGGTCTGGCGCGTCGCGCGCTCGATGAGCCGCAGCAAGTTGCGCTCGCGCGGCGCGATGAACAGGATGGCCTCGCCGCTGCGCCCGGCGCGGCCCGTGCGCCCGATGCGATGCACGTACGACTCGGTGTCGTAGGGCACGTCGAAATTGACGACGTGCGTGATGCGCTTCACGTCCAGGCCGCGCGCCGCCACGTCGGTGGCGACCAGGATGTCTATCTTCCCGTCCTTCAGCCGGTTCACCGTCTTCTCGCGCTGCGACTGCTGGATGTCGCCGTTCAGCGCCTCGGCCGCGAAGCCGCGCGCCTGCAGCCGCTCGGCCAGGTCCACGGTGGATTGCTTGGTGCGCACGAACACCAGCATGGCGTCGAAGTCCGCCACCTCGACGATGCGCGTCAGCGCGTCGAGCTTGTGCAGGCCGCTCACCATCCAGAACGACTGCTTGATGTTCGCGGCGGTGCCGGACTTGCCCTTGATGACGACTTCGCGCGGATTCTTGAGATGAGTCTGCGCGATGCGGCGGATGTTGGGCGCCATCGTGGCGGAGAACAGCGCCACCTGCTTTTCCTTCGGCGTCTGCGAGAGGATGGCCTCCATCGCATCCGCGAAGCCCATGTCGAGCATCTCGTCCGCTTCGTCGAGCACCACGACGCGGATGTCGTCCAGCTGCAGCGTGCGGCGGTCGAGATGGTCGATGATGCGGCCCGGCGTGCCGACGATGACCTGCGGGCCGCGCTTGAGCGCGTTCAGCTGCGGCACGTAGCTCTGCCCGCCGTAGATAGGCAGCACGTGAAAGGCGGGCGAGCCGGCGGCGTATTTCTGGAACGCCTCGGCCACCTGGATGGCCAGCTCGCGCGTCGGCACCATCACCAGCGCCTGCGGCACGCGCTTCTTCATGTCGATGCGCGAGAGGATGGGCAGCGCGAAGGCCGCGGTCTTGCCGGTGCCGGTCTGCGCCTGGCCGAGGATGTCCGCGCCCTCGAGCATGGCCGGGATGGTGGCCGCCTGGATGGGCGAGGCGGACTCGTAGCCGATGCTCTTCACGGCGCGGACCACGGCATCCGAGAGGCCCAGATCGCTGAACAGGACGGCTTCGGTATCGGTGGTCATCGGAAGGAGCTCGGAGGGGGCGGGCGGGGCCGAGAGTGTAGGGGCTGCGGCGCGGATTGCACGCCTTTCTGGGGGCCTGAGGGCTTATGTCCGCCGCGCCTGGCGGCGCGCGGGCATTCCTCGCGGACCGCCGGCATCGTAGGCTTCGAAACCATGAAAACCGGCAATCGACGCCCACAGGTTTGCATCCTGGGCAGCGCAGAAGAAGGGTCTGCCGCATACGACCTCGCGGGTGAGGCCGGAGCGCTGCTCGCGAGTCTGGGCGTGACGGTGGTCAGCGGCTGTGGCAGCGCTGCCACGCGCGTCGCGGCCGAGCGCGCGGTGGCCGCTGGCGGGCTGGTGGTGAGCATCATCCCGCCGGACCAGATGCCGCCGGCGGATTGGCCGGCAACGGTGGTGATCCCCTGTGGCATGGGTGACGCGCGCAATCTGCTGATGGCGCTTGCCGGCGATGCCTGCATCGTCATCGGCGGGCGCGCGGGCACCATCTCGGAAGTTTGTTTGGCGTGGCTGCACAAGCGCCCGCTGTTGCCGCTTGTCGGGCAGGGCGGCTGGTCGGATGGATTGCCGGACCACCCGCCCGATGAGCGGCAGAGCTCGCCCATCCTGCCGTGGAGCTCAGCCGCCGAGCTCGAAAGCCAGGTTCGCAAACTGGGCCTGGCCTGACAACCATCGAGGACTGAGAGAGCAGTCAGCGCGAGCTTCGCGCGCGGCCAACGATGTCGAACGACTCCACCTACCTCTACTGGCTGATCATCGGCTGCGAAGTCGCGTTCTGGGTGGTGCTCGGCGCGGCGCTCGTCGTGCGCTACCTGTTCAGACTGGAGGCATTCAGCCGTTGGCTGCTGCTGGCATTGCCGGGCGTCGACCTCCTGCTGCTGGTGCTCACGGCGTTGGATCTGCGCGATGGCAGGCCCGCGACGTTCGCGCACGGCCTGGCAACGGCGTACGTGGGATTCACCGTGGCCTTCGGCTCGCTGGTAGTTCGATGGGCCGATGCGCGTTTCGCGCATCGCTTCGCGGGTGGGCCACCGCCGCAGCCGCCGCCGTCCCGGGGCTGGGCCGCGGTGCGCCATGAGCTGCTGCTGTGGCTGCGGGCCATCGTGGCATGGGTGATCACGCTGGTGCTGCTGATCGGCCTCATGGCCTACATCGACGATGAGGCCGCGACCCGCGAGCTGCGGCTCTGGTTTCGTGTCGCCTTCGGCTCGGTCATCCTGTGGTTCGTGTTCGGTCCGGTGTGGAGCCTGGTGTTCTCGAGGCACGAGCGCGCGCAATAGCGGGCGCACCGCCGGCAGGTCTTAGGACTACAGTCTTAAGACCAGCGCTAACAAGCGAGATCCGCGCGCGCACTCTCGCGCGCAATCCAGGGTGCGGGTAAGCTCCTCCAAACAAACAACTACGGGCGAGGAGAAGCATCATTCCCCCGAATGTGAAGTCACGCTGGCCGAAGCCCGCTCCGGATGCCGCCTCTAACAAGAAGGCTCCCGCCTCCGCGCTGAAGAAGGGCGCGAAAAAAGTCGCCAGCAAGGCATTGGATGCGGCGGGCCCGGGCATCGGCGCCGGCACCACGGCCACGGGTACCGGCGCGATCGCATTGGCGACCGGTGCGGCCGCAGCATCGGCCACGGGCATCGGCATCGTCGTGGTCGGTGGGCTCGCGACGCTCGGCGCGGCCGCGAAATCGGTGGTCGCCGCGAAGAGCAGCAAGGCGCACCGCGACGGGCTGGAGAAGATCTACCAGCGGCATCGCGAGTACTCCTGTTTCATTCCGCCGGACACCGAGGGTGACAGCGACCTGATGGCGCACGCGCGCATCGGATCGGATGTGCTGCCGTACGCGATCGAGCAGAAGAACAAGAAATATCACCGCAAAGCCGTTGGTGCCGTGCCAGTCCTGGGCACGGTGCCGATGGCCGCGCGTCAGCTCTATCGCGCGGTCAACAAGGAGGACAAAGGTGTACTGCGCGGCAAGATGGCGTACGACCTCGCGTTGCACCTGGTGACGCACAACTGCTCGCTCGCGCAGGGCATCGTGTCGGAGCTCTTCAGCAGCTATGAAAAGATGCTGTGGATGCTCGACCAGGACACGGACACCATCTCGCCGCTGATCGCCGAGAAGCTCAAGTCGGTCTGAGACGCTGCGCGCCATGACGGTCGAAACGCGCAAGCAGTGCATCGAGCAGGGGCTCACCGACTGCCGGTTCGCCGTCGCAGAGAATCCCGACGCCGATGGCGCGGCGCCCATCTATGAACTCTCGCTGTTCTCGGAAGTCGCGCGGCACTCGGCCGAGATCGAGCGCGCGGCACGCGAAGTGGGGGTCGATGCCCGCCTGATCCGCGCCGTCCTGTACGTCGAGACGACGCACGGCTACTACGATGCGCCGCTCGAGCTCATCGGCGCCAACCGGTCGATTCGTCCCATGAACGTGAACGTGGACTACTGGGGCGATGCCTTCGGCGATCGCGAGGCATTGAGCGAGCCCGAGCACAACATCCGCGCCGGCGCGCTCATGCTCAAGCGGATCAGCGCGAATCTGCCGGCGGACGCAGCCGTGCGCCACGTGGCCACGCTCTACAACGACATCGATGCGGCGGTGGTGTCCGACTACGGTGCACGGGTCGAGAAGGTGTACGAGACGCAGCCCTGGGCAGCGGATTCGTAGCGCTGCGCTCGAGCCTCAGCGCGCCGACCACGGTGCGTCCGCGTCCACTTCGCGCCACGTGCCGGGCGCGGTGCCGCTCACACTGATGCGGCCGATGGCCGCACGCACCAGGCGCAACGTGGGGAAGCCGACGCGCGCGGTCATGCGGCGCACCTGGCGGTTCTTGCCCTCGCGCAGCGTCAGCTCGATCCACGCCGTCGGAATCTTCGCGCGGTGGCGGATCGGCGGATCGCGCGGCCAGAGGTTGGCGGGCTCGTCGAGGAGCCGCGCCTCGGCCGGCTGCGTGGTGGCGTCGCCGATGTCCACGCCGCTGCGAAGCTGCGCCAGCGCCGCTTCGGTGGGCAGGCCTTCCACCTGCACCCAGTACACCTTCGCGAGCTTGTGGCGCGGCTCGGAGATGCGTGTTTGCAATACGCCGTCGTCCGTCAGCAGCACCAGGCCTTCGCTGTCGGTATCGAGCCGGCCGGCTGGATAGACATCCGGAACCTTTATGAAATCGGCGAGCGTGGCCTTGCCCGGCTCGGGGCGGAATTTGCAGGCGACTCCAAACGGCTTGTTGAACGCGATCAGCAACTGTGCTCAGCCCCTGCCGCGTTCGATGCGATTGCTCTCGAGGAGGCTGCGTTCTATGAGGTCTGGCGGCACCGTGGTGCGCGGCACGGAAGAGTGCGCGCGCCGCCTGCCACCGCCGTTGCGCGCCCGGCGTGCGTGGTGTCCGGGCCGCGGCTCGAACCACTCGCGCACGTCGGCGTCGATGCCGATGCCGTGCATGTAGTTATAGAGGGCCTTGCGCAGTCCGGCTCCCAGGTAGTCGTGGTCCGTGCCCGTGGGGTCGTCGAACGCCACGTCGTTGTGCGCGAACGCGATGTCCGCGGGCGGCCGCAGCGTGATGCCGTAGTCGTGAGGCGCCAGCCCGATGGGTGAATGCGCCGTCGCCGAGAAACGGTGCCAGTAAGCGGACTGGATGCAGCCGGCCGCGAACAGCTGGCGCACGCGCTCGAGCGCATCGATGGTGTCCTGCTCGGTTTCGGTGGGAAAGCCGTACATCAGGTAGGCGTGCACCATGATGCCGGCGCCGGTGAACGCGCGCGTGACGCGCGCCACCTGTTCGACGGTGACGCCTTTCTTCATGAGCTCGAGCAGCCGGTTCGAAGCCACCTCGAGGCCGCCGCTCACGGCCACGCAGCCGGCGGCGGCGAGTAGTTTGCACAGCTCGGGCGTGAAGGTCTTCTCGAAGCGGATGTTGCCCCACCAGGTGATGCTGAGCTTCTCGGCGATCAACTGCCGGGCCAGGGAGCGCAGGCCGGCGGGTGGCGCGGCCTCGTCCACCAGGTGGAAGCCGGTCTCGCCGGTCTCGGCGATCAGCGCGCGGATGCGTTGCACGACGATGTCCGTGCCGGGCTTGTCGTAGCGGCCGATGTAATCCAGCGAGACGTCGCAGAACGAGCACTTCTTCCAGTAGCAGCCGTGCGCCAGGGTGATCTTGTTCCAGCGGCCGTCCGACCAGAACCGGTGCATCGGGTTCAGCATCTCGAGGATGGAGACGTACTGGTCGAGCGGCAGTCCGTCGTAGGTCGGGATGCCCGTGTCCCTGGCGGCGAAGTCGTGCTGGGTCGCGTCCGTTTCGAGCGCCACCGCGCCGTCCTTGCGTAGATAGGTGCGCACCAGCGGCGCGGCGCGGCCGGCGAGCCGCGTGAGCAGGTTGAGCAGCGGCCGCTCGCCGTCGTCGAGCGTCACGTAGTCGAAGTAGTCGAAGACGCGCGGGTCGCGCAGCGAGCGCAGCTCGGTGTTCACCCAGCCGCCGCCGAGCACGAGCGTGGCTTTGGGCGCCGCGGCGCGGACCGCGCGCGCGATGCGAAACGCGCCATACACGTTGCCCGGGAACGGCGCGGTGACGGCGACGACGTCGGGCCGGTGCGCGGCGAGGAGCTCGCGCGTGATCTCGTCGAGCGTCTCGTCGACGATCGTCGGCTCTGCGTCGAGCGCCGACTGCAGCGGGTCGAACGAGGCCGCACTCGCGGCGAGCCGCTCGCCGTAGCGCGCGAGCTCGAAGCGCGGGTCTATTCCGTCGCGCCAAACGTCGGCGAGGTCGTCGACGTAGAGACTCGCGAGATAACGGGCCTGCTCGGTCGTGCCGAGCGTGCCGAACGCCGAGAGCAACTGCTCGTCGATCGCCGTGAGCTCGGCAGTCGGCGGCGGGCTTAGATGAGCGAAGCGCGGGCCTTCGGGGAGAAACTCGCGCCCGACGATGCGCAGCGCCAAGCTCGGGTCGCGGCGCTGCAGGAAGCGAATCGCGGGTTCCACCGTGTCGACGTAGCGCTCGGCATGGGCCAGGAAATTCGCGATCGGCGGCGGCGCCGGCGCGC
>JBIOZI010000279.1:0-40378 GCA_044871085.1 Steroidobacteraceae bacterium | reverse complement strand
CAGCGTGGTGGACATCGACTGGTTGAAAGACCTCCTGTTCTCCAACAACCCGGATATCCAACAGCTCGACGAGCACAAGCGCGCCGCCGCCATGGCCATGTACAGCCGGAAGACCCTCATGGTGACCGCCGTGATCGGCACCTGCATTGCCCTTCCGGTGGTCTTCCTGCTGGAAGCCTTGTATTTCCTCCTGGCCGCAAAGGTTACGAAGCTTCCCCAGGGCTTCAAACACTGGTTCTCGCTCGCCGCCTGGAGTTCGATGCCCGCGTTGCTGGGGAGCGTGGTCGCCGCGATCCTGCTGCTCCTCAGCGATACCCCGCAGATGGCCCCGAGCGTGCTGCAACCCCTGTCGCTCAACGAGCTGGTGTTTCACGCACCCATCGGCGGCCGTCAATACGCGCTGCTCGAATCAGTGGCCATTCCGGCATTCTTGAGCTGGGCGCTCATGATCATCGGCGTTCGCACCTGGAGTCAGCGTTCCTGGGCCTTCAGCGCCACCGTCGCGCTGCTGCCCTGGGTCTGCGTCTATGCCATCTGGTCGTTCTTCGCCTTCCGGTAGCCACCAATCATGACCCGCAAACAATGGATCGTGGTGGGCGCCCTGGTCGCGCTCATCGCGATACCCGTCGCGATGAAGCTGTCGCGCAGCGATGCCAACAAGGCCGTGGACGTGGAGCCCGCAACCACGCACGCGTTGAGCCCGACCGTGCTCGCATCGGGAACCCTGACCTATGAAAGCCAGGTGACACTGGCCCCGGAGGTCACGGGGCGCGTCCAGGAAATACTGGTGGAGGAAGGCGACCAGGTCGTGCGCGACCAGCTCCTCATGCGTCTCGATCCGAAGCTGCCGCGGGCCGCCATCGAACAGAGCAAGGCGCAGGTGCGACAGGCACGGCTGCGGATCGAGCGCGGCCAGGTGGATTTCGACGCGCAGGTGACGAAGGTGAAGCGCTTCGAGGCGCTCAAGGCGAACGGCATGGTCGATGCCAACAGCCTGCAGGATCTCACCTCCGCGCGCGATCTCACCGAGGTGGACCTGCGCACCAGCCGCGAGCAGCTCTCCCAGGCGCTGGCGCAGTTGAGCCAGGCCGAGGAGCAGCTCGCCAAGACCGAGATCCGCTCGCCGCTCGACGGCAAGGTGACGGCTATCTACGTCAAGGTGGGCCAGACCGCGGTGCCGAGTTTCTCCGGCATCTCGGGCTCGGTGCTGGTCGACGTGGCCGACACCACCAGCATCGATGCGGAGATCAATGTCGACGAAACCGACATCGCGCGCGTCAAGGTGGGCGCGGAGGCGCGCGTGGTGCCCGCGGCCTTTCCGGACAAGACCTTATCGGGCAAGGTCGACCAGGTGGCCATCGCGCCGCGGCAGCAGGCCGGGCAGAACAAGAGTTACCCGGTACGCATACGGCTCGCCAACACCGCGGGCGTGATCTTCCATCCGGGCATGAGCTGCCGCGCGGAAGTGGTCACGGGCGCCGGCGGCGACGCGAAAGTGCTCGCCGTGCCGGTGCAGGCGCTGCGCTACGAGGACAACCCCGACAAATCGTCCAAGGCGGAGAAGTCTCTCGCCAGCGTGTTCGTCCATACCGGCGGACGCGCGGTCAAGCGCACCGTCACCACCGGCGTCGCCGACGACAGCTACATCGCCGTCACCGCCGGATTGAAGGAAGGCGAGCAGATCATCGTCGGTCCCGCGAAGACGCTGCTGTTCCTGCGCGACGGCGAGAAGGTGAACATCAACGTCAAGAACGCCGCCGCGGCGAAGCAGTAGCCTGGCGTGATCGAGCTGCGCGGCATCGGCAAGACGTACCAGATGGGCAGCACCCAGCTCGTCGCGCTGGCCGACATCAACCTGAGCATCGCGCGCAACGAATACGTGGCGCTCATCGGCCCTTCGGGCTCGGGCAAGTCGACGATGATGAACGTGCTCGGCTGCCTGGATCTGCCCACCGCCGGCACGTACACGCTCGACGGCGAGGCGGTGGCCGGGCTCTCCGAAGACCAGCTCGCGCGCGTGCGCAACCGGAAGATAGGCTTCATTTTCCAGAGCTACTACCTGATGCCGCGCACCACCATCGCCGACAACGTCGCGCAGCCGCTGATCTATCGCGGCCTCGCGCCCGCCGTGCGGCGCGAACGCGCGCATGCGGCACTGGCGCGCGTCGGCTTGGAGGCACGCGTCCTGCACAAGCCCAACGAGCTGTCCGGCGGCCAGCGGCAGCGCGTGGCCATCGCGCGGGCGCTGGTCGGCCGCCCGAACGTGCTGCTGGCCGACGAGCCCACGGGCAACCTCGACAGCAAGACCGCGCGCGAGATCATGGGCGTCTTCGGCGACCTGCACGCGGACGGCATGACCATCATCATCGTCACGCACGATCCGGCGATCGCCGAATACTGCCGGCGCGTGGTACGGCTGCACGACGGCCGCATCGTCGAGGATCGCGAGCAGGCGCAGGCGGCCCACGCATGAGCGACGACGCTCCCATCGACGAGGGCAACCGGCTGCAGGCGTTCATGTACGCGGTGCAGGAGTGCGTGCGCTCCGCGCTCGCCAGCATCCGCTCGCACCGCATGCGCAGCTTCCTCACCATGCTCGGCGTCATCATCGGCGTGGCGTCGGTCATCTGCATCGTGTCGCTGCTGCAGGGTCTGACGCAGTCGGTGATGAACGAGCTCCAGGGAATCGGCGGCAATACGCTGATCATCCACTCGGAGACCTCCCAGGAAGACCGGATGATCGGCAAGTGGAACCGGATCCGGCCGGCCGATCTCGAGCTGGTGAAACTGCGGGTCGCGGGCATCAGCAACGTCACGCCGAGGACCGGGCTCAACGTGCCGGGCGGCGTGCGCAATGGCAGCAACACCTCGGGCGCGCCGGTGCTCGCGACCACCAGCTGGTTTCAGCTCTCCAACCAGGCCTACCCCCGCGTCGGCCGCTTCATCACCGACAGCGACAACGAGTCGCGCCGCCGCGTCGTCGTGCTCGGCGAGCAGGCCCGTACCGATCTCAAACTACCGGAAAACCCCGTCGGCACGTTCATCCAGTTGGGCAGCGAGTGGTTCAAGATCGTGGGCGTCATGGAGGCGCGCGGGGACATGTTCGGGCAGAGCATGGACAACTACGTCGTCATCCCGTTCGAGACCGGACGGGCGCTCGCCGGCCCGAACCGCGAGCCCGACATGGTGATCATGGTCACCGTCGACGACCTGGATGCGGTCAAGGACGTCACGAGCCGCATCACCGCGCTGCTGCGCCGGGCGCACAAGATAGGCCCCGAGGATTCCGACGACTTCAAGGTGGAGTCGTCGCAGACCATCGCCGAGACCATCGAGCGCGTGTCCGGCACCATCACGCTGGTCATCTCCGCGGTGGTCGGCATCTCGCTGCTGGTGGGCGGCGTCGGGATCATGAACATCATGCTGGTGTCGGTGACGGAGCGCACCCGCGAGATCGGCATCGCCAAGGCCCTGGGCGCCCCGCGCAATTTCATCCTCATGCAGTTCCTCATCGAGGCCATGGTGCTCGCAGTGATCGGCGGCATCATCGGCATCGGGATCGGATGGTTGTTAGGCATCCTCGCGGCGAGCCTGATCCCGCACTTCCCGCCGCCCGCGGTGCCGTGGTGGGCCATCGTGGGCGCAACGGGGTTCTCCGCGTTCGTCGGCATGGTGTTTGGGATTCTGCCGGCGCGGCGTGCGGCGAACCTCGCGCCCATCGACGCGTTGCGGCACGAGTGATCGCAACGAGATCGAACCGGCGTCGAGCGGGAAATTCGACTGCCAGGAGCCACGATTCATCTCGGACACAGTTCGACGGGGGCTCCAGGCGTGGCATCGTCGAGCGCGACGGGCAGGTCTGCGCACTGGCAGACGTATTCGATCTCCGGCGACACCCATTCGCGCCATTGCTTCCGGCTCATGTTGCGGGTCAGCTTGGCGCACAGCTCGCGCGGCCAGCCGGCGGGTCCCGGCCACAGGCGCAAGGTATCGTCCTCGCCGCCTGAAGCCAGGTAGCGGCCATCAGGACTGTAGGCCACGCTCGCTACTTCCGCCGTGTGTCCCGTCATCGGCAAGCCGATCGGCTCGCCGGTCGCCGTGTCCCACAGGCGCAGCGTGCCGTCCCGGCTGCCGGACAGTGCGCGGCTGGCATCGGCGCTGAAGGCAACGACGCCCGGCACCACTCGCTCGTCGAATTCCAGCGGCGCGCCCTCCGGCCGCACGCCGGCGGGCTCGTAGGTGTCGGCGTCCCACAGGCGCTGCTCGCCGTTCGCCACCGCGATGATGTGACGACCGTCGGAGCTGTAACCGACTTTCGTCACGGGTCCCTCGAGTCCCCGGAAAGACGCGACCACTTCACTGCCTGTCCTCGCATCCCACAGACGCAGATCGTAGTCGGTGCTGCTTCTGTGCACGGCAGTGCTGGTGGAGACGATGCGGCTTCCGTCAGGGCTGAAGACGCCCTGGGTCACGGCGCCGATATGGCCTCGCAGGGGCTCGCCGATGCTTCGGCCGGTGTTGGAATTCCACAGCCGCAGCGTGCCGTCCGTGCTGCTGGAAACGATGCGACTTCCGTCGGGGCTGAACGCGATCGACGTGACCATGTTGTCGTGCCGTTCGAGGGGCGCAGCAATTTGCTGACGCGTCCGCGGATCCCACACCCGCACTGTGCCGTCGAGGCCGCCCGCAGCAACGCGGTGGCTGTCCGGGCTGAACGCCACGCTCGACAGCCAGGTCGAATGCGTTTCCAGCACGGTCCCGATGGGTGCGTCGATGTCGGCGTTCCACACGCGCAGCGTGCCGTCCTCGCCGCCCGAGAAGATGCGGGTGCCATCGCGGCTGAACGCGACGCTGTTTATGGACCCGCTGTGCCCTTGCAGCGGCCGCCCGAGAGGCTGGCCCGTCGAGGCGTCCCACAGGCGCAGGGTGAGGTCCTCACTACCGGAGATGATGCGACTTCCGTCGGGACTGAAGGCGACCGTGCGTACTGGGTTGGTGTGTCCTCCCATCGGAGCTCCGATGGGCTGTCCGGTCCTGGCATCCCAAACCTGCAGGATCGCGGGCGTGAACACATCGCTCGATCCCCCGGGGGTATACATCGCCGAGACGATGCGGCGGTCGTCGGGGCTCAAAGCCAAACTCGTTACCGGAAGCGGCGCTGCGACCAGCTCGCCCATGGCCGCGCCGGTTCTGCCGTCCCACCAGCGCACGCTCCTATCGAGGCTGCCCGAGACGATGCGTGAGCCGTCGGAGGTGAAAGCGACGCTGCTCACGCCGGTCCCGTGCCCCTGCAGCGGCGTGCCGATGACCTCGCCGGATTTCACATCCCATAAGCGCAGAGTGTTGTCCTGACTACCGGAAACGATGCGTTTGCCATCCGGGCTGAAGGCCACGCTGGTCACCGCGCTCTCGTGCCCTGCGAGCGGCGCACCGACGGCCTGTCCCGAATCCGGATTCCAGAGGCGTACGGTATGGTCCGCGCTGCCGGACACGATGCGAGTGCCGTCGCCGCTGAAGGCGATGCTCAGCACCAGGGACTCGTGCCCCTCGAACGGTGCGCCGATCTGCTTTCCCGTCGCGGTCTCCCACGAGCGAAGTGAATCGTCGTCGATCTTTCCATGGGTCAGTGCATATCCGCCGCCGGATATGATCCGGCGACCGTCGGCACTCGGTGCAATGGCGTGGACGGGCACGCCGACCGGAATGAGCTTGAGCAGATCCCGACGCTCCACCAGCGCGGCGAGCAGCGCGCCATCCACCTGCGCGCCCGGCGCGATGCGGCTCGCGGCGAGTAGTTGCAACAAGGCGCGTTCATCTCCTCCGGCGCGCGTTCCGGACAGCATGTCCTGCCCTTCTGCGACCAGCCGCAACGAGACCGCGCGGCGCAACTCGGCACGTGCGCGCTCGGCACTGTCGTTGGCCATCTTGGTGGCGAATGCCAGCGCGATCGCCAACATCGCCAGGCTGGCGACGATGCCGCGGACGACCCAGCGCCAGCCAACGTTCGACTTGAGCCGGGCCGGCGCCATCGCCAGGCGTTCGACCAGCGCTTCGCTTGCGATACCGTTCGCGGCGGCTTCCCGGGATTCATCCAGCCAGATTCGGTCCTGGAACTTCAGCCATTGCTGTGCCTCGGCAGCGAGCGCCGGATCCTGGAGCGCGCCATCGACGCTGATCGGGATGATGGGTCGCGTCGGGTGGCGACTCCTGAATTCTTCCACTTCCGTACGCACCCAACGCGGCTCTTGCAGCGTGCCGCGATTGGCAACGACGACCAGCGTCTTCGACCGGTGCAGCGCACGGCGCAGCGTGCTGTCGAGTTGCTCGCCGGGCGGAGCTTCGTCCTCGCTGAAGAAGACCGCGAAGTCGCGCTCACGCAGCCGGCGTGCGAGGTCCGAGGCATAGCTGTGCGTGCCGCGAGGAGGCGGGCCGAGCGCGAAGGAGACGAATATGTCGTGACCGAACAGGCGTGAGGCGTTGCTGCGCTTCGGTGGCACTGGCTTGCCCTGCCTCCCGGGATCCGACCCGCGCTGCAACGCCACCGCATCCGCCGGCTGTCGAGCCACCCTGCCCTCCACGCTCCCCGCATCCCGACTCGCTGCGGACAAGTGTTTCGATTTTCCCGGCCTTGGTCAATGTCGAAGGCTTGGCCGCACGCAATTTCCCGCAGCGACAGGAAAATGGTTTCCGTCTCGAGAAAATTGCATTCGATGAGCGTGGAATGGACCGAAGAAGGTGACAGCGGGGCGTGCTTCGCCTGCGCCCGCAACTCCCCAATGGGGTAATCGAGTCGGAGTCGGCGCGGTTACAAAAAGGCCCGGAGCATTCGCTCCGGGCCTTCGTCTTACCGGTGTCGTGGCGTCACAGATCGCGCGGCCGTGCACCGACGATCAACACCTCGTAGTTCAAGCCGCGCAGCTCCGCCGCCGTCCCGGTGCTCGCGAACGCATCGTAGGTGATCAGGTTGTTCGGCGTGTTGGCGACGACCAGGCTCGCTTCTTCGCCGGCGCCGATGAACGCCGTGCCGTTGCCCGCGTTGTTCAACTGCACGTACCGCACGGCGTTCGTCGCCGTCGTGCGGATCGCGAGGGTGGCCGTGAAGTTGCTGTCCGTCAGGCCGTTGCCGAGGTTGTTGACGTCGATACTGATGTTGCCGTCGGCGGTCACAGTGAGCGGGTTGATGTTGGCGCCGCCGTACATCGGCTGACGCGCCGGGATCACGCGATACGTGAGATTGCCGACGGACGTCAGGTTGCGGTACGAGTTGGCGCGGAACGTGGCGTTGTTGATGGAAGACAGCAGTCGTTGCCGCGCCAGCGTGTGATTGATGTCCAGGTACGCCATGCGTGCCCAGTACTGGCCGACCACGCGCTGCCACGGCGTGGACGTCATGCGCGCGACCGTCTGCAGCGGCGTCTCGTTGCCTTGATGCGCGCGATACATGGAGCGAATCGCGGTGTCGCCGAGGCCCGCATAGCCGTCCGGATTGGCGTTGAGGTAGGCGAAGAACGGCCACGCCTCATAGCGGTTGTTCGCATGCACCAGCGTCAGGAACGACTGGCTGATGGTGCTGTTGAGATTGATGATCGTGCTCGAGGTCGCACGCCCATACCGCGCCGCCGTGGTCGCGTGCTGCGAGGAAAAGGCGACGAATTGATCCGTGTGCCACTGGGCCAGCGTCTCCCACCAGGCACCGGTGTTGCTCTTGTTCACCCAGAAGAACTCGGAGAGCGTGATGCAATGGCCGAACTCGTGCACGTACACGTTGACGGCGCTCATCTGATTGGTATGGACGACCAGGTACGGCAAACCGGCGTTGCCGTCGAAACCCATGGCGCCGCCGGCGTTGAGATCGTTGGTGGCGTAGACGTTCATCTTGAACGGCCCACCGGGACGGCCATTCACCGGACGGCCCGGCGAACGGAAGCCGCGCTGCACGACCCAGTAGGCATACGCTGCTTCCAGGAAGTCGAGCACCTGCGTCACTTGCGCCTGGGTGTTGTGGCCCAGGATGCCGCTCGCATCCCTGCCATCTGCGCCGAAGTAGACGCGGAAATGCGCGGAATCACTGAACACCGCGTTGGTGGTCGTGATGTTGCGGTAGACGTACTGGGTCGTCACCGGCGTGTACGCACCGGTGCCCGGGCCCGGGTTAGGGGCGGTCGGCGTCGCGGACGCGGCGTTCGAATTGGTGATCGTGCCGTTGTTGGTATTCTTGATCCAGTACCAGTAGGTAGTGCCGTTCAACGCAGATGCATCGCTGTAGCTGCGCGTGGCGGTACTGATGGTGGCGATGCGCACGCGGCCGCTCGGATTGGAGTCGGTGTCGCGGAAGACTTCCTGGGTCGCGGCGACGGTGTCCGTGTATGACCACGCCAGCGACACCTGGTTGTTACCGGCGCTCGCGCTCAAGTTGATGGCGGCGTTGGCCGCCGCAGCGGACGCGAGCAGCAGCAATCCCAAACACAGTTTGCGAATCATGACTTCCCCCTTCCCTGTGGTGTGAAATGTGTCGGCCCTTCCTGGGCCGTGCGGCAGCGCGTGTCATGGTCGCGTGCCCGAGTGCGCGGAATATATTTGATCGAAGATCGAGCGGTCAAAGAGATTCGGGGAACCGAGTCAGGACGAGCGCACGGCAGGGATACGACTAGGTGTCCGGACAGGCCTGGGAACGCGCGCACGCGAGCGCGTGTCGACGATCGAGGATCCTCAGCCGAGCTTTCGCAGGTCAGCGAGTGGCATCAAATCAAGAAGAGAAGATCTGGCTGCTCAGCTTCATGACGATCTGGGATTCTTCGATCATGAGACATGCAGGATCGAAAGCGCCGACAAGCGTTTCGTCGCTGATAATCGGAATAGACCAAAGGAAGTTGGTAGCGGGGGCACGATTTGGAGTTCTCAGGCAGCGCGTGCCCCTGATCCTGCAGCCAGTAGCCCTGCCCTGCTGTCGCTAGTCGGATCCGGAAACACGCCTGCCGGTGATGCCCTTGCCCTGGGTGCGGCCCTTCTCGTAGAACGTAACAGCGGCACCGTTGCCAGCGTTTTCGAAGACGAGCTCGGTGAAGTCGCTGGGGTCGAAGAATTCACGACTGCTTGCTGCCGCAAAGGGCGAGGCCCCGTCGGACTGCGTACCGACGATGAGATGATCGCGCACGCGAACGATTGCGAGTTCGCGTCCGTCGTCGAAACGATAACGGCCCTGGTACGCGGCGAGGGTGGCACGATCCACCTTGACTCGCGCTCGTGGGGCCGGCGCCGGCGTCGGTGGCGGCAGTGCTTTGCCGTTGATCAGCCACAGTGCCATCGGCGCAAGCCGCTCGTCGGTGCGCGCATTGACGAGGATCACGATGCCGCGACGATTCGTCGGATCGAACACGACCATCGAGCGGTAACCCGCCTTGCCACCATCGTGTCCGACGACTTCGCGCCCATCGAAGGTGCGCGTGCTCCAGCCAATGGCCTGGGTATTGCGCACGGAAGATCGCTGCGCAAGCTGCAGATCGATCGCAGCGCGCAGCGGCGTCTCGCGAATCCCAAGGATTGCGGCGAGATACTCGAGCAGGTCATTGGCCGACGATCGCAGCGATCCCGAACCCTGCAGGGTCCGCATCTCCCAGACGGTTGCCGGCTCCCCGTAGCGGTCGAGTCCAGGCGCGACACGCCTGGCCTGTGCGCGCGACAAAGTGATCGCCGTGTCGTGCAGGCCGAGTGGTTCGAGAACACGCTCGCGCAGCAGCTCCTCGTAGCCCTTGCCCGCATGCCGGGCGAGCAGCCGCCCGAGCAGCGAGACACCGACGTTCGAATACGACCACTTTTCCCCGGGGGCTCGCTCCGGTTCGAAGCTGTTCAGGAATCGATCGAAGTCTTGCGGCGAATAGCCCGCAATCGGATCTGGGCGGGCATGCAGATCGAGATTCGACGGCATCGAGGGAAGGCCCGACACGTGGGTAGCCAGGTCGCGCAACGTGATCGGTCGGCCGCGCTCGCGAAGCGTGACGCCAGGCGCCAGGTACCTGGAGACCGGGTCGTCAAAGGCCACCTCGCCGCGGCTCACTGCATCTGCCAGCAGCAGCGTGGTGAAGGTCTTCGTGACCGAACCGATCTGAAAGAGTGTGTCTCCGTCGAGTGCCCGGCCATCGGGAGAGTGACTTTCTCCATGGACGACCACTCGTCGGCCTGCGGGCTCGATGATGCCGATCACCATGCCCGCGCCGCTCACGGTGAGGTGTTCGGCCATCACGCGGCGAATGTCGTCGTTGGCAGGGATGGTCCAGGCGGCGGAACTCGCAGGTGCCTGCGACACGGCTGGAGCGGAAATTGCGATCCACAAGACGATCGACAGGGCGCGCATACGGCTTCTCCCGGTTGAGATTCGCCGCTTGATACATACACCGCACCTGGTGGGTTGCAGCCGCCCGGAAAGTATTCGCCGTGTCGTGTCTTGCCCGCTGACGATGTTTGCTGACTGGGATTTTTGAGTGGCGCGGCGAAACGAAAAAGGCCCCGGCGTTTTGCGCCGAGGCCTTCGTATAAGTGGTAGCGGGGGCAGGATTTGAACCTGCGACCTTCGGGTTATGAGCCCGACGAGCTGCCAGACTGCTCCACCCCGCAACCGGTCCCCTGTCTGAAGGGGCGCGCATTCTCGGGCAATGCCGCCCGCTTTGCAAACCCTACTTTTCGTCCCGGGGAAATCGCCTCAGATGACGCTCGCACAGAGCTGAATCAGCACCTGGGGCACCACGCCCAGTGCCAGCACGGCCAGGCCGTTGACCACCAGCAGGGAGCGCACCGCGACACCGCTCGCCGGCTGCCAGACTTGCTCCGACGGCGCATCGAAGAACATGAGCTTCACCACGCGCAGGTAATAGAACGCGCCGACCACGGACGCCATGATGGCGATGATGATCAGCCACAGGTGATCGGTGAGCCACAGCGCCTGCAGGATGTTGAACTTGGCCCAGAAGCCGATGAACGGCGGCACGCCGGCGGTGGAGAACATCAGTGCCAGCATCACGGTGGCGAGCAGCGGGTCGCGCTTGAACAGCCCCTTGAAGTGCTCGAACTCCTCCACCTCGAAGCCGGCGCGCGATGCGATCACCAGCACGCCGAACGAGCCCAGGGTCATCACCACGTAGGCCACGGTGTAGTACAGCGCGGCTTCGTAGCCCGCCTCCCCGCCCGCGACGAAGCCGAGCAGGATGAACCCGACGTTGCCGATGGCGGAATACGCCAGCAGTCGCTTGACGTTGGTCTGCGCGATGGCGATGACGTTGCCGAACACCATCGACAGCACGGCCAGCGGCGCGAGCATGTCCTGCCACGACGCCCCGACAGGGCCGAGGCCGTGCGCCAGCAGGCGGAACGCCAGCGCGAACGAGGCGATCTTCGGAACGGTGGACAGGAACAGCGTGACGGCGGTGGGCGCGCCGGAATACACGTCGGGCACCCACATGTGGAACGGCACGGCGCCGAACTTGAACGCGACGGCGACCACCAGGAAGACCAGGCCCAGCACCACGCCCAGCGACGGCGTGCCGGACGGCAGGTTCGCGAGGGTGTCGAGGTTGAGCGTGCCGGTCATGCCGTAGATGAGCGACATGCCATACAGCAGCATTCCCGAGGCGATGGCGCCGAGCACGAAATACTTCATGGCGGACTCTGCCGCGATGCCGGAGTCGCGATCGAACGCGACCATGGCGTACAGAGACAGAGACATGATCTCGATGCCGACGTACACGATGAGCAGGCTGTTGGCCGACACCATGACGAAGATGCCGAGCAGCGCGGTCAACGCCAGCACGAAGAACTCGCCGCGCAGCATGCCGCGGCGCTCGAGGTACTCGCGCGAGTACACCAGCGCCACGAACATGGCGCCGAACGCAAATAGTTTGAGCATCACGGCCAGCGGGTCGGCGACGTAGCTGTCGCTGAACAGCAGCGTGCGGCCATCGACGTTGCCGTAGAGCGCGGTGACGGCCGCGCCGAGCGCGAGGATCACCAGCGTGAGCGTGGGCGCGAGGCCGCGGCGCTTCTCGCCGGCGAACACGTCGGCCAGCAGCAGCACGCAGATGGCCGCGGTGAGATATATCTCCGGCAGCGCAGGTTGCAGGCTCGCCCAGGTGATTGCGGTTTGGTTCATAGCGGCAGCTTGCTGGCGGAAATCAGCTTGACGAGGTTCTGGGTGGTGGCCTGCATCACCTCGGTCAACGGCGCGGGCCACAGGCCGAGCGCGAGCACCGCGACGGCCAGCACGCCCAAGATCAGGAACTCGCGGCCGTTGAGATCCTTCAGCTCGGCGACGTGATGATTCGCGACGGCGCCGAAGATGACGCGCTTGACCAGCCACAGCGTGTACGCGGCGCCGAGGATGAGCGTGAGACCGGCCAGGAACGCGTACCAGAAGTTGGCCTTGAAGGCCGCGATGATGACCATGAACTCGCCGACGAAACCGGAGGTGCCCGGAAGGCCGGCGTTGGCGAGCGCGAACAGCACCATGAACGCCGCGAACTTCGGCATGGTGTTGATGACGCCGCCGTAGGCGCTGATCTCGCGCGAGTGCACGCGGTCGTACATGACGCCCACGCACAGGAACAGCGCGCCGGAGATGAGGCCGTGCGAGATCATCTGGATCATGGCGCCGTCGATGCCGAGGCCCGCGCCCTGCACGCTGCCGGTGTTCGCGAAGATGTCGTATACCAGGAACGAGCCCAGCGTCACGAAGCCCATGTGCGCGATGGATGAATAGGCGATGAGCTTCTTCATGTCGGTCTGCACCAGCGCGACGAAGCCGATGTAGACCACCGCGATGAGCGACAGGCCGATGAGCAGCCAGTCGAGCTCGCGCGACGCGTCGGGGGTGATGGGCAGGCTGAAGCGCAGGAAGCCGTATCCGCCCATCTTCAGCATGATGGCCGCCAGCACCACGGAGCCGCCGGTCGGCGCCTCGACGTGCGCGTCGGGCAACCACGTGTGCACGGGAACCATCGGCACCTTGACGGCGAACGCCAGCAGGAAGGCGATGAAGATGTAGCGCTGCTCCACGGCGTCGAGCGGTAGTTTGTAGAACGCCGCGATGCTGAAGTCGGGCGTGCCGGCGGCCTGCCCCGTCTTGATCTGCATGTAGATCAGCGCCACCAGCATGAACACGGAGCCCAGGAAGGTGTACAGGAAGAACTTGAGCGTCGCATACACGCGCCGCGGACCGCCCCACACGCCGATGATGAGGAACATCGGGATGAGCATCGCTTCCCAGAAGAAGTAGAACAGCAGGCCGTCGAGCGCCGAGAACACGCCGACCATGAGGCCTTCCATGATGAGGAAAGCGGCATAGTACTGCGCCGGCCGCGTCTCGATGACCGTCCAGGCCGCGATCACCACCGGGATGGTGATGAACGTAGTTAGAAGAATGAGCGGCATCGAGATGCCGTCGACGCCCAGGTAGTAGTCCGAGTGGAAGGCCGGGATCCAGGCCATGCGCTCGACGAACTGGAAGTCCGCGGTGCCGGTGTCGAACGAGCCGAACAGCGGCAGCGATGCCAGGAACACGGCAACGGCGACGGCCAGCGCCACCCAGCGGCCGGCCTGGATGCGGCGGTCTCCGAGCAGCAGCACGAGCAGGCCGCCCGCGATCGGCGCCCAGGTGAGGATGGAAAGCAGTGACCCCAACATCCTTAACTACCCACGTGTGCTAGGAACCAGCCGAGCATCACGGCGAGCCCGATGACCATCCAGAACGCATACGAATACAGGAAGCCGCTCTGCACCCGACGTGCGACCCCGGCGAACCAGCCGATGAGGCCCGAGCCGCCGTCGATGACCACGCCGTCGATGAGGCCCTGATCGCCCGCTTTCCAGAAAAACTTGCCCAACAGCCGGCTGCCGGCCGCGAGGATCTTTTCATTGAACGCATCGAAGCCGTACTTGTGCTCGAGCACCCAGCGCAGCGCCTTCAGCCTCGAATCGATGGCGCCCGGAATGTTGGGCCACTTGATGTAGAACGCCCAGGCCGTGAACACACCGGCGGCCATGATCCAGAACACGGGGTTGGTCACGGCATGCAGGCCGAACTGCAGCCAGTCGCCGACGCTCTCGCCGATCTCGTGCAGGGCTTCGTGATGCTCGGCGCTGAAGTAGATGGACTCGCCGAAGCCGCCGCCGAACAACAGGTGCTTGAAGGTGAGCGCGCCGATGATGACGGAAGGAATCGCGAGCGCGATGAGCGGCCCGACCATGTCCCAACGTTCCTTGAGCGGCGGACCGCCGTGGTGGCCGTGGCCATGGTCGTCTTGCGCGTGGTCGTCATGCGCGTGGTCGTCATGCGCGTGGTCGTGCGCATGATCGTCGTGCGCCGGCTCGGCGTGCGTCTCGTGCGCATGCGCGACGTGCGCGGCGTTCGCGTCCCAGCGCGGCTTGCCGTGAAAGGTCATGAACAGCAGGCGGAAGGAATAGAACGCCGTCACGAACACGCCGATCATCACGCACCAGTACGCGTAGGTGGCGATGGCGTTGTCCGGATGCAGGTGATGCTTGTACCCCACCGCGTCGATGATCAGATCCTTCGAGTAGTAACCCGAGAAAAACGGCGTGCCGACGAGTGCGAGCGTGCCGATCAGCAAGGTCCAGTAGGTGACGGGCATGTACTTGCGCAGACCGCCCATCTTCCGCATGTCCTGCTCGTGGTGCATGCAGATGATGACCGAGCCCGCCGCGAGGAACAGCAGCGCCTTGAAGAACGCGTGCGTCATCAGGTGGAAGATGCCGAAGCTGTACGCCGACGCGCCCAGCGCCACCGTCATGTACCCGAGCTGCGAGAGCGTGGAGTACGCGACCACGCGCTTGATGTCGTTGTTGATGATGCCGAGGAAGCCCATGAACAGCGCGGTGGTGGCACCGATGAACAGCACGAAGTTGAGCGCGTACTCGGAATGCTCGAACAGCGGCGACATGCGCGCCACCATGAAGATGCCGGCGGTCACCATCGTGGCGGCGTGGATCAGCGCGGAGATGGGCGTCGGGCCTTCCATCGAGTCCGGCAGCCACACGTGCAGCGGCACCTGCGCCGACTTGCCCATGGCGCCGATGAATAAGCAGATGCAGATGAAGGTCATCGCGTTCACGCCGTCGGTGCCCGCGAGGCCAAAGGTCTTGGCGGCGATCTCGGGCGCGGCCGCGAACGCGGTGCCGTAGTCGAGGGAGCCGATGTAGTACACGACCCCCGCGATGCCGAGCACGAAGCCGAAGTCGCCCACGCGGTTGACGAGGAACGCCTTCATGTTCGCGAAGATGGCGGTGGGCCGCTTGTACCAGAAGCCGATCAGCAGGTAGCTCACCACGCCCACCGCTTCCCAGCCGAAGAACAGCTGCATGAAGTTGTTGGACATCACCAGCATGAGCATCGAGAACGTGAACAGCGAGATGTAGCTGAAGAAGCGGTTGTAGCCGTCGTCGTCGGCCATGTAGCCGATGGTGTAGACGTGCACGCACAGCGACACGAAGGTGACCACGACCATCATCAGCGCGGTGAGCTGGTCGACCAGGAAGCCGACCTTCATGTCGATGCCGTCGCTCAGCAGCCATTGGTACACGGTGGCGTTGAACACTTGGGCGTCGTGCAGAAAGATGGACCCGGCCACGTGCAGCGACAGGCCGCAGGCGATGGCGACGCCGGCGATGGTGATGGTGTGCGCCACCCAGCGCGGGATGACGCTGCAGAACACGCCCGCGATGATGGCGGCCACCAATGGCGCGAGCGGGATGGCGAGCAACAGATTGGCGTTGAGAGTTTCCGTCACGCGCTCAGCCCTTCAAGGTGCTCATGTCTTCGACGTTGATGCTACGCCGCTCGCGGAACAGCACCACGAGGATGGCGAGGCCAATGGCGGACTCCGCCGCGGCCACCGTCAGCACGAAGAACACGAAGATCTGTCCGTCGATGTTGCCGAGCTGGCGCGAGAACGCGACGAAGTTGAAATTGACGGCCAGCAGCAGCAGCTCGACGCACATCAGCAGCAGGATGAGGTTCTTGCGGTTGATGAACATGCCGGCGACCGAGATCGCGAACAGCACGCCCGAGAGCATCAACAGCCAGTTCAGCGGAATCATGGGCTCTTCCCCGATGGAGGCGCGGCGGCCGGTTCGGCGACGACCCCCGACTGGTTCGTCTTCTCGGCGGCCACCTTGACGACGCGCACGCGGTCCACGCTGCGCACCGCGACCTGCTTGCGGATGTCCTGCAGCTTGAGGTTCGCGCGCTTGCGCATGGTGAGCGAGATGGCCGCCACGATGGCGATGAGCAGCAGCACGGCCGCGAGCTCGAATGGATAGACGTACTCGGTGTACAGCACCTTGCCCAGCTCGGCGGTGTTGCTGTAGTCGGCCGGCTGCGCCACGGCGCCGGCCCGCACGTCGATGCCGAGGCTGCGCGCCCACACCACGCTGACTATCTGGAACACGACCACGCCCGCGGTGATGCCGCCGAGCAGCGCGTAGCGCGTCATGCGCGCGCGCAATTCCTCGATGTTGATGTCCAGCATCATCACGACGAACAGGAACAGCACCATCACGGCGCCGACGTAGACGAGGATCAGCACCACGGCCAGGAACTCGGCCTCGATCAGCAGCCAGATCGACGCGCTCGTGAAGAAGCACAGCACGAGCAGCAGCGCCGAGTGTACTGGGTTGTGCATTAGGATCATGGCGAGCGCCGACACCGCGAGGATCGCGGCGAACACCCAGAAGAGAACTTCGACGATCATTCGACTGACACCGGCCCCTGCTCCCCTGCTGCGCTCAACGGTACGCGGCGTCAGCCGCCTTGTCCGCGCTGATCAGCGCGTCGTAACGCTCGCCCACGGCGAGTAGTTTGTCCTTGGTCATGATGGTCTCGCCGCGGTGCTCCATGTGATACTCGTGGATGCGCGTCTCGACGATGGCATCCACCGGGCAGGCCTCCTCGCAGAAGCCGCAGTAGATGCACTTGAACAGGTCGATGTCGTAGCGCGTGGTGCGGCGCGTGCCGTCGTTCGCGACGTCGGACTCGATGGTGATGGCGAGCGCCGGGCACACCGCCTCGCACAGCTTGCAGGCGATGCAGCGCTCTTCTCCGTTCGGGTAACGACGCAGCGCGTGCAGGCCGCGGAACCGCGGCGACTGCGGCGTCTTCTCTTCCGGGTAGTTCACCGTGAACTTCGGCTTGAAGAACTTGCGGATGGTGACGCTCAGGCCCTGGAGCAGCTCCCAGAGGGCGAAAGTCTTGAGTACGTTGCGCATGGTTAACCTGCCTTCCAGGGTCCGACTTTGAAATACGCCAGCACGCCTTCAACCGCGATCCAGACGATGGTCACCGGAATGAGGATCTTCCAGCCGAGACGCATGATCTGGTCGTAGCGGTAGCGCGGGAACGTCGCGCGGAGCCATAGGAACAAGAAGAGGAAGATGAAGAGCTTGAAGAACAGCCAATGGAACCCGTCGCCGACGAACCAGCCCGGCAGCCAGCCGACGTAGGGAATGCCGCTGATGGCCGCCGGAATGTCCGCAGGCTCGAAGAACCCATCGAGCGGGCTCAACCAGCCACCGACGAAGAACACCGCCGTGAGCGCCGAGATCAGCAGCATGTTGGCGTATTCGGCCAGGAAGAACAGCGCGAACGCGATGCCCGAATACTCGACGTGGAAACCCGCGACGATCTCCGACTCGCCCTCGGCCACGTCGAACGGCGCGCGGTTGGTCTCCGCCACGCCCGAGATGAAATACACCACGAACAGCGGGAACAGCCAGAACCAGTTCCAGGCCAGGAAGCCGCCCTGCTGCCCGCGCACGATGTCGCCGAGATTCAAACTACCCGCGGCCATGATGACGCCGACCAGCGCGAAGCCCATGGCGATCTCGTAGGCCACGATCTGCGCGGCCGAGCGCATGGCGCCGAGGAAGGCGTACTTGGAGTTCGACGCCCAGCCCGCGAGGATGACGCCGTACACGCCCACCGACGTGAGCGCGAGCACGTACAGCAGGCCGGCATTGACGTCGGCGATGACGAGGTTCGGATCGAGCGGGATCACGGCCCAGATGGCGAACGCGGGAATCAGCGTGATCATCGGCGCGATGCGGAACAGCACCTTGTTGGAGGCGCTGGGAATCACCACCTCTTTGATGAGCAGCTTGATGACGTCGGCGAACGGCTGGAAGATGCCGGGCAGGAAACCGAAGATGCTGCCGACGCGGTTCGGCCCCCTGCGCAGCTGCATCCAGCCGATGACCTTGCGCTCCCACAGCGTGGTGAACGCCACCGACAGGATGAGCGACACGGTGACGATCAGGATCCAGAACGTCGACTGCGCGTAACCCGGCCACGACGGGTAACGCAGCACGTCGCTGAGCCACTGCAGGACGGGGTTCATGCGCCCGCGCCTCCGTACACCACCGCGGCGCCCTTGCCTTCCCGGGTCCGCTGCAGCGACGGCGCACGGCGCAGCACCGCATCCACGGAGTACATCGGTACGTCGACGATTCGTATGTCCGTCTTCGGCGCATCCGCGGCGCCCGTGGACTTGGGCTCGTACGTGCCCTGGTACGACGCGGCCGCGATGTCACCGCAGCGCGCACGCAGCTCCTCGCGCACTTCCTCGGAGGATTGATAGTCGAATTTCGTGAGCCCGCTGACGTTGCCGAGCACGCGCAGCACCTTCCAGCCGGGGCGCGCCTCGCCGAGCGGCCTGGCGGCGCCCGTGAAGCTCTGCCACAGGCCCTCGAGGTTCACGTACGTGCCCGAGGTCTCGGCGAACGTTGCGATGGGCAGCAGCAGGTGCGCCACGGACTTGAGCGTTTCGTCGGCGTACGGCGTCGCCGCGACGACGAACTGCGCGCCGGACAGGGCCTTGAGCGCTTCGGCACCGTTCGTCACGTTCGGGGAGTCGGCCCAGGGCTCGGTGCCGCCGAAGAGCAGATAGGCCGGGTGCGCGGCAGAGAGCATCTCGCGCGCATTGCGGCCGGGGCCCGCGAGCTGGATGCCGCCCGCGTCGCGATGCGGCACGGCGCCGGCGAGATACGCCCCGGCGGCGTTGCCGCCCTCGGCCAGTGTGCCGAGCGTCGCGCCCGTGGCGGCGGCGATGCCGGCGGCCACCGCGCGCAGGTCCGCGTAGGCCGGATGCCGGATGGCGAGCGCTCCCAGCCACACGGCGCGCCGCGTGCCACCCTTCAGGGCGGCGGCGATGGCGCGGTGCCCGACGTTCGGCTGCGCGGCCGCGACGAGCGCCGCGAGATGTTTCGCGGGCTGCGCGCCCTCGAGGCACGCGGCGTAGACGCCGGCGAGATCGGCGAGCTGCCGGGCGGGTGCCGACTCGAGGTACGCGGCCACCGGGAATAGATAGTCGTAGCGCGCCGGGTTGACGAACGCGATCTTCGCGCCGCGCTTGGCGGCTTTGCGCACGCGGTGCGCGAGCACCGGCGCCTCGTGGCGCAGGTTCGAGCCCACGACCAGCAGCGCATCCAGCGAGTCGATGGCGGCAATGGCGGCGCCGCCCAGCCCGGGTGCCGGCGGATCGGCGGCCTGGTCGCGGAAATCGCCCTGGCGCAGCCGGTGGTCGATGTTCGCCGAGCCGAGGCCGCGGGTCAGCCGCGAGAGTAGATAGAGCTCCTCGACGGTGGCGCTGGCGCTGGCGATGGTGGCGAGGTTCGAGCCCGCGGCCTTGAGGCCACGCGCGGCGGCTTCGAGCGCCACCTCCCAGGTGACCTTCTTCCACTCGCCGGTGTGGCCCTCGCCCTGGCGCATCATGGGCGCGTCGAGCCGGTCGGCGCTGTAGATGCCCTCGTAGCTGAAGCGGTCGCGGTCTGAGATCCAGGTTTCGTTGATGGCTTCGTTCGGACGCGGCACCACCCGCATGAGCCGCCCGCGCAGCACGTGGCCGTAGAGGTTGCTGCCGACGCCGTCGTGCGGCGACACCAGCGCGGCCTGGGTCATCTCCCACGAGCGCGCGCGGAAGCGGAACGGCTTGGAGTTCAGCGCTCCCACCGGGCACAGGTCGATGATGTTGCCCGACAGCTCGTGCTCGACGGCGCGCTCGACGTACGTGCCGATCTCCATGTGCTCGCCGCGGCCGGTGGTGCCGAGCTCCTGGATGCCGGCGATGTCCTGGCCGAAGCGCACGCAGCGCGTGCAGTGGATGCAGCGCGTCATGTCGGTGGATACCAGCGGGCCGATGTCCTTGTCCTTCACCACGCGCTTGCGTTCGGTGAAGCGCGCCGCATCGCGGCCGAACCCCATCGCGAGATCCTGCAGCTCGCACTCGCCGCCCTGGTCGCAGATCGGGCCGTCGAGCGGGTGATTGATGAGCAGGAATTCCATCGTCGCCTTCTGCGCGCCGATGGCCTTCGGGCTCTTCGTGAAGATCTTCATGCCCTCGGTGATGGGCGTGGCGCAGGCCGGCAGCGGCTTCGGCGCCTTCTCCACCTCGACCAGGCACATGCGGCAGTTGGCCGCGATGGGTAGCTTGTCGTGGTAGCAGAACCGCGGCACATACGCCTGCTGCGCGTCCGTGACGTGGATGATCATCTGGCCTTTCTTGCCCTGGCAGACCTTGCCGTCGACTTCGACGTTGACGATGTCCGAAGGCGGCGCGGCGGGCGCGGCGGGAATGACCGGCGGGGGCGTGCTCATGCTGCCTTGCTCACCGCGTGGACGATGCTGCGGCCGCCGTTGTCGATCATGTATTCGAACTCGTGGCGGAAGTGCTTGAGGAAGCTCTGCACCGGCCACGCGGCCGCGTCGCCGAGCGCGCAGATGGTGTGGCCTTCGATGCGGCCCGCCACGTCGACCAGCAGCTGGAGATCTTTCTTCTCGCCCTGCCCGGCCATGATGCGGCGGATCACGCGGTTCATCCAGCCCGTGCCTTCGCGGCACGGCGTGCACTGGCCGCAGGACTCGCTCTGGTAGAAGCGCGACAGGCGCTCGAGCACCTTCACCATGCAGGTGGTCTCATCCATCACGATGACGGCGGCGGAGCCCACCGACGAACCCGCGGCCTTCAAGGAGTCGAAGTCCATGTTCGCGGCCATGATCTTCTCGGCCGGCAGCACGTACACCGACGAGCCGCCGGGAATGACGGCTTTCAGCTTGCGTCCGCCCTTCACGCCGCCGGCGATCTCCAGCAGCTCGGCGAACGGGATGCCCATGGGCACCTCGAAGTTGCCGGGTTTCTCGACGTGGCCCGACACGGAAAAGATGGCCGTGCCGCCGGCGTTCGCGACGCCGAGCTTTGCGAACCACTCCGCGCCCTTGCGCAGGATGGTGGGCACCGAAGCGTAGCTCTGCGTGTTGTTGATGGTGGTGGGCAGACCGTAGAGGCCGAACGCCGCCGGAAACGGCGGCTTGAAGCGCGGCTTGCCCTGCTTGCCTTCCAGCGAATCGAGCAGCGCGGTTTCCTCGCCGCAGATGTAGGCGCCGGCACCCACGGCCGTGTACAGGTCGAAATCCACGCCGGAGCCCAGGATGTTCTTGCCTAACAACCCGGCCGCGTAGGCCTCCTTGAGCGCCGCCTCGAAGCGCGGCACGGGCTCGCCGAGGAACTCGCCGCGGATGTAGTTGTAGCCCACGGTGGCGGTCATGCAATAGCCGCCGATCGCCATGCCTTCGATGAGCGAGTGCGGGTTGTAGCGCAGGATGTCGCGGTCGTGGCAGGTGCCCGGCTCGCTCTCGTCGGAATTGCAGACCGTGTACTTCTGCACCGGCGACTTGCGCGGCATGAAGCTCCACTTGGTGCCGGTGGGGAACCCCGCGCCGCCGCGGCCGCGCAGGCCCGAAGCCTTCACCTGGTCGATGACGCTCTCCGGCGTGGGCTTCTCGGCGAGGATTTTCTTCCACGCGTCGTAGCCGCCGATCTTGAGATAGTTCTCGAGCTTCCAGGATTCCTTGAACTTGAGCGGTTCGAACACCGTCAGGTTCATCCTGTCCTTCCACTTGTCGAGTGCGCCTGGCATCGGTAGTTGGCCCTTACTTCAGCTCGTCGAGCACCTTGTCCACCTTTTCGGGTGTCAGGTACTCGTGGAAAACGTGATCGACCATCATCATGGGCGCGCCCGTGCAGGCCGCCAGGCACTCCTCTTCCCGCTTGAGGAAGATGCGGCCGTCGGAGGTGCTCTCGCCGAGCTTGATGCCGAGCTTGCGCTCGCAGTGCGCCACCAGGTCCTCGGCGCCGTTCAGCATGCAGCTGATGTTCGTGCAGATGCTCACGTGGTGACGGCCGCAGGGATGCGTCTCGAACATCGAATAGAAGCTCGCGACCTCGTACACCTGGATGGCCGGCAGCCGCAGGTATTCCGCCACGCCGTCCATGAGCTCGGGCGTGAGGAAGCCGTTGTTCTGCTCCTGCGTGAAACGCAGCGCGGACAACACCGCCGAGCGATGGCGCCCGGTGGGGAAACGGGCGATCCACTCGTCGATTTCATGGCGCGTGTGCTCGCTCAGCAAACGCGCCTTCTCGCCGAGCACCGGCTCGAACGTGCCGCCGTCCGCCGTTTTCACCGCATGCGTCATCGATCCACCTCACCGAACACGATGTCCTGCGTTCCGATCACCGCGACGACGTCCGCCAGCATGTGACCCTTGGTCATTTCCTCGAGCGCCGACAGATGCGCGAAACCCGGCGCGCGGCACTTGAGGCGATAGGGCTTGTTGGCGCCGTCCGAGATCAGGTAGATGCCGAACTCGCCCTTCGGCGCTTCGACGGCGGCATACGTCTCGCCCTCGGGCACCGAGTAGCCTTCCGTGAACAGTTTGAAATGATGGATCAGCGATTCCATGTCGCCCTTCATCTCTTCGCGGCTGGGCGGGCGCACCTTGCGGTCGTCGATCATCACCGGCCCGGGGTTGCGCTTCAGCCAGTCGATGCACTGCTTGATGAGGCGCGTGCTCTGGCGCATTTCCTCGATGCGCACGAGATAGCGGTCGTAGCAGTCGCCGTTGACGCCCACCGGGATGTCGAAGTCGAGATCCGCGTAGACCTCGTAGGGCTGTTTCTTACGCAAGTCCCACACGATGCCCGAGCCGCGCAGCATGGCGCTCGTGAAGCCCAGCGCTATCGCGCGCTCGGGCGTGACGACGCCGATGTTCACGGTGCGCTGCTTCCAGATGCGGTTGTCGGTGAGCAGCGTTTCGTACTCGTCGATGGCCTTCGGAAATCGCGCGACGAACTCGTCGAGGAACTCGAGCAGCGAGCCCTGGCGCGCCGCGTTCATGCGGTCGGCGTTCTTCTGCGAGCGCCACTTCGATACCTGGTATTTCGGCATCGAATCCGGCAGGTCGCGGTACACGCCGCCCGGGCGGTAGTACGTGGCGTGCATGCGCGTGCCCGACACCGCCTCGTAGCAGTCCATGAGGTCCTCGCGCTCCTTGAACGCGAGCAGGAACACCGTCATGGCGCCGATGTCGAGCGCGTGTGCGCCCAGCCACATCAGGTGATTCAGCACGCGCGTGACCTCGTCGAACATCACGCGGATGTACTGCGCGCGCACCGGCACGGTGACGCCCAACAAACGCTCGATGGCCATGACGTAGGCGTGCTCGTTGCACATCATGGAGACGTAGTCGAGACGGTCCATGTAACCGATGGACTGGTTGAACGGCTTGGATTCCGCCAGCTTCTCGGTGCCGCGGTGGAGCAGCCCGATGTGTGGATCCGCCTTCTGCACCACCTCGCCGTCCATCTCGAGCACCAGGCGCAGCACGCCGTGCGCCGCCGGATGCTGCGGGCCGAAGTTCATGGTGTAGTTGCGGATCTCGTTCATCGGATCGGATTACTTCTGAGTCTTGAGCGCCGCTTCATAGCGGTTGTCGCTGCGGATGACGCGCGGCACGAGCGTGCGCGGCTCGATGTTCACGGGCTCGTACACGACGCGCTGCTTGTCGGCGTCGTAACGCACTTCGACGTTGCCGACCAGCGGGAAGTCCTTGCGAAACGGATGGCCGATGAAGCCGTAGTCCGTGAGGATGCGCCGCAGGTCCGGGTGGCCGGTGAACAGGATGCCGAACAGATCGAACGCCTCGCGCTCGAACCAGTTCGCGCCGGGCCAGATGTCGACCACCGAGGCGATCAGTGGATCCTCGGCGTCCTCGCAGCGCGCGCGCAGGCGCAGCCGCTGGTTGTGTGTGATGGACAAAAGATGATAGGCGACGGCGAAACGCGCGCCCTCGTGCGGCAGGCGTGCGCCCCCGCGCCGCGCGGCGCGGCTGAAGCCGGAGCTGGTCGCGCTCTCGGTCTTCCATTCATCGATGCCGTATTCCAGGTAGTCGACGCCGGCGAGGTCGACGAGGATTTCGAACTTGAGCTCCGGCGCGTCGCGCAGCGTGCGGCACACCTCGAGCAGTTGAGCCGGCTGCACCTCGTAGCACAGCTCGTCGGCGAGCGCAGGCACGCGCAACAACCGCTCGGGCAATGCGGCATCGACCTTGGCGGCGAGCGCCGAGATTTTGGCGTTGGCGGTGCTCATGCCCTGGCGATGGTGCTGGTACGTTCGATTTTCTTCTGCAGCTGGATGATCCCGTACAGCAGCGCTTCGGCGGTGGGCGGGCAGCCCGGCACGTACACGTCGACCGGCACGATGCGATCGCAACCGCGCACGACCGCGTATGAATAGTGGTAGTAGCCGCCGCCGTTGGCGCAGGAACCCATCGAGATGACCCAGCGCGGCTCGGGCATCTGGTCGTAGACCTTGCGCAATGCCGGCGCCATCTTGTTGACCAGCGTACCGGCGACGATCATGACGTCGGACTGTCGCGGGCTCGGACGGAACACGACACCGAAACGGTCGAGGTCGTAGCGCGACGCGCCGGCATGCATCATCTCGACGGCGCAGCACGCGAGTCCGAACGTCATCGGCCACAGCGAGCCGGTGCGCGCCCAGTTCATGACGGTGTCCACCGACGTCGTGAGAAACCCGCGCTCGGCGAACACCTGCGCATCGTCACTGGCCTGGCCGGCGGCCTGGTCGATGGTCCGGGCGAGGGCCTGGGCGCCACTTCTTTCAGTCACCGGGGTCAGTCCCATTCGAGCGCTCCCTTTTTCCATTCGTAGATGAAGCCCACCACGAGGATGAACAGGAAGATGCCCATCGCGACCAGCCCCGGCACGCCGATGCTGTCGAGCACCACGGCCCACGGAAACAGGAACGCGATTTCGAGGTCGAACACGATGAAGAGAATGGCGACCAGGTAGTACCGCACGTCGAATTTCATGCGGCTGTCTTCGAAGGCCTCGAAACCGCACTCGTACGGCGAGAGCTTCTGCTTGTCGGTCTTCGCCTTGGCCTGCCACCGGCCGATGACGAGGCCCAGCGACATCAACAGCAGCGCGAGCCCGGTCGCAACCGTCAGGAAGATGAGTACTGGCAGGTAGTTCGCGAGCATTTGAGAGTGTTCTGCGTAAAAAAGGGCAGCAACCTCTCGGTACGAGAGACAACCGCCCCCTTAAAATTCGCGCGCGATTGTAACAGGGATATGGAAAGTGATGGTGCCGACGGGGAGACTCGAACTCCCACGGATCGCTCCGCTAGCCCCTCAAGCTAGTGTGTCTACCAATTCCACCACGTCGGCGTTTGTGAAAAACTTCAGGCCCTCTTTCAGGGCTGCTTTTCCGGTTGTTGAGGCTGCGGCTGCGCAGGCATTGCAGGCGCGGGGGCCGCGGGCATCGGCACGGCGTTCGGATCGACGTTCGGCGCCGCCGGTGCGGGCGCGGTGGTGGTCACCGGAACGCGGTCGAGATCCGACTGGGGCGCAGTGATCGCCCCGCCCCTGAACAGGAACGTGAGGCAGAGACTGTTGATCATGAAGATGGCGGCGAAGATCGCCGTCATGCGCGACAGGCCGGTCCGTGCGCCACGCGCGCCGAATACCGTGCCCGAAGCGCCCGCGCCGAACCCCGCGCCGGCATCGGCACCCTTGCCTCGCTGCAGCAGTACGAGCGCGATGATGATGAACGCGGACAGTACCTGCAGGATCGTGAGAATCGTTCGCAACATCTGATGAATTCCAGTTTTTAGCTACGCGCCGCGGACACGATGGCGAGGAATTCCTCGGCCTTGAGCGACGCACCGCCGATGAGCCCGCCATCTACGTTGGGCATGGAGAACAGCTCCGCGGCGTTCGCGGCCTTGACGCTGCCACCGTACTGGATGCGCACAAGGGCGGCGATCTTAGCATCGCGACTTGCGATGCGCGCGCGGATGTGGGCGTGCACTTCTTCGGCCTGCTGCGGCGAGGCGGTTTTTCCCGTACCGATGGCCCACACGGGCTCGTATGCGATGACCGCGCGCGTGAACGCGCCGACCCCCGACAGATCGAGCACGGCGTCGAGCTGCCGGTCCACGACCTCGAACGTGCGCCCCGCTTCACGCTCGGCGAGCAACTCGCCGACGCAGAGGATGGGCGTGAGGCCGGCGGCCAGCACCGCGGCAAATTTGCGCGCCACCAGCTGATCGGACTCGCCATACAGCGCACGGCGCTCGGAATGGCCGACGATGGCGCCGGCACAGCCGACGTCACGCAGCATCGTCGCCGACACCTCACCCGTGAACGCACCCTGCGTCTCGGCGCAGACATCCTGCGAGCCGAGCGAAATGCGCGAACCGGCCAGCGCGCGGCTCAGCTCGGCCAGATACACGAATGGCGGGCACACCCACACCTCGGCCGAAGAATTCGGCAGCTTGTGCACGATGGCGTCCACCAGCGCGGCGTTCTCCGCGCGCGAGCCGTGCATCTTCCAATTGCCTGCGATGATCTGCGGGCGCATGTGACCGCCGTGTGTCCTTGAAACGATTTGGCCGCTCAAAAAAGGCGCGCGATGATAGCGGCGCGCCCTCTAGGACGCAACGCGACGCACCACGGCGGCGATTTCCTCGGCGCAACGCACCGTATCGGTCTCGTCGCGGGCTTCCACCATGACGCGGATGACCGGCTCGGTGCCGGAGGGGCGCAGCACCACGCGGCCGTCCTCGCCGAGCCGCGCCGAAACGCGCTGGACGGTGTCCTCGACCTCGGGAACGCTCTGCGGATCGAAGCGCCTCGCGACCTTCACGTTGATCATGGTCTGCGGGAACTGCGGCATGCCGCCCGCGAGCTCCGCCAGGCTCTGGCCGGTTTCGCGCATGACGGCGAGCACCTGCAGCGCCGCCATGAGTGCATCGCCCGTGGTGGTCCGGTCCAGCAGCAGGATGTGTCCGGAGGTCTCGCCGCCCAAGGATCCGCCGGTCTCGCGCAGCATGGCCAGCACGTATCGATCGCCCACCTGTGCGCGGCGGAACTCGATGCCCTGCTGGCGCAACGCCACCTCGAGGCCGAGATTGCTCATGACCGTGCCGACCACCGGACCCTTGAGCAGCCCCGCCCGCTTGCGCGCGGTCGCGATGATATAGATGAGCTGATCGCCGTTGATGACGCGACCCAGGCCGTCGACCATGACGATGCGATCGCCGTCGCCGTCGAGCGCGATGCCGGCCGCCGCGCGCACGCCCGGCACCGTGAGCTGCAACAGGCCCGGTGACGTCGAGCCGCAGCCGTCGTTGATGTTGCGGCCATTCGGAGAGCAGCCGATCGGGATGATTTCCGCACCGAGATCGACCAGCGTGCGCGGCACCACCTTATAGCCTGCGCCGTGCGCGCAATCGACGACCAGCTTCATGCCGTCGAGCGTCATGCCCTTGGGCAGCGACTCCGCGCAGAAGTCCTGGTAGTGGCGCCGCGATTTATCCACGCGCGAGGCGCGGCCCAGGTTCACCGACGACTGAGTCGTGGCGCCGTTCTCGAGCTCGGCCTCGATCGCCTCCTCGACTTCGTCGGAGAGCTTGCCGCCCTCCGAGTCGAAGAACTTGATGCCATTGTCATCGTACAGATTGTGAGACGCGCTGATCACGATGCCGAAGTCGCACTCGAACTTGCGCGTGATGTATGCGATGCCGGGAGTGGGCAGCGGTCCGATGAGCATCACGTTGACGCCGGCCGCGACGAAGCCCGCTTCGAGCGCGGCTTCGAACATGTAGCCGGACAGCCGCGTGTCCTTGCCGATGAGCACCGTGCCGCCGTTCGGCGCGAGCACGCGCGCGGCGGCGCTCGCCAGGCGCAGCGCGAAGTCGACCGTCATCGGGTGCTCGCCGACCCGTCCGCGAACACCGTCGGTACCGAAATATTTACGCGCCATTGAAACCTTCCCCTTGCATCACCGCCGCGGCGATCCGCACGGCATCCACCGTGGCGGCCACATCGTGGGCGCGCACGATACGCGCTCCATGGAGAACCGCAACGGTGGCCAGTGCGACGCTGCCCGCAGTTCGTTCATGAACCTCCCGGCCGGTGAGCTTTGCCAGCATGGATTTGCGGGACAGGCCCACTACGAGCGGAGCGCCCAGCGACACGAGCCGATCGAGGTGCTTCAGCAGCGCCAGGTTGTCCGCGACTCGTTTGCCGAAGCCGAAGCCCGGATCGACGGCGATACGCGGCGCGTCGATGCCCGCCGCGCGGCACGCGGCCATGCGCGCGGCGAGAAACTCGCCGACCTCCGCGAGCACGTCGTCGTAGCGCGGCGCATCCTGCATCGTGCGCGGCTCGCCCTTCATGTGCATGAGACACACGCCGGCGCGCGAGCGCGCGGCCGACTCGAGCGCGCCCGGCTCCGCGAGCGCGCGCACGTCGTTGACGATGTCCGCCCCGGCATCGACCGCGGCCTGCATCACCGCCGGCTTGCTGGTGTCCACGGAGATGTACACGTCCGATTCGGCGCGCAGCGCTGCGATGACCGGAACGACGCGCTGCAATTCCTCGGTGAGCGTCGCCGGGCTCGCGCCCGGCCGCGTCGATTCGCCACCGATGTCGATGATGCCCGCGCCCTCCTCGACCATGCGCAGCGCGCGGCGCAGCGCGGCGTCCGGCGCTTCGAAACGGCCGCCGTCGGAGAAGGAATCGGGAGTGACGTTGAGTACGCCCATCACCACCGGCGCGCGCAGGTCGAGCGCGCGGTCGCGGCATTGCCATGAGGTGCTGGCGGCGGTCATGCGTATAGTGTCGGGGAAAGCCATCGACACGAAGCCCGCGCGCTTTCGCGGGCGGGCTTCGCAGCGGGATCGATCGAGCGCTTAGTGCTGTCCGGCCGGCGTCGCGATGCCTCCGCCTTCGGCCTCGCCTTCCGGCCGCTTCGGCGGCGGAGCGGAGCCGGCCGATTCATCCCAATCGGCGGGCGGCTTCGGCGCCTTGCCGTTCATGATGTCCTTGATCTGCGTCTCGTCAATGGTCTCGTATTTCACGAGTGCCTCGGCCATGACGTGCAGCTTGTCGAGGTTCGTCGTGAGGATTTCCTTCGCGTGCTTGAAGTTCGATTCGATGACGCTGCGGATTTCCTCGTCGATGGCATGCGCGGTGTCGTCGGACACCTGCTTGTGCTGCGTCACCTGGCGACCCAGGAACACTTCGCCCTGGTCCTCGCTGTAGGTGAGCGGCCCGAGCTTGTCCGACAGGCCCCACTTGGTGACCATGTTGCGCGCCAGATCGGTGGCACGCTCGATGTCGTTCGACGCGCCGGTGGTGACCGACTCGGGCCCGAAGATGATCTCCTCGGCCACGCGGCCGCCGAACAGCGTCGCAATCGAGCTCTGGATGCGGCGCTTCGACAGCGAGTAGCGATCCTGCTCGGGCAGGAACTGCGTGACGCCGAGCGCGCGTCCGCGCGGAATGATGGTGACCTTGTAGACCGGATCGTGCTCGGGCACGACGTAGCCCACGATGGCGTGTCCGGCCTCGTGATAGGCCGTCATCTTCTTTTCCTGGTCCGACATGACCATGGAGCGCCGCTCGGCGCCCATGTAGATCTTGTCCTTGGCGCGTTCGAACTCGTCCATGCCGACGATGCGCTTGTTCGCACGGGCGGCAAACAAGGCTGCTTCGTTCACCAGGTTCGCGAGATCGGCGCCGGAGAAGCCCGGCGTGCCGCGCGCGATGTAGCCGGGTTTCACGTCGTCGCCCAGCGGCACCTTGCGCATGTGGACCCGCAGGATCTGCTCGCGGCCGCGCACGTCGGGCAGCGGCACCACGACCTGGCGGTCGAAGCGGCCCGGACGCAGCAGCGCCGGATCGAGCACGTCGGGGCGGTTCGTGGCGGCGATGACGATGATGCCTTCCGAGCCTTCGAAGCCGTCCATCTCGACCAGCAGCTGGTTCAGCGTCTGTTCGCGCTCGTCGTGACCGCCGCCGAGGCCCGCGCCGCGATGGCGGCCGACCGCGTCGATTTCATCGATGAAGATGATGCAGGGCGCGTGCTTCTTGGCCTGCTCGAACATGTCGCGCACGCGCGAGGCGCCGACGCCCACGAACATCTCGACGAAGTCGGAGCCGGAAATGGTGAAGAACGGCACCTTCGCCTCGCCCGCGATGGCGCGCGCGAGCAGCGTCTTGCCGGTGCCGGGCGAGCCCACCATGAGGACGCCCTTCGGAATCTTGCCGCCGAGCTTCTGGAACTTGCCCGGGTCCTTGAGGAAGTCGACGATCTCGCCCACTTCCTGCTTGGCCTCGTCGACGCCGGCGACATCCGCGAACGTGACGTTGACCTGGTCCTCGCCTAACAAACGGGCGCGGCTCTTGCCGAAGGACATGGCACCGCGTCCGCCGGCCGAGCCCTGCATCTGGCGCAGCATGTAGACGAACACGAGGATCAACAGCAGCGCCGGCGCCAGCTGCAACAGCAGCTGCATGAGGAAATTGGGCTGTTTGGGCGCCTCGCCCTTGAACTCCACGCGCGCCTTGTCGAGGGCGGTGATGAGCGCGGTGTTGTCGGTTTCGGGGTTGTAGACCTTGAACTTGGTGTTGTCCTTGCGAACGCCGACGATTTCGTCGCCGCGCAGGACCACGGACTGCACGCGGCTGTTGCGCACGTCCTCGAGGAAGGACGAATAAGGCGCCGGCTGCGGGTCCGTCGCGGTGGGCACGTAGCGGCTGAAAACCACCACCATGACCATCACGATGACGACCCAGAGGAGGATATTTTTCGTCAAGTCATTCAAAGGCTTAACCTCGCTCGGGATGCCGCCCGGCACACAGGATTGCGGCCACGCTACACCAATCGAAAACTGCTCGCCAGCAGGCAAAGCTCAGAACTGCGAGCGCGGAGCGCATCGGTTGGGTCGAAGCGCTCGTTAGGAGTGTACGGCGCGCCCCATCGGTCAGATCGGAAAACCGGCGCGCACGGAAGTTTGATTAGGACAGTTCCCTTTGGTTTCAAGAGGCGGCGGTGAAATCCCACTGGCGCCGCTCTCGATGGGCACTATCTTGGGACCCCGGCCGACGACTCCAGCGCTCGCGCACTTCGTCGTGCGCGCCCCGGGTAATCTTTACAATGGCGCCATGGAACTTTCAGAGCGTCAGCGCAAGTATCTCCGAGGCCTGGGACACGCATTGAATCCCGTATTGCTCATCGGTTCTTCGGGGGTTACCCCCGCAGTCATCGCCGAAGCCAAACGCGCGCTGCACGACCACGAGTTGATAAAGGTCAGGTTTCGCGGCGCGGCCGAGCGCGCGGCGCGCGACACGGGGTTGTCGGAGCTCGCCACGGCGACGGACAGCATGCTCGTTCAGCGCATCGGCCATACGGCCCTCTACTACAAACGCCGAATCGACCAACCCGGAATTGTGATACCCGACGCATAAAGCACCCGCGACACTGGCCGATTCCTTATCACTGGGGCGAGCATCGCCCGGCGGGAGTTATTGCCGAAGTTCCAGTGGTAAGTTGCTGGAATAAGTCGTATATCAGCTCAACATGGCGGCCCAACAAACACGTTCGTTTGGACGCGAAGCCGTGGCGGTCTATCTAGCCGCCGCCCTGGTCGTAGTCGGCACCTGGGCCGCGTCCCACTACCTCATCCTGCGTAAGTTCGAGAACATCGAGCAGAACGATGTGTCGCGCAGCATCGAGGTGATGCGCAAGGCGCTGGTCACCAAGAACACCGAAATCGAGATGGCCTCGCGCGACTACGCACGCTGGGACGACATGTACCAGTACGTGACGAAGCTCGATCCGAATTTCGAGTACCAGAATTTCTCCGAAGCCGGCCTCGACGAATTGAACGTCGACCTGGTGTGGCTGCTGGATCCCAAAGAGAAGCTGCTGTCGTCCTTCGAGAACGACACCGACTCGGCCCGTTATCGCCATCCGGCGAGCGAAGCCGTCGTCCTCGAGATCAACCGCCTGACGCCACTGGTGCGCAGCGTGCTCGACCAGGAAGGCACGCTGCGGCTGGTGGAGATCGGCGGCGTGCCGCACGTCATCGCCGCCCACACCGTGCTGCACAGCGACCGCAGCGGCCCCGCGGCCGGCATCCTGGTGTTCGCGCGTCACATCGGCGCGCCGGAGATCGCGAACATCGCGGCCGACACCCAGCTCGATGTGCGCTTCCGGTCGCTCGACGACAAGTCCATCGTCCTCGAGAAGCCGGACCTGCTCGTCGCGACCGACGGCCGCCGCATGGTGCGCCGCTCGAATCAGGTCATCGAAGGCCAGCTGCGGCTCGACAGCATCGAGAACCGCCCGATCGCCGTGATGACCACCTCGCTCCCCCGCGAGGTCATGCACAGCGGCCAGCAGGGCGTGCGCTACCTGGTGGGATGGGTCGCGCTGCTGGTGAGCATCGTGGTGGCCGCCTGGCATGCGTACAGCGGCCGTCTCAAGCTCACCTCACTGCTCGCGGCCACGAACGAAACGCGCTATCGCGCCATCTTCGATCGCGCCGCCTCCGGCATCCTGCTGTTCGACCCCGTCTCGCGGCGCGTGCTCGACGCCAATCCGCAGGCGCAGCGTCTGGTCGGGGCAACGCTCGACGAGCTGCGCCGGCGTGACATAGCGACGGTGTTCGATACGCCCGTGTCGCTGGTGCCGCGCAGCCAGGAGCAGCCGGCCGACAGCCGCCCCGCCCAGATCGTCCGCGGCGACGGCGAACGCCGCGACGTGGAATTCTCGATCGCCGATCTCGAGCCCGGCACGGGACGCGTGCACGCGATGCTGCTGCAGGACATCTCGCATCGGCGCGAGGCCGAGCGCCGCGCGCAGGAGCACCAGCTGTCGCTGCAGCACCTCGCCACGCACGACGCGCTCACCGGCCTGCCGAACCGCACCTTCCTCAACGACGAGCTGCCGCGCCTCATCGACGAGGCCGCGCGGCGCGGCGACTCGCTGTCGATCCTCTACATCGACTGCGACAATTTCAAGAACATCAACGATTCGCGCGGCCACTCGATCGGCGACGACTACCTGCGCAACGTCGCGCGCCGCCTGCGCGATTCCATCGCGAGCCCCGATCTCGTCGTGCGCATGGGCGGCGACGAGTTCCTCGTGGTGACCCGCCACTACGGCCTCGAGCCCGACAGCGCGGCGATCGCCGAGCGGGTCGCGGCGGCGCTCAAGAAGCCGGTACGGCTCGGCGATGCCACCTACTCGGCGACCACCAGCATCGGCCTGTCCGTCTATCCGCGCGACGCCACCACCATGAGCGAGCTGCTGCGCTGTGCGGACATCGCGCTGTACGAGGCCAAGGCCCGCGGCCGCGACAACGTGCAGATGTTCGACGCGGCGATGAACAAGCGCGTGCACACGCGCCTGGCGCTCGAGCAGGACCTGCGCAGCGCCGTGAACCGCGAAGCCATCGAAATCCACATGCAGCCCATCGTCGACATCCGCAGCGGACGGCTGGTGTCGTTCGAGGCGCTGGCGCGCTGGAACGATCCGCGCCACGGCTCGGTGCCGCCGCTGGCGTTCATCGAAGTCGCCGAGGCCTCCGATCTCATCGTCGAGCTCGGCGAATGCGTGTTCAGGAACGTCGCGCGGCAGATCGCCGCGTGGCAGCGCGCGGGCCTCAAGCCCGTGCCCGTGGCCGTGAACGTGTCGGCCAAGCAGCTCAAGCGCTCGAACCTGCCCGAGCGGCTGGTCGCCATCGCACACGAATTCGACATCGCGCCGCACCAGATCGAAGTGGAGCTCACCGAGAGCGTCGCGATGCAGGATTCCGAGCAGCACGTGGCGAAGCTACATGCGCTGCGCGACCTGGGCGTGCGCGTGTCGGTGGACGATTTCGGCACCGGCTACTCGAGCCTGGCCTATCTACGCAACCTGCCGATCGACTACCTCAAGATCGACCGCACCTTCGTGCGCGACATGAACGTCGACCGCAACGACGCCGCCATCGTCCGCGCCATCATCAGCATGGCGCAGAGCCTGCATCTTGGCACCGTGGCCGAGGGCATCGAGACGCGCGAGCACGCTTCGCAGCTGCTGGCGCTGGGCTGCTCCACCGGCCAGGGGTATTTCTTCGCGAAGCCGATGCCGGTGCACGAGACCAACGAGCTGCTGCGCACGATGCGCGGCGCGGCGCCGATACAAACCGGGCCGAACCTCGAGATCGTCAGGGTTTCCTAAGCGCGGGGCCGCATCACGGCTTGCCCGGCACCCAGAAGTCCTGCCAGCCAAGACCCGCGGCCTTGATCGCCCGCAGGCGGCGCTCGAGCTGCGCTTCGTCGAAGCTGTTCGCGTCCGACAGGAATCCGACCCGATAGCCGCCAGCTTTCACGCGCTTCAATGTTTCCGGATCAAGCGACTTCTCGCGATCGATGAAGAATGCCACCGCCCCGCGCGTGCGCGGCTGGTCGTACAGGTGCAGCGGAGTCACGCCGTAGCGGCGCGCGTCGCTCCAAAACTTCGCGGCGTCCGCATCCGGGGCGGGCGCCAGCTCGAAATCGATCAGCGGAATGTTGTCGTTGGAAGCCTGCGTCAGGAGCTGATCGAGCTCGCGATCGGCGATGGGAACGAGGCCGGCTGGGGGCGCCGCATCGCCGGCAAGGAGCTTCACCTTGATGTTCCTGTACTTCACCACACTGGATGGATCGTGGGCCTGCAGCGCGAACGTGCCGCTGCCCAACAACCGGCCCTTCTTGTCGTCGGGCCGGAAGGGGTTCTCCGCCTCGGCGTACTCGCAGATCAGCTTGTCGTCGATGTACGTCTGGATGGTCTTGCCGACGACGCGGATGCGGTAGTTGAACCACTCGTCGTCCTTGGCCGGCGCGACGTAGGTATTGCGTACCGCGTAGATGCTGCCGGTCATCTTGTGCTCGATGTAGCCACCCATCTTCTCGGCCGGCGGGTTCGAGTTGATGACCTGCAGCTCGTACCCCGCGGCGGGCCAACCCGGCCCCTGCCATTTTGTATGCACGTAGATGCCGCTGTTGGCGCCCGGCGAGGTCATGACGTCGGCGGACAGCTCGAAGTTGCGAAAGTCGTGCTTCGCGACCTTGCCGACGTAGAACAGGTGCGAGCGCTCACCGCGCGAGACGAACATGCCGTCCTCGACCACCCAGGATTCCGGCCGCTCCGCGGCCTTCCACCCGGCCAGTGATTTGCCATCCTGCAGCGGGATCCAATCCTGCGCGGATGCGAGCGGTGCGAGCACCAGCGCCACCAATGCCCACGGTACCGATCGGCGCATGCGTGTCCCCTCGCCGTTAGATATAGCGGACCTTGACCACTTCGTAGCTGTGCGTGCCGCCGGGCGCGCTGACGTCGACGACGTCGCCGGGGCTCTTGCCCACCAGCGCGCGCGCGATGGGCGAGGTGATGCTGATGCGGCCGGATTTGATGTCGGCCTCGTCCTCGCCCACGATCTGGTAGCAGATGGTCTTGCCGTCGTTCTGGTCTTCGAGATCGACGGTGGCACCGAAGATGACCTTGCCGCCGCTGTTGGCCACGGTGGGGTCGATGACTTCCGCGGTGGAAAGCTTGGCTTCGATCTCGCCGATGCGGCCCTCGATGAAACCCTGCTGCTCGCGCGCCGCGTGGTACTCCGCGTTCTCCGACAGGTCGCCGTGACTGCGCGCCTCGGCGATGGCCTTGATGACCCGCGGACGATCCTCGCCTTTCAAGCGCTTGAGCTCGTTGCGCAGCGCCTCGGCGCCGCGCAGGGTCATCGGAGTGCGTTTCATGGCCGTGCCTCTTTGTGCAGGTCCTGCAGTCGATTCACTTCGACCGCATCGAGATGGTCCAGAGCTTCGCAGGTTGCGAGCGCGCCCGCGAGCGTCGTGTAGTACGTGACGCGCTTGTGCACCGCCTCGCGGCGGATGGAGTTCGACTCGCGGATGGCCGTCTTGCCCTCGGTGGTGTTCACGATCATCGCGAATTCGTCGTTCTTGATCATGTCCACGATGTGCGGCCGGCCCTCGCGCACCTTGTTGGCGCGCTTGCACGGCAGGCCGGCGTCGATGATCACCTTCGCCGTTCCATCGGTGGCCGCCAGCTCGAACCCATGGTCGAGGAGTTTCTGCGCCAGCAGCACCGCACCCGGCTTGTCGCGTTCGCGCACGCTGATGAGTACGACCCCCGAGCGCGGCAGGGTGACGCCGGAAGCCGCCTGGGCCTTGGCATAGGCCTCGCCGAAGGTGCGGCCGGTGCCCATGACCTCGCCGGTGCTCTTCATCTCCGGCCCGAGAATGGGATCGGCCTCGGGGAACTTCGTGAACGGAAATACCGCTTCCTTCACCGAGAAGTATGGCGGGACTATCTCTTTGACGTCCTCCATGGACTTCAGCTTGCGGCCCGTCATGACCCGCGCGCCGATCTTCGCCAGCGGCACGCCGGTGGCCTTCGAGACGAACGGCGCGGTGCGCGAGGCACGCGGGTTCACTTCGAGCACGTAGATGATGCCGTTCTGGATGGCGAACTGGATGTTCATGAGCCCGACGACCTTGAGCGCCTTGGCGAGCTTGCGCGTCTGCTCGCGCAGCTCCGCCTGGGTCTCGGCGGTCAAACTATTCGGCGGCAGCGAGCAGCCCGAGTCGCCCGAGTGCACGCCGGCCTGCTCGACGTGCTCCATGATGCCGCCGATGAGCACGTCGTCACCGTCGCAGCAGGCATCCACGTCCACTTCGATGGCGACGTCGAGGAAGCGGTCGAGCAGCACGGGGCTGTCGTTCGAGACCTTCACGGCGTCGGTCATGTACGCGCGCAGGTCTTCCTCGTTGAATACGACTTCCATTGCGCGGCCGCCGAGCACGTACGAGGGGCGCACGACCAGCGGGAAACCCACCTCGCGCGCCAGCACCACGGCCTGCTCTTCCGCGCGCGCGGTGGCGTTGGCGGGCTGCTTGAGTCCGAGCTGTTTCACCAGCAGCTGGAAGCGCTCGCGGTCCTCGGCCACGTCGATGCTGTCCGGGCTGGTGCCGATGATGGGCGCACCGGCCGCCTCGAGCGCGCGCGACAGCTTGAGCGGCGTCTGCCCGCCGTACTGCACGATGACGCCCTCCGGCTTCTCCTTGGCGATGATCTCGAGCACGTCCTCGAGCGTGAGGGGCTCGAAGTACAGGCGATCCGAGGTGTCGTAGTCGGTCGACACGGTCTCCGGGTTGCAGTTGACCATGATGGTCTCGAAGCCGTCCTCGCGCAGCTGCAATGCGGCGTGCACGCAGCAGTAGTCGAACTCGATGCCCTGCCCGATGCGGTTGGGACCGCCGCCCAAGATCATGATCTTGCGCCTGGCGGATGGCTGCGCCTCGCATTCCTCTTCATAGGTGGAATATAGATAGGCGGTCGAGGTGGCGAACTCCGCCGCGCAGGTGTCGACGCGCTTGTACACCGGCCGCACGTTGAGCGCGTAGCGCTTGTCGCGCATGCCCTCCTCGCGGATGCCGGTGAGCTTCGCGAGGCGGCTGTCCGAGAAGCCCCTGCGCTTGAGCTCGCGCATGCGCTCCGCGTCCAGCGACGACAAACCGTCTTTGCGCACGCGCGCTTCCTCGGCGACCAGCTCTTCGATCTGGGCCAGGAACCACGGGTCGATGTACGACAGCTCGGCGATGCGCTCGAGCGACCAGCCGGCGCGGAAGGCGTCGGCCACGTACAGCAGCCGGCTCGGGCCCGGCGCGCGCAGCTCGTAGGCGAGCTTGTCGCGCTCCTCCTCGGTGGCGAGGTCGGTGATCTGCTCGTTGAGCCCGTCGAGCCCCGTCTCCAGCCCGCGCAACGCCTTCTGCAGCGACTCCTGGAAGGTGCGGCCTATGGCCATGACCTCGCCTACCGACTTCATCTGCGTCGTCAGCCGCGAATTGGCGGCCGGGAATTTCTCGAACGTGAAGCGCGGAATCTTGGTGACGACGTAGTCGATGGACGGCTCGAACGACGCCGGCGTGGTGCCGCCCGTGATGTCGTTCTTGAGCTCATCGAGCGTGTACCCCACGGCGAGCTTCGCGGCGATCTTGGCGATCGGGAAGCCCGTAGCCTTCGACGCGAGCGCCGAAGAACGCGACACGCGCGGATTCATCTCGATGACGAGCAGCCGCCCGTCCTTCGGATTGACCGCGAACTGCACGTTCGATCCGCCGGTGTCGACGCCGATCTTGCGCAGCACCGCGATCGACGCGTTGCGCATGCGCTGGTATTCCTTGTCGGTCAGCGTCTGCGCGGGCGCGACGGTGATGGAATCGCCGGTGTGCACGCCCATCGGATCGAGATTCTCGATGGAGCAGACGATGATGCAGTTGTCGTTCCTGTCCCGAACGACTTCCATCTCGAATTCTTTCCAGCCGATGACCGACTCTTCGATGAGCACTTCGGAAGTCGGCGACGCGTCGAGGCCGCGCTCGACGATCTGCTCGAACTCCTCGCGGTTGTAGGCGATGCCGCCGCCCGATCCGCCCATGGTGAACGACGGCCGGATGACGCAGGGGAAACCCACCGTCGCCTGTATCTCGTGCGCCTGCGACAGGGAATGCGCCACCGATGCGCGCGGGCACTCGAGGCCGATTTCCTTCATCGCGTTCTTGAACAGCTCGCGGTCCTCGGCCATGTCGATGGCCTCGCGCGAGGCGGCGATGAGCTCGACGTCGTGGCGCGCGAGCACGCCCTCGCGCACCAGGTCGAGCGCCGTGTTGAGCGCGGTCTGCCCGCCCATCGTCGGCAGCAGCGCGTCGGGCTGCTCTTTCTCGATGATGCGCGCCAGCGTGCGCCAGTTGATCGGCTCGATGTAGATGGCGTCCGCCATCTCCGGGTCCGTCATGATGGTCGCCGGATTCGAGCTCACGAGGATGACTCTATAGCCCTCCTCTCTCAGCGCCTTGCAGGCCTGGGCGCCGGAGTAGTCGAACTCGCACGCCTGCCCGATGATGATCGGGCCGGCGCCGATGATGAGGATGCTCTCGATGTCGGTACGTTTTGGCATGAATCCCGTCGTCTGGTGTCAGGCGGCTCGCAAATCAGGCCGCTTTGTCCGGCGGCGGCTTTCCGGAGGTGCGGGCCCGGAGCTTTTGTTGAAGACGCCTCAGCATGAGGTGCACGAAGCGGTCGAACATGCCGCCCATCTCCTGCGGGCCGGGGCTGGCCTCGGGATGCCCCTGGAAGCTGAACGCCGGCTTGTCGATGCGGGCGATGCCCTGCAGGGTGCCGTCGAACAGAGAGCGATGCGTGGCCTTGAGCGTCGAGGGCAGCTCGCTCTCGTCGACCGCGAAACCGTGGTTCTGGCTGGTGATGAACACGCGGCCGGTCTCGATGTCCTGCACGGGATGGTTGGCGCCATGGTGGCCGAACTTCATCTTCATGGTGCGGGCGCCGCTCGCCAGGCCCAACAACTGGTGTCCGAGGCAGATGCCGAACGTCGGCAGCTCGGAGACCACCAGCGCGCGGATGGCCTCGATGGCGTATTCGCAGGGCTCGGGATCGCCCGGCCCGTTCGACAGGAACACGCCGTCCGGATCGAGCGAGAGCACTTCCTCCGCCGAGGTCTGCGCCGGCACCACCGTCAGGCGGCAGCCGCGGTCCGAGAGCATGCGCAGGATGTTGCGCTTGACGCCGAAGTCGTACGCGACGACGTGCAGTCGCTGGTGCGCGCGCATGACCGGACGGTTCTCCGGCTGCCACAGCGTGCCATCGTTCCACTGGTAGCGGCGCTTGGTCGACACGACCTTCGCGAGATCCATGCCCTTCAAGCCGGGAAACTTCTTGGCGAGCCGCACGGCCGCGTTGGCGTCTATCTTGTCGCCCGCCATGATGCAGCCGCTCTGGGCGCCCTTCTCGCGCAGGATGCGCGTGAGCCGGCGCGTGTCGATGCCGGAGATGGCCACGATCTTGTGGCGGGCGAGGAACTCGCGCAGGTCCTCGCTCTTGCGCCAGTTGCTGGCGACCGGCGGCACGTCTCTAACTACCAGGCCGGCGGCGTACGCCATCGGCGACTCGAGATCCTCGGGCGTGGTGCCCGTGTTCCCGATGTGTGGATAGGTCAGCGTCACGATCTGCCGTGAGTACGACGGATCGGTGAGAATTTCCTGATAACCGGTCAGCGCGGTATTGAAAACGACTTCGCCCGTGGTGTTGCCCTTGGCGCCGATAGACTGGCC
>JBIOZI010000278.1:0-21446 GCA_044871085.1 Steroidobacteraceae bacterium | reverse complement strand
GCAAGTGCGAAAACTGGTACGGCATCCACGCCGATCAAGCGCTACACCTCGCCGCGAAGCTCGCCATCGTCTGGATCGTCTTCGCGTGACCAACCTCCGCGAATACGCCGAAGGCAAAGAGTGCCTGATCCGGGTGCCGAATTGCTGCAACGGCCGCACGGACACGACCGTGCTCTGCCACCTGCGCATGATCGGCATCTCGGGCTACGGCCTAAAAGCACCCGACGTGCTCGCCGCCTTCGGCTGCCAGGCGTGCCACGACTTCGTCGATGGCCGCTCGCACCCGAGCAACACGCACGAATACCGCCGCACACTGCTCCTCGAGGGCGTCGCGCGAACCATCAATCACCTCGTCTCCAAGAACGTGCTCACGTGGTGAGCATCTAACTACAAGGGCATCACATGAAACCGACCTACACGAAGCTCGCCGCGGATGGTTCCGATCTGCCGGCCGATTCCACCGAAAAGCACCTCGCGGTGCGCGTCGATCATCCGCTACTGAAGGCGCCGCTGATCGTGGCTGCCTATCGAAGCTCCGACAGTGCGAAGTTCGAAGACGCGCAGAAGCTCGCCGCGGCTCACGACGCGTACTGCTGGTCCTGGCGCACGCCGACCGTCGAAGAGGCCTTCCTCATCGTCGATCGCACGAACCCGAAGTGCACGCTCGATCCGAACTTCTTCCCGGACGCGCATGGCTACGAGTGGACGTGGACGAGCACCGTGGATGCCGAGATCGAAGAGGACGACGAGGGCGAGCCTTGCCCCTCGGGCTACGCGTGGATCGTCTACCTGGGCCTCGGCAGTTCCGACCGGTACGACCAGGGCAACCGCTATCGCGTCCGCGCGGTGCGCGCCGGTCAGTCCTGAGCTTTTAGCCTTCTAACTACACGGTGCAACCATGAACACCCTCGCAACAGACATTCGCGCGCTGATCTCCTCGCGCGTCGCCACGGCTTCGGGCTCCGAGTTGCTCGCCATTGCCGGCGCGCTCTGCGCGAACGATCCGCAAATCGTCCCCGCGGCGCCACGCGTCCCGACCTACGACCGCTACGCGAAGCTCGATGCCCAGGGAAGCATCGTGGGCGATGATTCGAAGGACTGGGTCGCGGTGCAGGATTTCAAAACCGGCTTGCAGTGGACGCGCGGTTCGCTCGGCTCCATGAACTGGAACGACGCGAAGAAGGCCGCGGGCGCCGTGACGCTACTCGGCAAGAGCGACTGGCGACTGCCGACCGTCGAGGAGCTGCTCTCGATGATCGACTACAAGCGCGTCGATCCGGCCGTGAATCCCACGTTCTTCGACGCCGAGTATGGCTACACGTGGTCATCCACACCGGCCGCCACGGACGAGGATGGCGACCCCTCGGGCTACGCGTGGTACGTCTTCCTGGGCAACGGCTATTCCTACCGGGGCGGCCGGGGCAGCCACGATCGCGTCCGCGCGGTGCGCGCCGGTCAGCAATCTGCTTTGAGCTTTTGAGCGAAGCCAATGCGCTCCAATTTGCCACAGGTCGCCCGGGACGCGCAGCGTCTGCTCGCAGCAATCGAGCAGGCAGTGCTGCGCTTCCCGCGCCGGCACAAGTACCGCGTAGGCGCGCAACTGGGCGACGGCGCCATGGCCATCGCGCGCGCCACGGTGCGCGCCTGGCGCGACCGCGATCTACAGTTCGAGCGCGTCGGCGAGCTGTGCGTGGCGATCGATGATTTCAAGATCACGATGCAGCTCGCGAAGGCCATCGACGCGTGGCCGAGCTTCAAGGAATTCGAGGCGCTCGTGCGTCTCATCAATTCGATCGGTCAGCAGAGTGGAGGCTGGCGGAGGAGACTGAAAGAAATGAGCCAGAGTGCGCCGGACGGCCAACGTCCTGCGCATGTGGCGCGGGAATGCAGTATAATCGTCGCTAACTACCCGACGCCCGAGCGCTTCCATGAACCCGCACGTTTCGCCCGACCGCAAGCACAAAAGCCCGACCTACATCTCGTGGCTCCACATGCGAGCGCGTTGCAACAATCCGAAGGACAAGGACTATCAGAGTTACGGCGGCCGAGGCATTCGGGTCTGCGCGCGCTGGTCGCGCTTCGCCAATTTCCTTGCCGACATGGGCGTGCGGCCCGATGGCACACAGCTCGACCGGGCGAACAACGAGGGGCACTACAAGAAATCGAACTGCCGCTGGTCAACGCGTCGGGAGAATTCCGGCAATCGCCGCAATTCGATTCTGGTGACGGCGGGAGGGATCACGCACCACGCGGCGGAGTGGGACCGCATCAAGGGCTTCGGCCGCGACACGGTGAGCGCGCGCATTGCGCGCGGCTGGTCGCCGGAGCGCGCCGTCAGCACGCCGATGGATCAGCGCTACAACAGGAAGCGCGCCGCGTAGCCCAACGCCGCGCCCTCACGAGGGGTGCGGCATGACCGACAAGCGCAAGCTCGCCATCGCCCTCGCGAAGCTGAAACAGCTCGCGGGCGAATGCGCAGAGTGTGACGGCAATGGCAAGGTGCTCCTGCACGTCCCGAGCATCGCCCCCATCCTCGGTGAGCGTGCCTGCGAGGCGTGCGCTGACATTCGCGTCGTCATTGCGCGGTGCTCGCCATGAAGCTGAAGGACGACGTGAAGCTGCGCCCGCTCTCGGCCGGCATCGACTTTCTCGGCTACGTCGTCTTCCCGACGCACACCGTCGTGCGCCGCCGCGTCATAGGCCACTGCCGCGCGAAGCTCGCGGACTGGGAGCGCCTGCATTGCCGCGCCGGCCGGATCACGGAGAGCCGAGCGGCGCGCGACCAGCTCCGCGCTATCTGGTCTAGCTACTATGGCCACTTCTCGCACGCGAGCAGTTTCAAGGTTCGCGCGGACATCTATCGGCGGTTCCCGTGGCTGTCGCAGGTGGTCCAATGAACGAGCCGGCGCGCCCACTGCTTCGATACCACGGCGGCAAGTGGAAGCTCGCGCCGTGGATCATCGAGCACTTCCCGCCGCATCGCGTGTATGTGGAGCCATTCGGAGGGGGGGGGTCTGTGCTCCTTCGGAAGCCGCGCGTGTACGCTGAAATCTACAACGACCTCGACGGCGAAATCGTCAACGTGTTCCGCGTGGCGCGCGACCAGGGAGATGATCTCGCCCGCGTCGTTGCGCTGACGCCGTACTCGCGCGAGGAATTCCACCTTTCATTTCGCGTTGCCACCGACGAGCTCGAGCGGGCCCGGCGCACGATCGTCCGCAGCTTCATGGGATTCGGCGGCAACCTCACGCGCGAGAACCGCGATCAGACGCCGCAGCGCACGGGCTTTCGCGGCTACACAGCAACCGCGCGCGGATCGACGCCGGCGAGCGAGTGGCGTCGGTGGCCCGAGGATCTTCATGTAATCGTCGATCGCCTGCGCGGCGTCATCGTCGAGCAGCGAGAAGCCTCGGTCGTGATGGCCTCCCACGATGGCGAGGACACGCTGCACTACGTGGACCCGCCGTACGTCCACTCAACCCGAGGATTCGACGCCGGCGGCACACATCGCGGGTATCGATTCGAGATGGATGATGCTCAGCACCGCGAGCTCGCGGCCCAACTGCACGCGCTGATCGGTCCAGTGATTCTCAGCGGCTACCGCTGCGACCTCTACGACGAACTATTCCGCGACTGGCATCGCGTCGATATGGACACCCTCGCGGACGGAGCCCGGCCGCGCGTCGAATGCCTTTGGATGAATGCGGCGTCTCTCGATGCCCAGCGCCAAGCGCAACTACCAATGGAGCACATTGCTTGAACGAGATCATCGTGGACAATTTCGCATGTGGCGGCGGCGCTTCGACCGGCATCGAGGCTGCGGTCGGTCGCCACGTGGACCATGCGATCAATCACAACGCGAAGGCACTCGCCGTCCATCTGGCGAACCATCCTCACACGCGGCACTGGCACGAGAACATCCGCGACCTCGATCCACGCCGCGTCGGTCGCGGCTCGCCCGTTGGGCTGGCGTGGTTTTCGCCGGACTGCACGTACTACTCGAAGGCGCGCGGCGGGAAGCCGTTCCGAGATCCACTCCGCGCGCGCCGGGTGCGTTCGCTGGCGACGTCAGTGCACTGGTGGATGCGCACGCGCCGGCCGCGCGTCGTCATGCTGGAGAACGTCGAGGAGTTCCGCGATTGGGGCCCGCTCGCCGACGACGGCCGTCCGTGTCCGCAGCGGCGTGGCGCGTCGTTCAGGCGCTGGCACCGCATCATCGAGAACCTCGGCTACCAGATCGACATGCGCGAGTTGCGCGTCTGCGACTACGGCGCACCGACGAGCCGCAAGCGCTTGTTCGTCATCGCACGCTGCGACGGCGAAGAGATCGTGTTTCCAGAGGCGTCTCATGGGCCCGGCCTGCGGCCGTACCGAACGGCGGCGGAATGCATCGACTGGTCGCGCCCATGCCCGTCGATCTTCGAGCGCAAGCGACCGCTCGCCGAGGCAACACTGCGGCGGATCGCGCGCGGCGTCATGCGGTACGTCGTGAACAACCCTCGCCCCTTCATCGTACCGATGACGCACTCCGGCGACTCGCGCGTCCATGGCATCGACGAACCGGTGCGCACCATCACGACAGCGAACCGCGGCGAGCTCGCGCTCTGCACACCGTTCATCGCGGGCGTCGGCGGCCGCATGGGCCAGTCTCCCGAGCGTGGCGTGGACAGACCTTTGCAGACGGTCACCGCGAAAGCGGACAGCGTTCTTGTAGCGCCAACGCTCATCAACACGCGTAACGGCGAAAGACTCGGCCAGGCGCCGCGTGTCCGCGACATCGAGGAGCCGTATCCGACCGTGACAGCGCGCGGGTCGCAAGGCGCGCTCGTCGCAGCGTTCCTGGCGCGCCACTACGGCGGCCACGAGAACGACGGGCATCCCGTGACGCGACCAGTGAGCACGATCACCACGCAGGATCACCACCACCTCGTTACCTCTCACATTCTCAAGTTGCGCAACAACTGCGACGGCCAAAGTGTGGACGACCCGATTCACACGCTCACGACGGGCGGCCATTTCGGCGAGGTGCGTGCGTTCCTGCTGAAGTACTACGGCACGGACCAGAATCCGCGCATCGATCGCCCGCTCGACACAATCACCACGAAGGACCGATTCGGCCTCGTGACCGTGCACGGCGAGGATTACCAGATCGTGGACATTGGCATGCGAATGCTGGAGCCACGAGAGCTGGCTCGCGCGACGAGCTTCCCCGACGACTACATCCTGGCGCCGGAATTCGAGGGCAAGCCGCTCAGCAAGACTGACCAAGTCTGGATGATTGGCAACGCAGTGCCCCCGGTTATGGCCGAGGCGCTCGTGCGCGCGAACTACTGTGAGCGGCGGAAGGAACGCGCTGCGTGAAGTCCCTCCTCTCCTCCACCCCCGCGATCCCGTGCTTCGTGCGCAACGGATGCCTGTTCGGTGGTGACGTGATCCATGAGGGCTACACGCGCGGCCTCGTCGTCGGCATGAATGCGATTGCGCACCGCGCGCCGACGTTCGTGGTTCTTCTATCTACCGGCGCGAAGTACGACCCGGTGCCGCTGCACGGCATTTGCTGGAAGGAATGCCAGCCGATCCCGCTCGGCGAATTGTGCTGGTGGGACTGCTTCTCGTCTGAGCATTCCATCGAAGTGCTCGACACGATGCGGCTCATGTCGTGCGAATTTCGAACGCGCAGCGGCGCCAACTACTCCGGCACGTACATGTTCACCGTGAAGTGGTCCGGCGGCTTCGCCGACGTGCCGGCCGAGCACAAGACGCACGACTTCATCAAGTGCGCGGACGGCCATTTCGCGATGATGCCTAACAACAAGGTGCGGTGGCTCGATGACTCCTTCGTCGAGAAGGGCGTCGAGCTGCCGAAGTACGCGCGCAACACCAGCACGTGGAGCTGCGAGCCGTGAGCATGGAGCCGCCGACCTCGCGCATCGACGAACTCGTCAAGAACTGGAAGGCGTTCAGCGTCGCGGCGCTCCTGCGAGGCGACAAGCCGCGCGCGCAGAACGCGGACGACACCGTCGCGCTGCTGAAAGAACTGAAGCTGCTCCGCGAGAAGACCACGAGGGCACCGAAATGACTGCCGACCTCCTCGGAGATCCGATTTCTGAGACGCCGCCAATGGATGCGCCGCTGCCGTGGCGAGTGTTCCAGATGAACGACGTCACCGAGTGGGTGATGGCGCGCACCGAGCGCGAGGCCGTTGCGTGCTACCTCGAATACTGCAATTCCTGCGGTGACCATCGCACCGAGGATGAGATGCGCGCGGACGGCAGCATCTTCCAGGTGCGCGAACTCACCGAAGCCGAGCTGCAGCACCACAAATACGACGACGGCGGCAGCCACAAAGGCCGCTACACCTTCGCAGACGAGCTTGCGAGGCAGGCATTTCACGCGCGCGTGCCGATGTTCTTCGCGACCACAGAGTATTGATGAGCCTCGTCGTCATCTCCGGAAAGCTCGCCGCCGCGCTGCGCAACACGCCATGCACGTGCGTCGTCATCGGCTCCTGGCCGCTGTTCAAGGCCGAGGCCGCCGGCACGCCGGAGAGACCGGGCCGGTTCACTCCGAAGACGTGCAACCGCTGCGAAGCGATCAACGAGTACGACGCCTTCACCGGCATCGTGCAGATCCCCGGCAAACCACAGGAGTCGCCGAAATGAGGACCGAAAGCCCGATGGTGCTCGACACATCTCCCGAGGCCGCGACCTATCGCACCGACATCAAGGGATGGGTTTCGCGCGACGGCCTGTTCTTCGGCGACGGCGCGCAAGGCGAGCGCACCGCGCGCTACTCCGGCTGCACGCACAAGCAATGCGAGTGCGGCGCAGTCGCGGAGAAGCACCGCATCCGCTGCGACGCGTGCCAGGAAAAACACACCCGCGCCGACTACGAGAAGCTCCCGCTGATCGAGTGGGATGGCGAGACGCCGCTGTGCATATTCCGCGGCGACACCTATTTCTGGTCAGCGGACGATCTGGACCTCTACTGCGACACGAACGACGTGCGCTCCACCGACCTGATGCTGGTGATCTGCGATCCGGTAAATCTGCACGAAGTGGACATCGACTACTGGAGCGACGAGCTGCCCGAGGATGGCGATCTCCCGACGCCCGTCGAGGACGCGCTGACCGCACTCAACAAGGCGATCCGTGAGCATGGCAAATGCTCGGCGTGGTACGGCGGAAACCAGCGCGTAACCGTCTCGCTCGAAGTGCGGGAGCCGGCCAATGCTGAGTAGCGTCCAAAAACGCGTTCTGACGCAGTCCGGGGAAGGAAAGCAGTGCGCGCAGTGCTCCGGCCTCTTCCAACAGGTGCGCCCGTCTCAGGCCTTCTGCTCCGACCGCTGCCGCATGGGCTTTCACACGGATCGCGGCATCGAAGGCGCCGTCGCGCGTGTGCAGCGGACGAAGGCCGGCGCGAGTCTCGTCATCCATCTGACCGGGCCGGCGGCCGAGTCCGCGCTCGGCCTGGCGATCGGCGAGTTCGTGCGCGTGGTGCCGAGGCCATGAACACCGCATGCCTTTGCCCGCACACCGCAGGCCCAACTGGATTGACTCGCAGCGGATGGGCGTTGCGCTGCCCTATCCATGGGCATGAGGATCGGTCGCCGAAAGCAACGGTGCTTGAAGTCGCCATCTCACAAGTAGGAACTCTCATCGGCGGCGACTACGCCGTGCTCGTCGCTGAGAACGAGAGATTGAAGGAGGCGTGCAGATTGTCGGCGGACGAGCTGGAGCGCGAGCACGGCAATGCATTCGCGGCTGGTCGGATCGTGGCTCGGTTACGAGCCGCTCTTGCACCTGCGCCCAAGGCGGATGAGGCTGCCGGCACATGAACATCGATCACAAGGAGGCCGCGAAGCGCGCCTTTTGCCACCCGGACACGATCCGTAAGATGATGGCAGCAGATCCCCAGGAGTGCCCAGGCACGAAAGTTGGTCGCCGCTGGATCGTCCCCGAAGAACTTTTCCAACAATGGATTGAGCAGCGATGCCTCTCTACAAACGCGACGACAGTCCGTACTGGTGGGTCCGGCTTGGCCGCAAGACTCGCGAATCGACGGGCGTCGATTTCACGACGGAGCCGAAGTCCCGCGCCGAAGAGTACGAGCGCGTCCTCAAGGAGCGACTCTGGCGGCTCGAACGACTCGGCGACCGTGGTGCCATTTCGTTCGACGAAGCCGCACAGCGCTGGCTGAACTCATCGGCGCGTGAGAAGAAGCGCGACCGCTGGATCATAGATTGGCTCTCCCCGAGCATCGGCAACGAGGCGGTGCGCGACGTGGCTGAGACCGACGCGCTCGAAGAGCTGCGCAAGGACGGAATCGCCGCCGGCTGGAGCCACTCGACCATCGACCGGATGATGTCCACGGTGTGTGCCGTACTGCATGACTGCGTGCGCCGAAACAACCTCGAACGCGCGCCGGCAATTCCCATGTATCGCCCCGAGGCGGGAGAGCCGCGGTTCTTGACGCCGCCCGAGCTCGATCGCCTTTGCGCGCAAATGCCGATGCACATGGCGCTGGCCGCGCGCTTCGCGGTGGCCACCCTGCTACGCATGCGCGCGATGACGCGCCTCACCTGGGACCGCGTGAGCCTCAAGCACGGACGCGCGTGGATACCACGGGCGCACCAGAAGGCGAAGCGGCCGTTCGGGCTGCCGCTCTCGAGCGAGGCTGTGCGCGTCCTGCGCGCGCTGCGCATGATCGCGGACCCGCACAGCTCGCACGTCTTCACCTGGCAGGGCAAGCCGATCGACGACTGCAACACGGTCGCGTTTCAAAAGGCCGTGCTGCGCGCAGGTGTCGCGCCGCTGCGTTGGCACGACCTGCGGCACACCGGCGCGTCATGGGCCGTGCAGAGCGGCGTATCGCTGCAGGAACTCATGGTGCTCGGAGACTGGCGCGACTACCGCAGCGTGCTCATCTACGCGCACCTCTCGACGACACAAGTCGCGTCGGCGGCTGAGCGCGTCGCACGATGGGCGCACGCTGGCGCGCAGACACTTACGAGCGACGCGCGCGTAAGTGCAGAGTGCGACGAGGAAATAGATGGTGGAGCGGAAGGGGATCGAACCCTCGACCTTCGCATTGCGAACGCGACGCTCTCCCAACTGAGCTACCGCCCCACACGTTGAAACCGGCCTTGGATGGGCATCCAAGAGGCGCGGGATTCTAAAGATCGGGACTGGCCCCGGCAAGCAAAACCCTCTTAATATCCGGGACATGCTGAACATCGGCGACGCGGTCCCGGAATTCACGCTCCCGGACCAGGACAACCACGATATTTCCCTGACGGACCTGCTCAAGGGCGGCCCCGCCATCGTGTATTTCTACCCGGCGGACTTCACGCCGGGCTGCACCAGGGAAGCCTGCTCGATCCGGGACATCCACCGGGAACTGGTCAGCGCGGGCATCACGGTGGCCGGCATCAGCCCGCAAAGCCCCGACAGTCACAAGCGTTTCCGCGAGAAGCACCGACTGCCCTTCACGCTGCTGGCGGACGAGCACAAGGAAGTGATCAAGCTGTTCGGGGTCAACGGGCCGCTGGGCTTCTGGGTGCAGCGCGTGACGTTCCTCATCGATCAATCCCGCACGATCCGCGGCCGGGTCAAGGCGCACTTCTCGATCGGCGAGCACGAGGAGTTCATCCGCCAGGCCATCGCCGCCCGCTGAAATGGGGACATTCCTCGTTTCCTAGCAAAAGGGGACAGGCTTGGTGTACCGCCGCCACCCAACGCACTGCATTGAAAGGGCCCACTCCAACTAGGAAACGAGGAATGTCCCCATTAATACTTCATCCGCAGCACGGACGCCTTCCCGATGGTGGGCACCGACACAACATAAAGCGTGTCGAATTCCTCATCGCCGATAGGCGGCACCGTGTCCACATCGGCCAGCGTCGCCACGATCTCGGGCACGGTGTTGCTGTGGCCGACGATGAGCGCCACGCCGCCGCGATTCTCCTTGAGCGCGCGCCGCGCGAGCGCAGCGGAATCCGTCTTCGCGGTGATGACGACGGGCGTGATGCCGAGCCGCTGCGCCACGCCGGCCGCGGTCTGCTGGGTGCGCCGCGTGTCGGTGACGTAGATCGCGCGCACGCGCCCGAATTGCTCCGCGTCGCCCAGCATCTGCGCGAGCCGGCTCGCGCGCTGCTCGCCGGGTGGCGACAACGGCGCATCGGAAATGGCGTTGACCTGCTTCTCCGCGTGGCGGATGACGATGAGCGTGGTGGTGGTGGCGGAGTTCCAGTAGAGCACGGCGCACAGCAACACCACGATGCCGGCCATGCCTAACAACCAAAACGGCGCGAGGAACGGCCGGCGCCGCCGGATCAGCGACGGTGAGGCGGGGACGTCATCCTCGGGTGCGTTCATGCAGGGGCCGATGATAAGCCCATTCTCTGCGCCAATGCCTGCTGTCGATACGCGCGCGGCGACGCGCCCGCGTGCCGCTTGAAGAACCGGCAGAAGTAGGCGGCATCGCGGAAGCCGAGCTCGCCGGCGAGGCGCGCGATGGGAATGTCGATGTAGATCAGCCGCCGCCGCGCCTCGAGCGCGAGCCGCTGCTGCAGGACGCGCGCCGCCGACAGCCCGCATTGCTCGTGGCACAGCCGGTTGAGACGCCCGGCTGTCATGCCGAGCTGGCGCGCATACCGCGCGACGTTCCACTGCTCGTGGTAGTGCGTCTCGGCGAGCGCGCGAAACTTGAGCCAGGCACGCTGGCGCCCGGGTGCGAGCGGGATGCTCGAGCGGGCGCCGGCGACGTGCCGCGCGAGGATCCACAGGATGCTGTTCGCGAGCCAGCCGGCGATGGGCGCCGCGCCCGCCTCCGGCTCCTGGAATTCCGCGTGCAAACGCTCGAACAGGCCGTTGAGCCGCGCGGCGAGCGCAGGATTCTCGTGCACCGTGCCGACAAAGGTCTGCGCGAACACTTCCTGCAGGAGCTCCGAGGCATGCCCGGCCGCCTCCGCCCGACCCGCGCGCTCGATGGCCGCGGCGAACAATGTGAGCACGAAGCCCTGTGTGCGCTCGCTGAAGTGAAACGCGTGCACGGTGCCCGGCGGCACGATGGCAATGGCAGCCGGCTGCGCCTCCTCGCTGGTTTCATCGACATGGATGGTGGCCGGTCCCTCGGACACGAACAGCACCTGGCACAGGTTCGCGTGCCGATGCGGGGCGATTTCCCAGGCGTAGCGGCGCGCGCGGTGCTGGATGCTCTCGATGTGCAAGTGCGGCGTGACGCCCGGAGCGGCGGTTTCGCCGTAGAGCGCAAATTCCTGCACTTTCGCGTGGTGACGTTTCATGGCTTGCCCACGCTTTTGTCACAAAAGTGCAAGTTTTGGAAGCGGCTGGTGCCGGGTGGGGAAACCGGGGAGGACTAGCGTGGCCGGCCATGGAACCGCTGCGCTTCGATCCATTCTCGCCGGCCGTCGACGCGGACCCGTTTCCCCACTACCGCCGCCTGCGCGACGAGGCGCCCTGCTACTTCAGCGCCGAGGCGGACATGTGGGTGCTGTCGCGCTACGCCGATGTATTCGCCGCGCTCAACAACTGGAAGGTGTACTCCTCGGCCAGCGGCAACATGTTGACCGAGCTGCCCGACCGCGCCGGCGCGACGCTCGGCACCACCGATCCGCCACGTCACGACCGCCTGCGCGCGCTGATCTCGGCCGCGTTCATGAAGCGCAATGTCGAGGCGATGGGGCCGGCCATTCGTGCGCTCACGCGCGAGGCGCTCGACCGGCTGCCGGCGCACTTCGACTTCATCGGCGATTTCTCGAGCAAGGTGACGGCGAAGATCCTGTTTCGCATGCTGGGGCTGCCGCAGGGCGACGACCAGCTGGTGCGCTCGAAGGCGGTGTTGATGGTGCAGTCGGACCCGGTCACGCGCCGCAAGGCGCCGGAGCACATCGCGGCGTACGAGTGGATGGTCGAGTTCGCGGCGCGCGTGGTGGCGGAGCGGCGCGCGCGCCCGGGCGAAGACCTGGTGTCGCAGCTGGTGCTCGCGGAGATCGACGGCGAGCGGCTCGCCGAGCGCGAGGTGCTGCTCACCACCACCACGCTCATCATGGCGGGCATCGAATCGCTGGGCGGGTTCGCGGCCATGTTCGCACTGAATCTGGCGGAATTTGCCGAAGCGCGGCGGCGCGTGGCGCGGGAGCCGGCGCTGATTCCGCAGGCGATCGAAGAGTCGCTGCGCTTCAATACCTCGGCGCAGCGATTCAAGCGCTGCCTGCACCAGGACGTGACGCTGCACGGGGAGACGATGCGCGCCGGGCAGTTCGTTTGTCTGGCGTATGGATCGGCGAACCGCGATGAACGGCAGTTTCCGAATGCGGATGAGTACGACGTCGACCGGCGGCCGACGCGGCACCTGGGCTTCGGCGGCGGCGTGCACGCGTGTCTGGGGGCGTCGATCGCGCGGCTGTCGCTGGCGATCGTGTTCGAGGAATTCCTGGCGCGGTTTCCGGAAGTCTCGCGCGCGCCGCAGGAGCTGGAGTGGGTGTCGTCGAGCACCTTCCGCAGCCCCGTGCGGCTGGAGCTGGAAATGGGGAGTGGCCCCATTTCAGCAAAAAGTGCCGGACCTCAAAACGCCTGATTTTCGACTGCGGTCGCGCCGAAGAATTCGCGCGTAAATTGCACCGCTGCGTCCGCATCGAACGCCTTGCAGGTGAACAGCACCGCCGCGAAAAATCGTTTGCGGCTCCACACATACAGCGAGATGCCGGAATCGATGAGCGGGATGAACGCATCGAAGCCCTCGTTTTCACCCTTGCCTGCGCCGCCCGGCGCGTGAACGACGGGCGCGCCGTACGTGCGCAGGTTCAAATGCGCGGCGATGCCTGACAAGTAGCGCTCCACGGCGCCCTGGTCGACGTCCGCCGTGTAGATGCCCTCGATGAGCAATCGCTGCCGGACGATGTCCGGCGCCAGGTCTTTCATGCGTTCCTCTCGCGTAAAGAGAAAGGGGCGCGAGCGCGCCCCCTTCCCGTTCGATTCCAGGTCTGTCCCCGTTTGCTAGGAAACGAGGAATGTCCCCATTATTCCGTGTAGGCGTCGACGGTCTTGATCGTTCCATCCTCGTTGTACGTGAGCTCCACGGGCTGCTTCACGTTGCGCAGGTTGCTCACGCCGTTCGACAGCTGCGAGTCGTGATAGAACAGGTACCACTTGCCGTTCACTTCGACGATCGAGTGATGGTTGGTCCAGCCGAGCACCGGCTGAAGGATCACGCCCTTGTACGTGAACGGACCATACGGCGACTTGCCCATGCCATACGCGATGAAATGCGAATCGCCGGTCGAGTACGAGAAGTAGTAGTTGTCGTTGTACTTGTGCACCCACGACGCCTCGAAGAAACGTCGCGCATGGTCGCCGGACAGCAGCGGCTTGCCATCCGCATCCACCAGCTTCACATCCTTCGGCTTCTCGGCGAACTCCACCATGTCGTCGGCCAGGCGCGCGACCTTCGGCAGCAGCGCGGGCTGGTCATCCGGCGGCTGCGCGTCGTCTTTCATGTCGAACTTGCCGATCTTCCACTTCTGCAACTGCCCGCCCCACAACCCGCCGAAGTACATGTAGTACTTGCCATCGGTGTCCTTGAACACCGCCGGGTCCATCGAGAAGCTGTTTTTGATGCGCTCGGGCTGCGCCTTGAACGGGCCTTCCGGCTTGTCGCCCACGGCCGCGCCGATGCCGAACACGCCTTCCTTGTCCTTCACGGGGAAGTACAGGTAGTACTTGCCGTCCTTCTCCGCCGCGTCCGGCGCCCACATCTTGGCGCCCGCCCACGGCACGTCCTTGATGTCGAGCGCGACGTCGTGGATGGTCACCGGCCCGCCGATGGTGTCCATCGACAGCACGCGGTAATCCTTCATGTCGTACTGGCTGCCGAGATCGTCGTCGGGAATGCCCGACTCGATGTCGTGCGAGGGGTAGACGTAGATGCGGCCGTTGAACACGTGCGCGGACGGATCCGCGGTGTAGATGTCCGTGACCAGCGGCTGCGTGAGGAACTTGGAGGGGTCCGGACCCTTGGGCTCCTCTTTGACGACGGGCGCCGGCGGCGGGGGTTCTTCCTTCTTGCCACAGGCGGACAGGAAAGTGGCAGACGCGGCAATGCTCGTGATTGCCACGAAAAGCTTGGTATGCATGATGTGCGCTCTCAGTATTGGACGGGTCCGCGGCGCGAAATTACCACGTCTACGAGGCTGGCATCACCGCGAGTATCGGGTGCACCGGCGGCGTGGCCGTACGGTACTCCCCGCTGCCCTCCGGCTGCTGCACCCACAGGTACCCGGCCTGTTTCGCCTCGATGTCGAAGCGCAGGTTGCGGCCCTCCCAGACGATCTCGCCGCGGATGCGCGCGGGGCGGTCCACGTAGATCAGCATCAGTTTGCTACCGGTGTCAGGGTCTAACCACTCGGTGATTCCGATGGGCATCACGCCCTCTTTCGGCATCACGAACACCGACAGCCGCGCGACGCGCGCGGCCACGGGCTCGATGGTCATCCACTTCTGCGAGAACGCGGTGGGCACGAGCTGCTTCACGAGCTTCGCGTGGCTCTGGTTGAGGTCGAGCGTGAAGGTGAGATCGTCCGCGAGCGTCACCGGCACGGGCTCGCCCGCGTTCGGCGAGCCGTAGAAGTCGCCGACCACGTACGGCATCCACAGCCGCATCGGCTCCTTCGGAGCCGCCACCACCGTCTTGGCGTCGGCGGCGCGGAACTGCACGCGCGATTCGATCACCCAGTCCGGCCGCTGCGCCTCCTGCGTGGCGTCGCGCTGCGCGCAGCCGGCGACCAGTGCGAGGAGCGCGACCGCGACTATCTTTCCTGTTCCCATGCCTGGCGATTCTACGATCATGCGTTCATTCCGCGTCCATCCCATGTATTTTTAGCGAGCCATCACACTTTCGGAGCGTTCCCATGGTCCTCGTCATCCTGCTCGTGCTTGCGCTGTTCGTGTTGCAGACGGTTCTGCCAGGCCGCCTGCGCGTGCCGGAAGCCGGCGGCCCGGGCAAGCTACCCGAAGATCTCGGAAATCGCGATCAGATGCGGCCGTTCACGGTGCACGGCCAGCGCGCGGTGCGCGCGCTCGCCAACCTGCAGGAGGCCATGCCGGTGTTCCTGGCGCTGGCGTTGATGAACCTGTTCTTCGGCCCCGGGCCCATGGCGCTCGTCGGCGCGTGGATCTTCTTCGCGGCGCGCGTGCTCTATCTTCCGCTGTACGTTGCGGGCGTGCCGGTGGTTCGGTCGGTGGCATGGGCCGTGGGCGTGGTGGCCCTCCTGGTGATGGCGATTCCGCTGATGGAGAGGGTGTGACGCCGCGCTGAGCCACGCGCCAGGCGTCCACAAAAAGGCCCCCGTGCCGCAGCACGGAGGCCTTTGTGATCTGCGAGGGAAAGCCCGGCTCAGGTCGTGGATTTCGGATCCTTCGGCTCTTCCTTCTTCTCGTCTTTGGGCTCGTCCTGCCTCTCGCCCTGCTCTTCCACTTCGAGCTGCTTGCGCAGGAGCTTGCGGTCTTCCCTCATCTGCTTGGTGTCGATCGGCCGGATCTCCTTGATGAGACAGCGGTCGCGGCCTACCAGCACTTTCTCGAACTTGTCGACCGTGCTGCCATGCGACGTGAGGCCGATGGACTGCACGAACATGAGATCGGGACAGTAGCCGGCGATGTTCAGCAGATAGGCCTTGTTGAACCCGGCCCAGACGACGACCTGGTCTTTCGACACGGCGTGCCAGCCGTCGGCGCCGCCCGCGCTCAGGTAGAAGGACTTCACCGGCTCGCCTGCGTAGTCGGAGTAATCGAGATCCGGCGCGGTCTTGCAGGCGGCGAGCAAGGCCGTGGCGGCCAGCGTGGTAACGAGTGAAATCTTCATAAACACCTCTTGGCGATACGACTGTCCCCTCGTGAGTGGAGTTCCCTGCGCCCATGGTTCCATGGGTCCACCAATACTAAAGAATCGTTCATCCGCCGTTCAGCGAAAACTTGTCGCCCGCGATCCTGCGGATGGTCACGTAGAAGATCGGCGCCAGCAGCACGCCTAACAGCGCGGCGGTCAACATGCCGCCCGCCACGCCGGTGCCGATGGCGCGGCGCGCATTCGCGCCCGGCCCGGTGGCCACGACCAGCGGCATGACGCCCAGGATGAACGCAAACGAGGTCATGAGAATGGGCCGCAGACGCAGGCGGGCCGCCTCGACGACGGCATCGTGCAAGCTCTTGCCGGCCTTCTGGGCCTCCAGAGCGAACTCCACGATCAATATGGCGTTCTTTGCGGCCAATCCAATGATGGTGATGATGCCGACCTTGAAGAACACGTCGTTCGGCAGGCTGGTGGCCCAGGCCGCGAGAATGGAGCCGATGAGGCCCACCGGCACGATGAGCATGACCGCCACCGGCGTGGCCCAGCTCTCGTACAGCGCCGCGAGGCACAGGAACACCACCAGGAAGGACAGCCCGAACAGCATCGGCGCCTCGGCACCGGCGAGCTGCTCCTGGAACGACTGAGTCGCCCAGGCGTAGCCGAAGTCCTTGCGCAGGTCTGTGTTCACGAGACGCGCCATCTCGTCCATGGCCTCTCCCGAGCTGAACCCGGGCTTGGCACCGCCGTTGAGATTGACCGCGGCGTAGCCGTTGTAGCGCGCGAGGCTCGGCGGCCCGATGCTCCACGCGCCCTGCAGCACCGTCGACAGCGGCACCATGTTGTCGCCGGCATCGTCGCCGCTGAAAGCGGCGGCGTTCGTCTCGCTGGTGGTTCCTGCGGGTAGATAGAACCGGCTGAACGCGTCCTCGTTCATGCGGAACGGCGCGTCCGCCTGCATCATCACGCGCAGGACGCGGCCGCCGTAGAAGAAGTCGTTGACATACACCGGCGCCAGCATGAGCTGCACGGAGTTGTAGACGTCGGTCACCGACAACCCCATCGACTGCGCCTGCGCGCGGTCGAGCTTCAACTTGAGACGCGGCGCCGGCGCCTGTTCGTTCGGACGCACGCCCGCGAGCACGCCGCTCTTGCCCGCGGCCTGCAGCAACTGCCCCATGGCGCCATACAGCGCATCGCGGCCGACCCCGGTGCGGTCCTGCAGCCAGAAATCGAAGCCACCGAACTGGCCGAGTCCGCGGATGGTCGGCAGGTTCACGAAGAACGCCATGCCGTCGCGCTGCGTGCCCATGGCCCAGCCGGTGGCCCATTGCGCGAACTGCGGCGCGGTCGCCGTGCGGTCGTCCCAATCTTTCAGGCGGACGAAGAACAGGCCCATGTTCTCGCCGACGCCGACGAAGCTGAAGCCCGACACCGCGAACACCGAGTCCACGGCCTCGTGCGTGCGCAGGTGCTGGCTCACCTTGCCCATGAACTCCTGCGTACGCGGGATCGTCGAGCCCGGCGGCAACTGCACCATGCCGATGGCGAAACCCTGGTCTTCATCCGGCACGAAGCTGCTCGGCACTATCTTGAACAGCAGGATGCCGCCGATCACCAGCACCGCGAAGCCCGCGAGCCACCAGCGCTGGTGTCGCATCGAGAACCGCACGGATCTCAGGTACGCGCCCTGCGCCTTGTCATAGCCGTGGTTGAACCAGCGGAAGATGCGGTTCTCTTTCATGTGCTCGGGCCGCAGCAGCGTCGCGCACAGCGCCGGCGTGAGCGACAGCGCGAGGAAGGCGGAGAACAGCATGGAGATCGCGATTGTCAGGCCGAACTGCCGGTAGATGACGCCGGTGGAGCCGGACATCAGCGCGCTCGGCACGAACACCGCGGCCAGCACCACGGAGATGGCGATGATGGGGTTGGTGATCTGGTCCATCGCCTTGCGGGTCGCGTCGCGAGGCTGCAGGTGCTCCTCGCGCATGATGCGCTCGACGGATTCGATGACCACGATGGCGTCGTCCACGACGATGCCGATGGCGAGCACCATGCCGAACAGCGTGAGCTGGTTGATGGAGAAGTCGGACAGGTACATGCCGATCATCGCGCCCATCAGCGCGACGGGCACGACCATGGTCGGTATGAGCGTGGCGCGGAAGCTCTGCAGGAACACCAGCATCACGATGAACACCAGCACGATGGCGATGATCAGCGTCCGGATGACTTCGTGGATGGCGGTGACGATGAACTTGGTGGAATCGAACGGGATGAACCACTGCACGCCCGCCGGCAGGCTGGGCGCGAGCTCGGCCATGCGCGTCTTGACCTCCTCGGCCACTTCGAGCGCATTCGCGCCCGGCTGCAGCAGGATGCCGAACCCGGCCACCGGCTGGCCGTTGAACCGCGCCTCGACCGCGAAGCTCTGCGGTGCGAGCTCGATGCGTGCCACGTCCTTGAGCCGCACGCTGGTGCCGTTGGGCTCGGTGCGCAGGATGACGTTCGCGAATTCATCGGTAGTGGTGAAGCGCCCCTCCGCCGACACCTGCGCCTGCACCTGCTGGCCGGCGGTGGCCGGACGCGCGCCCAGCGAGCCGGTGGCGAACTGCACGTTTTGGCCGCGCACGCGCGCCATCACGTCGGCCGCGGAGAGGCGGTAGCTGCGCAGTGCGTCGGGATTCAGCCAGATGCGCATCGCGTACGGCGAGCCGAACTGGCGGATGGCACCGACGCCCTTCAGGCGCTGGATGTTGTCGAGCAGCACCGAGGAAACGATGTTCTGCAGCTCCGCGGAGGGCACGCGGTTGTCGGGCGAGAGAATGGACACCGCCATGAGGAAGTCCGAGTTCGCCTTGTTCACCACGACGCCCTGCTGGATCACCTCGGACGGCAGGCGCGGCGTCGCCAGCGCCACCTTGTTCTGGGTCTGCACGGCGGCGACGTCGGCATCCGTGCCGGTCTCGAACGTCAGCGTGATCGAGGCGGACCCGTCCGAGCTCGACGACGACGTGAAATACAGCACGTTGTCGATGCCCGTGAGCTGCTGCTCGATGACCTGCGTCACCGCGCGCTCGATGGTCTCGGCGTCGGCGCCCGGGTAGCTCGCGCTGATGGAGACCTGGGGCGGCGCGATGTCGGGATACGCCGCGGTGGGCAGCCGCGAAATGCACAGCGCGCCGGACAGCGTGATGAGGATGGCGATGACCCATGCGAAGACGGGCCGGTCGATGAAAAAGTGCGCCATGGGAGCGTGCCCTAACTAGCGGCCCGAGCCGGCGCCGCGGGGGCACCGCCACTGTTGGCCGGCGCCGCCGCCTCGGCCGGCACCGCCTTCACGGGCATGCCCATCTGTGCCTTCTGGATGCCGGAGACGACCACCTGGTCGCCGTCCTTGAGCCCACGCGAGACTATCCAGTCGTTGTTGGCGACACCGACCGTGTCGATGTGCGTCGGCACCGCATTGCCCTTGGCGTCGACCACCAGCACATAGGCGCCCTGCGCGTCGCGCTGCACGGCGAGCTGCGGCACGCGGAAGCCTTGATTGAGAGTGCCGGCGGTGAGGCGCACGGCGACGAACATGCCGGGCAGCAGCGTGTGCTCGGGGTTCGGGATGACACCGCGGAAGGCGACGGCGCCCGTCACCGGGTTCACCGAGTAGTCGGAGAAGTCGAGCCGGCCGACGTGCGGATGGACCGTGCCGTCGCTCAGAACGACACGCAGCTCGGCCTGGTTGCCCTGCGCGATGGTCACGTTGCCCGCCGCCTGCGCGCGCATGAAGCGTTCGAAATCCGCGGCGGGCTGGTCGAAGAACACGAACAGGTTGTCGACCTGCTCGACGGTTGTGAGGAGCGTGGCCTCGCCCTGCCCGACCAGCGTGCCCTCGAGTACGCGCATGCGCGTCGCGCGTCCCGAGATCGGGGCGGTGATGTTGGCGTAGCCTAAGTTGATGCGCGCCGACTGCAACTGGGCGCGCGCGGCCGACACCTGCGCCGCCGTGGTGCGCTCGAGTGATTCCGAGTCGTCGAGCTGCATGCGGGAGACCAGCTGCTGGCCCGCGAGCTCGCGGTTGCGGTTGGCCGTGACGCTGGCGTTCTTCGCCGCCGCCTCGGCCTGCTCGAGGTTCGCCTGTGCCGCGGCGAGCGCCGCGCGAAACGGCGCGGAGTCGATCTGGATCAGCGGCTGACCTTCCGTGACCGTGCTGCCTTCCTTGTAGAGGCGCTTTTGCACGACGCCGGGGACGCGCGCGCGCACGTCCGCCGCACGCGTGGGCGCGACCCGCGCGGATGCTTCGCGCACCAGCGGCACAGCCTGCGGACGCATGACGATGACACCGACCTCCGCGGGGGGCGGCGCCTGCTGGGTCTGCTGTTTGCCGCAAGCGGCGACGAAAAGAGCGGCCACAGCCGCCGTGATCAGCTGTACACGTGAGGGCATTTTTTCTTGGGCTGTCGGGGGTTGGGGGACCGACGGCAGAGTGGCGCTAGTCTAGCTGAGTGAGAACGCTTTCACGAACCCCTATTCCGAACGGGCGAGCCGCTACGAACGGAAGAGCCGCGTGTACTGCGTCTCGTGCCGCCCGCTCGCAACCGAGGTCACGGCTGTGGATATCCCGATGTCGGAATCCATGACCTCGATGGAGCGAAGCACCAGCGCGCCGAGCCGAGAATTGAGCGCGTGCAGCATGCGCTGCCCGGCGCTTTGTCCGAGCGGCACGAGTTTGATAGCCGCGAGCACCTGGTTTTCGGTCCAGGCCCAGGCGTAGGTCTGGGACATCGCAATCGCGTCGATGTTCCAGCGCGCGCACGCGAAAGCGAACGAGGTGGCATGCGCGACCCCGCATGACAATTTCTTCACACCGGTACGGGAGATTTCAGGGTCGAGCCCGAGCTCCGCGAGCACGCGCAGCAGCGCGTCGCCGAGGTGGCGATCCTCGGCGCGCAGCTCCGCGGTCTCGCGGCTGGCGATGAGGAAGGCATTCCAGCGGCGCACCTGCGCGCCATCGTCGCGCAGCCAGGCCGCGTGCAGCCGCGCGAGCACCGGCAGGTCGAGCGTCGCGAGGCTCGCGCCGGCGATGCCGCCTATCCACTCGAGCGCGCCGGCCTCGTCCCGCACCCAGCCGGCTTCGACGGCGTATTCGAGTCCCTGCGAGAAATGGAAGGCGCCGATGGGCAGCGCCGGGCTCGCAAGGTGCAGCAGCCGCAGCAGTTGCGGCACGTCGCCGCTCACCGGCGCGGCGGCCGGCTCAGCCGTGCGCGTGGGAGTGGGCGTGGTGTGCCGCGCTGACATACGCGCCTCCTTCGGGCTCGAACGGCGCCTCTTCGACTTTCACCGTGAGGCCGAAGCCCCGCAGCATGTCGTCGAGCACGTGGTCGTGCTGATAGCGCAGCCAGCCGGCGCCGATCTGCAAGGCGACGTGGCGGTTGCCGAGGTGGTAGCTGGCGCGCGCCAGCATCAGGCCATCGTCGGTGTAGACGGTGGACACGGTTTCGCTGGCCGCCTCCACTGCGACGACGCGTCCATCGTCGGCGAGCAGCAGGTCGCCGTGGCGCAGCACCGAGCCGCGCTCGAGGAATACC
>JBIOZI010000277.1:0-19245 GCA_044871085.1 Steroidobacteraceae bacterium | reverse complement strand
GGCCATCAACATTCCGTGGATGCGCATCATCAGCTCTGCTTGATCTTCAGTTGGTCGATGATCTCCTGGCCCATGCCCTTCGCCGACTTGCCCTTGCTGGTGGCCTCGACGGGGTCGCCCTTCTTCGCCTCGGCGCTGGCATCGGCCCACGTGGACTTCATCGACTCGAACGCGCTCTTCGCGCCCTCGAACTCGTCCTTGTTGATGCCCCACGGCAGGCGCTTCGACTTCGACAGCGCATCGACACGCGTCTGGATGGACTCCACCATCTTCGGCACTTCGGCGTTCAGGCTGTCCCACTCGCTCTTGGCGGCGGCGAACGCGGCGCGGGCCTGGGCCTTGCCGGACGACACCGCGCTCTTGAGCGAGTCCACGGCCTTCTCGAGCTGCGGGCTGCCGGCGAGCACGTTCTCGTAGTCCTTGTTGTCGAGGCTGGTCTTGAGCCGCGCGAGCTGTGCTTCGACGCCCTTCAATCCATCGGGCGCGTATTTCGCGGCATCCTCTTTCACCTCGGCGAGCGACTTCTCGATCTGGTCGAGCGCCTTCGTCGCCGGCTCACGTTGTTTGGCGCAGCCGGTCACCAACAGAGCGGCCGCGGCAACGGCCAGCAATGCACTGGAAATTCGCATGGATCTCTCCTTCACCTGGTACTTGTCCGATTTCTGAATTCGTCTGGTTCGCCAGCCTTGTTAGGCTGCCGCCCGCCACGTGGAAGCCGCGCGGGCGCGAGAACGACGCCGCCAGGGTAATTTCGCAGCGCCTAACAGCCCGTAGGACAGTTGGCGGAGGCCTGACAGCCATTGCCGGCAAAACGACGGGAATCGGGCGTTGTCGCCGCGGGAAGACGCCGGGCGGCAGCATGCCCCGACGGTGGGGGCCGGGCGCTCCCGGCACCCTGGAGCGGGTTCGATGTCGAAAACGCGGGTGGCCGCTCGGCTATGGAATACGAGCCAATCGAAGGAGACCGATATGAAAGTCATGGTGATCGTGAAAGCCAGTGCCGACAGTGAAGCGGGCGTCATGCCCAGCGAAAAACTGCTCGCGGACATGGGCCGGTACAACGAGGAGCTGGTCAACGCCGGCGTCATGCAGGCCGGTGAAGGACTGCATCCGAGCTCGAAGGGCAAGCGCATCAGGTTCGCCGCAGAGCACACCACCGTGGTCGATGGACCGTTCGCGCAGACGAAGGAGCTGATCGCCGGCTTCTGGCTCTGGAACGTGAAGTCGATGGACGACGCCGTGGCCTGGGCGCGGCGCTGCCCCAACCCCATGCCGGGTCAGGAGGGCGAGCTGGAGATCCGGCCGATCTTCGAGGCCGAGGATTTCGGCGCGGAGCTCACGCCGGAGCTGCGGGCGCAGGAAGACCGCCTGCGCGCGAAGATCGAGCAGCGGCAGTCACGCAGTTAGACGTCGTTGGGGCGCGCGGCCGGACCGAAGGAAGCGGCGCGAGCGGCGCCATCGCGGAACTGGAGACTCGCGGAGCGGGCGTGGAGGTTGCGCCCGCCCCGCGGTCCCTCTGGCTGTCTCAGCGCGAGGCGGAGGCGGTCTCGAGGTCCTTGGTCGGCATGGCGCCGTCGAGCGAGGGCACCAGGACTTCCGTGAAGTACAGCTTCAACGGCTCCTTCTCACAGCGGTCGATGACTTTCTCCAGCGCATCCGGCCAGCGGTCCCAGAACCTGCCTTGCTGCTCGTCGGACACGCCGTGCCGCTTCACGTACATCTGCGCCGAGACATACGGCATCACTTCGAAGCTGCGGTCGTGGACGTGCGCTTCCTCCTTGAGCCGCTCGACTTCCCAGAGGAAGTCGGCGCACATGAGGTTCTCCACGCGCTGGGTCTCCGACGCCAGCGGCGGCTTGACCAGGACCTTCACGACGTTGCGGCCGCCACGCTTGAACATGCTGACACTGACGCGCACCAGGCCGGACACCGCCTCGCCCCTGGCATCGAGCGCCGGCAGGAACTGGCGCCCGCGGATGTACGCCGCGCCGAGCCCGTCGGCGGTGGCATTGCCGGTCGATTGGCTAACTACCGCGTTGGTGACCTTGCCCGCGGCGTCGACGAAGACGTCGACGGGCACGGAGTAGTTGTCGTCGAGATCGGGCCGGTCGTGCGGCAGCTCGTTCTTGCCGCCCGGCAGCACGAGCACCGGCTGGATCGGGCCCATCTGCGCGGCGACCGGTCCGGCGAACAGCGCCAGGCAGGAAACATAACCGAGCAGCTTCGCGAGACGTTTTGCAGCGACGGTTTTCATGGCTGTGAAATTAGCCTTCGGAGTTCATGCGCCGCAATTGTTAGGCCGGCGATGTGTGCGATGCCGACGCGCTCGGCGCACGGACTGTGACTCGTCCGTCACTCCCTAGGGGATTGGTTAAACGTCGCGGTCGAGCCGCCGCGCCGCGGATGCGCCGCGGCTCGCACGCGTGGCGCCGCTGCCCGTGCGCGGCCCCGGCGCGGTGCGCGCGGCCGCGCGCGGCCGCCCGGCGCGACGCGCATCACACAATCTCCGCTCCGTGGCATTTAACCCGGCCGTTATTGTGGACCGGCACTAGGTGTTTTCCCGGACCCGCATAGTCTCTTGGCCATGTCTTCCACTATCAGAGAGACACGGCAGCTCGTGCTGCCGCTGCAGACGGTGCTGGATGCGGTCGTACAGTTCGACCGCCGCTCGCACGGCTCGCTCTCGCGTGGCGAGGTGGTGGACGCGCTGTTCGTGCGCAATGCCAGCGGCGGCGACGGCATGGACGTCGCCGTGCGGCTGCCCGACAACCACGTGATCGAGTGGCGCCATTTCGACATCCACGAGCTGGCCGCCGCCATCATCAGCTTCTGCCGCTCGAAGCGCATCCCGCTGCCGTACTCCGGTGCGAAGTCGCTGACGATCACCAGCCAGGGCGCGGCGTTCTCCATCGAGAACACGGTGAACGTCGATTCCGCCGCCGCGCCGCGCGCCGACGTCTCCGGCAAGCCGCTGCGCTACGCCCGTGGCTACGAGCCGTACGCGCTCGCGCCATCGAGCAGCGGCGACTTCTCGGTCTAGCCGGCCGCGGCCAGCGCGGGCACACCGGGCCCGGCCAGCGCCGCGCCGCCGATCACCGGCCTTCTCGGGTCGACGAACACCCAGCAGATTGCGCCCATGAGGAACATGGCGGCCAGGAACCACAGCGGCACGTTCCAGCTGTGGGTCCATTTCACCGAATAGCCCGTGACGAACAGGCACACGATGGCCGCGAACTGCCCGGCGGTGTTCATCGTGGCGCCGACGGTGGCCGAATGCTCGCGCCCGATGTCGATGCAGGCGCTCCAGGCCGGAGCGGTGGTCAGCATGCACGCGCCCGTGGCCACGGCGATGAACAGCGCGATGACGATGGGGTCGGTCGACAAGATGGCGCCCACGATGCAGGCCGCCGCGAGTAGATAGCCCGCGACGCCGGGCGTGCGCCGGCCGGCGCTGACGCCGCGCTTGCGGGTGACGCGGTCGGACCACCAGCCGCCGAGGAACTGCGTGGCCACGCTCAGGAACAGCGGCAGCGATGCGATGGTGCCGAGCTGTGCGCTTTCGAAGTGGTGGTATTCGTGCAGATAGGACGGAAACCACGTGATGCAGAAGTAGAACGCGCAGCAGTTCGGCATGTAGAGGAAGCACAGCAGCCGCACGTTGCGCTGCCGGAGCAGGTTGCCCCAGAACGCCCAGCCGCGCGGGCTCTCGGCCGCCGGCGGGCGGTCCGCGAGGATCAACGCGCGCTCGGCCTGGTTCGTGGCCGGGTGATCCGCGGGCTCGTCGCGGAACCACAGCTGCCACACCAGCACCCAGATGAAACCCACGCCGCCGAAGATGACCAGCAGCGTTCGCCAGCTCATGTGCTCCAGCAGCTGGGGCACCGCCCAGGTCGTGACGCCGGCCGACGCGTACGCCGCGGCGAAGAACAAACCCTTGGCGGAGGCGCGCATGTGCAGGGGGATCCAGCGCGACATCACGCGGGCCATGCAGGGCCACGCGCCGGCCTCGCCGACGCCGAACAGAGCGCGCGTGGCGAGCAGCGAGGGGTAGCTCCACGCGCCGGCGGTGAGGATCGTGAACGTGGACCACCACGTGACGATGCGCGTGAGCACGGACTTGGCACCGCGCTGGTCGGCCCAGCGCGCCGTGGGGATCTCGAAGATCGCGTACATGAACAGGAAGGCGTTCGCGGCCCAGGCGAACTGCGCCGGATCGAGATCGAAGTCGCGCGAGATCTCGGTCTTCATCGAACCGATGCAGGCACGGTCGAGGTACGTGACCATGGCGAGCGCGGCGGTGATCGCGATCACCTTGTAGCGCGCCTTCGTCGGCTGCGTGGACATGGAATCCCCCTGCCGCGAATCTAGCAGGCATTGCGTCCGCGCGCGCAGCCGCTAGCATTCGTGCGTGGCCTACCTTTCCATGATCCTCATCGGCGCGGTCCTGCTCTGGGCCGTCATCGCCTTCAACATGCTGGTGCGCGACCGCAACCGCGTCGCGCAGGGCTGGAGCGACATCGACGTGCAGCTGCTGCGCCGGCACGATCTGATTCCGCGTATCGCGGAAGTGGTGAAAGGTTATGCCGGCTACGAGCGCGCGCTGCTGGCCAGCCTCGCGGAGCTGCGCACGCGCGGCACGCAGGCCTCGCCGCACGCGCGCGGCGAGCTCGAGAAAGAAGTGGGCGGCGGCGTGCACAAGCTGGTCGCGCTGGTGGAGGGCTATCCGGACCTCAAGGCCAGCGAGAACTTCCGCCAGCTCCAGCAGCAGCTCGCCGACACCGAGAACCAGATCCAGTTCGCGCGCCGCTACTACAACGGCGCGGTGAACCTCTACAACAACCGCATCCAGAAGTTTCCGGGCCTGCTGGTCGCGAATCCATTCGGTTTCGAACCGGCCGAGTTCTTCGATCTCGACGATCCGGGCAAGGCGGCGGCGCCGGGGGTGACGCTGACATGAGACGGCTCGCGCTGCTGCTGCTGGCGTGGCTGGCGGGCACGGGCTTCGCGCAGGCCTACGAGCGCATCCTCTCGTACGACAGCGGCATCACCGTGCAGCGCGACGGCACGCTCGAGGTGCACGAGACCATCCGCGTGGTCGCCGAGGGCGACCGCATCAAGCGCGGCATCTACCGCGACTATCCAACCATCTACCCGGGCCGCGACGGCGGCACCATCTCCATCGGCTTCGCGTTCCAGTCCGCGCTGCGCGACGGCCGGCCCGAGAACTGGCGCGCCGAGCCGCGCGGCAACGGCGTGCGCATCTACGTCGGCAACCCGGCGCAGGTCATCGCGCACGGCGAGCACACCTACGAGCTGGTCTACCGCACCGACCGGCAGATGGGTTTCTTCGCCGACCACGACGAGCTCTACTGGAACGCCACGGGCAACGGCTGGGATTTCGACATCGAGCGCGCCAGCGCGCGCGTGATCTTGCCGGCCGACATTCCGGCCGCCGACATCCGCTTGGAGGCATACACCGGGCCGCAGAATTCGCAGGGCCAGGATTTCACCGCGACCCTGTCGGGCGGTTCGCCGCTGTTCGCCACGACCCGGCCGCTGCGCGCGCGCGAGGGCCTCACCATCGTGGTGATGTTCCCCAAGGGCTTCGTCACGCAGCCGGTGGAGTCGTCGCTGCCCACCTCGCCGCCGGTGTCCGCCCAACCCGCGTATCGCGAGCCCGAGCCGCTGCCGGCGCCGCCCAACTACCACGTGCCGCTGTACATCGCGTTCGGCGGGCTGCTGCTGCTGATCGGCTATTACTACTGGGCGTGGGACAAGCTCGGGCGCGATCCGCCCGCGAAGGTGGTCATCCCGCTGTACGAGCCGCCCGCGGGCCGCTCGCCCGCGGCCATGCGCTACCTGCTCGAGATGAGCTACGACGACAAATGCCTGGGCGCCGCGGTGCTCAGCCTCGCGGTCAAGGGCTACCTGCGCATCGAAGAGGACTCGGGCATCCTGGGCTTCGGCAAGACGATCACGCTCGAGCGCATCACGGCGCCGGCGGGCGCCTTGCCGCCGCTGGCCAATGACGAACAGGCACTGTTCGCCAAACTGTTCGCCTCCGGCAACCGCCTCGAGCTCAAGCAGGAGAACCACAGCCGGGTGCGCGGGGCGCGCAGCGCCCATGACACCGCGCTCGACCGGCAGTACTCGAGCGGCTTCTTCCGCCTCAACGGCGGCTGGCACTTCCTCGGCGTCGTGCTCAGCATCGCGATCGGCTGGCTGGCGCTGTCGCGGCCCGGCACGACGGATCATTGGCCGCAGTGGTATTTCGCCACCGCCACGGGCCGCATCACGCTGTTCGTGCTGCTGCTGGCGCTCATCACCAATGGCGTCTTCGGCAAGCTGCTCACGGCGCCCACGGTGGCCGGCCAGGCGCTGATGGACCAGATACGCGGCTTCCGCATGTATCTCGACGTCGCCGAAGGCGAGGCGCTCAAGCGCATCGCGGGTCCGCCGCTCACCCCGCAGCTGTTCGAGTCCTACCTGCCCGCGGCGCTCGCGCTCGGCGTCGAGCAGCGCTGGGCCGAGCGCTTCGCGCGCATGTTCGACATCGAGCAGCCTAACTATCGGCCGGCGTGGTATCACGGCGGCTCCTGGAGCTCCGCGAGCATCGCCACCTTCTCGTCGGGCCTGGGCTCGTCCCTGTCCAGCGCCATCTCGTCCTCCGCCAAGGCGCCGGGCTCGAGCTCCGGCGGCGGCGGTCGCGGATCTTCGGGCGGCGGGGGTGGCGGCGGCGGGGGCGGCGGCTGGTGAGCCGCGCCGAGTGCAACTAATTCCGCGGCCGGTACGTCTGAACCAGACCACTTCGGGGAGCAGAGCTTGAACAAGACGTTTCGGATGGCCGCCTCGGCCGCCATCCTCTCGCTGCTGGTCGGTCACGTCGCGGCCGCGCAGGCACCGGCGGCCCCGAAGCTCAAAGACCAGATGCGCATGCCCTGGCAGCGCGGCGGCGTCGACTACATCCGCACGTGGACGGTGTCCGGCCCTCACAAGTGCGACCTCGCGCGCGACTGTCTCGACATCCCCGGCGGCGAAGCCGCCGCGGCGTTCGGGGCGTCCCAGATACGGGGCGACGGCAGCGCGCTCACGTGGAATCCGCAGACGAGCTGGGGCGACTTCATCTCGTTCGACGCGGTGCCGGCGCCGAAGGACGGCGCGGTGGCGTACGCGTTCGCGACCATCGAGCGCGCCACGGCCGGCCCGGCGCGCCTGTCCATCGGCAGCGCCGATGGCGTGCGCGTGTTCGTCAACGGCAAGCTGGTGTGGTCGCGTGACGGGCACCGCGCGATGACACCCGACGAGGATCAAGTGGACGTGACGCTGGCGCGCGGCACCAACACGCTGCTCATCAAGGCCGGAGCGCGCAGCACGTTCACGGCGCGCGTGCTCGAGGCCGGCGCGGAGCCGCGCCGCTCCGCCGAGATCGGCCCGTCGGTCATCGAGCAGCAGCCCAACGTCTTCACGGTGCGCACGGATGTCGGCACGGCGCGCGCAGCGGCCGAGCCGGTGAAAATCGAAGTGATCGCGCCGGGCGGCGCGGTGAAATTCACCGGCAGCGGCACGCGTGGCGAGCTGGTCCCGGTCGGTGGAGTGAACGAATGGCCGGACGGCCCGTACGAAGTGCGCGCCAGCACCCGCACCGCGACCGGCCTGCTGTACGTGACGCACCTGCCGTTCTTCAAGGGCAACGCGCTGGCCGTGGCGCGCGCACTCGCCGCCGAGGCGGCGCAGGCGGACGGCAGGACGCCCGAGGGTGCGACCCTGCAGATGCTGGCCGAGATGGTCGACGACCGGCTGGGCGTGAAGCTCGCCGACGCCACCGGCAACCCCTGGCCCAAGATCCACTCACCGCTCATGGAATACCAGGAGCTGATGCTCGAGCGCCAGGGCAAGCCGGGACGCGTGCGAGCCGGCGGCTTCGTGCGCATCGCCTACGTTCACGACATCGACGGCTCGGTGCAGTTCGCCCGGGCCTGGCTGCCGGCGAGCTACGACCCCGCCAGGCAGTGGCCGCTGCTGCTGCAATTGCACGGCTTCAACGGCGCGAATCCCCGCTACGTGGGCTGGTGGAGCGTGGACAGCCGCCACCCGAACATCGACACCGAGTTCGCCGGCCACGAGCAGGTGATCCTCATCGAGCCGCACGGGCGCGGCAATACCCAGTACTACGGCATGGGCGACGACGACATCATGCGCGTGCTCGCCGAAGCCAGGCGCCTGTTCAGCGTCGACGCCGACCGCGTCTATCTATCCGGCGAATCCATGGGCGGCTTCGGCACCTGGAACGTGGGCACGCGCCACCCGGACGTGTTCGCCGCCCTGGCGCCGGTGTTCGGCGGGTTCGACTACCACGCCGAGCTCAGCGAGGAGAAGCTCGGCGCGCTGACGCCGGTCGACCGGTACCTCAACGAGCGCCAGAGCTCGTGGGCCATGGCCGAGAATCTGCTGCACGTGCCGGTGTTCGTCCATCACGGCGACCTGGACGGCGCCGTCAAGGTGGACTGGTCGCGCTGGGGCGTCAAACTACTGCAGCGGTTCGGCTACGACGTGCGGTACCAGGAGTATCCGGGCCGCATCCACGAGACGCTGCGTACCGGCACCTCGGACGCGAACATGAACATCCCGTGGTTCCTGGCGCATCGCCGCGAGTCGCAGCCGCGCACGGTGCGCATGCGCAGCGCCGAGCTGCGCCACGCGTCGGCGTACTGGGTGAGCGTCGAGCAGGCGGAGAGCCCGCTCGCGTTCATGGAAGTGGACGCGGAGGTCGTCGACCGCAACGTCATCCGGCTCGACACGGACAACGTGCTGGCCGTCGTGCTGAAGCCGGCCGCGCTGGTCGACGCCGCGCGCCCGGTGCGCGTGGTCTGGAATGGCGTCGCGCACGAGCTGCCGCTGGCGGACGGCGTGCTGCGGCTCGCGCGCGCGGACTATCTTTCGCCTTCGGCTTCCTCGCCGGCCGCGCCGCGCAAGACGCCGCGCCTGCCCGGCGGCATCGGCGACTTCCTCGCGACGCCGTTCGCCGTGGTGGTCGGCACCACGTCGAAGGACCCGCAGATGCGGGCGCTGTGCGCGCAGAAGGCGCAGGATTTCGTCGACGTGTGGCGCGACTGGCAGAAACACGAGCCACGCGTGTTCCGCGACACGGAGATCTCCGCCGCGGACATCGGGCGCTACTCGCTGCTGCTGATCGGCGGTCCGGCGGACAACCGCGTCGCCGCCGCGCTCGCATCCAAACTGCCGCTGCGCCTGTCGCGCGACGCCATCTCCATCGGCGGCCACGAATTCCGCGCGCGCGATGCCACGGTGCAGTTCCTGTACCCGAACCCGCGCAACCCGGAGCGCTACGTGTGGGTGCTCGCCGGCAATTCCGCCGACGGCATGTTTTACGCGGACGCCACGCCGTATGCGCTGCCGGAGTGGGACTACCTGATCGCCGACGGCCGGATGCCGGCCTACGGCCAGTCCGCCAGCGCGACGCAGACGCGCGTGGTCTCGGGCAGCTTCGACCACGACTGGCGCTACGCGGCCGCCTTCGCCGTCGAGGGCGATGCCGCGGTGCGCGGCAAGGCCAACCGCCTGAGCCGTCCGCGCGCGGATGCGCCGGTCGATACGAAGCGGCTCGACGAATACGTCGGGCGCTACCAGGTGGGCATGGGTCCGCAGCTCGACGTGAGCCGCGACGGCACCCGCCTGGTTTCGGGCGCGAGGGGCAACCACGCAAACATGATTCCGCAGGGCGGCGAGAGTTACTATCTACCCGAATTCAAGGTGTGGATCACCTTCGTGCGCGACGCCGCGGGCAAGGTGACGGGGTTCAGCGGCACCTCCACCGGCGGCGACATCGACGCCCGGCGATTGCCCTGAAGCAGTGGGAGAAGAGCCCGTGAGAGCAACGCGATGGATGGCGATGACCCTGTGCCTGTTCTGCGCGGCCGCGCGGCCGGCCGCTCCCGCGGGCGAGGCCAGCGCCGATGCGCCGCCGCGGCTCGACGGCGGCAGGCAAACCGCGGCGGGCATCGACGCCACCGTGCGCGAGGTCATGGCCGCCGAGAAGGTGCCGGGCCTGGCGCTGGCGCTGATCCACGGCGGCAAGGTGGCCTACCTCAGGACATACGGGCTGCGCGACGTCGAGAAAAAGCTGCCGCTCGCCACCGACACCGTGATGTACGGCGCATCTCTCACCAAGGCGACGTTCGCGTACTTCGTCATGCAGCTCGTGGACGAGGGCAGGATCGACCTCGACCGGCCGCTCGCAACCTATCTACCCAAGCCGCTGCCGGAGTACCAGCGCTATGCCGATCTGCGCCAGGACGCGCGCTGGCGCTCGCTCACCTTCCGCATGCTGCTGAGCCACACCACGGGCTTCGCGAATTTCCGTTTCATCGAGCCCGACCGGAAACTGCGGTTCCACCGCAATCCCGGCGCGCGCTACGGATACTCCGGCGAGGGCATCCTGCTGGCGCAATTCCTGATCGAGCAGGTCCTGCGCCTGGATCTCGCCACCGAGATGCGACGGCGCATCTTCGAGCGTTTCGGCATGACGCGCAGCTCGATGACCTGGCGCGACGATTTCGCCGCCAATCTCGCGCAGGACTACACGCTCGAGGGCGAGCCCTACCGGCACCGGCGCTGGGAAGAGGCGGGTGCCCCGGGCTCGCTCGACACGACGATCGCGGACTGGTCGAAATTCCTGGCGGCCGTGGTGCGCGGCGAGGGGTTGAGCGCCAAATCGCAGGCCGAGATGATCCGCCGGCAGGTCGAGATCGACGGCGCGACACAGTTCCCGACGCTCGCCGAAACGCGCACCGACCGCTGGAAATCCATTGGTCTGGGCTACGGCCTCGGCTGGGGCGTGTTCGATACGCGTGACGGGCCCGCCTTCTTCAAGGAAGGCCACGACGAGGGCACGGCCAACTACGCGCTGTGCGTGGCCGGCAAACGCGCCTGCATCCTCATGATGTCGAACAGCGTGCGCGCCGAGCGCATCTTCGCGACGCTCGTGCAGCGGCTGTTCGGCGACGTGCCGCTGCCGTACGAGTGGGAGGGCTACGCGCCGCCGCGCTGAGCGTCAGAACGTCCGGGACGCCGTCAACAGCCACCAGTGGCCCGGGTAGAAATACGTGCGCTCGCCGCCCGTCAACGACCCGTTGCGATCGGGTGCGTAGAACCTCCGGTCGCGCCGTTCGGTGCCGTTCAGCGCGGACTGCACCTCGAGACGCACCTTCAAACTGGCGATGGCCGTCGTCTCGACGAACGCGTCGAGCCGGTGCAGCTCGCGGAAACTATCTACTTCGTCGATGCGGAAGTCGGTGTCGCGGGACGAGGCTTCGTAGTTCATGCCCCAGGCCAGCTTCGCGGCGTTGAGATCCTGGCGCAGCTCGACGCGGCTCGTGTTCTCGGCCAGGTCGCTGATCTGCCGGCGCGCGCCCGTCAGGGGATCGGTGACCTCCGAGTCGCGCCACGTGCCGGTGACACTCAGCGTGCCGCCGCGCAGCACGGGCTGCAACGGCACCCGCATCGACACCTCGGCGCCGAGGATGTCGCCTGCGCCGATGTTGCCGGGCGCGTCGAAGCGCGCGCCGCCCGCGTCGACGATGGGTACGAAATCCACCACGTCGTCGAGAAAGCTGCGGAACAGCCGCACGCGCAGCGCGGCGTCGCCGGCGAAGCGCAGGTCGGCCTCCACCTCCGCGGTCCACTCGGTTTGCGGCCGCAGGTCCGGATTGCCGCCGTTGATGGTGTCGTCCGCGAGCTGCGCGGTCGACACGAAATCGGTGAAGTCGAGCTGGCCGACGTCGCGATACACGCGCGCCTGCAGCTGGTGCCGGCCGAGCGCGCGCGAGATCTGCACGCGCGGCTTCAGGTAGGTCAGCGAGACGGATTGCTCCGTGTCGCCCGAGAACGAGAGCCGCGAGGTCTCCGCGGCCAGCCGAGAATCCAGCGTCCAGCCCGGGCCGAGGCGCCACACGTGGCTCACGAATGCCTCGCCACGATTCTCTTCGATGGTGAGGTTGGCGTTCGGCAGGTCGACGGGCACGGGGCCCGCGCCGAGATCTTCGGTGAGCGAGGTGCGGCCGTCGAGCGTATTGACCGCGATCTCCGCGCCGATCTCTATGCTGCCGTTCGCGAGCGCGTGCTCGAACGTGCCGCGCGCGATGCTCTCGCCGCTCTCCTGGTGCACCTGCTGCCCGAGCTGCGCATCCTGCGCGCCGACGGCGTCGAAATGCGTCGACGTGACTTCCCAGTTCACGCGCTTGCGCGTCGCGAGCGCGGTGACGTTCATGGCCCAGTCCCCGAGCGTGCGCAGCCAGGTGACGCCGGCCTCGCCGGTGCGCTGCCGCTCGCCGAACGGATTCTGCTCGGCTTCGAGCTGCGCGCCGCCGGGCGTGGTCAGTAGTTTGTCCAGCGTCTCGTCGTGCTCCAACAGCGACGCCTGCCCGGTGAGCGTGAGCCTGCCGTCGCGCACCGGCCACGATACCTGGCCGTTGAGCGCGTAATCGCCGTGCTCATGCGGGATCTCGTCGTATTTGAGCCCCGTCACCGCGCCCGAGCCGTCGCGCTCCGCGCCACGGCCGGAGGACAGGTGATCGTGCGTGTACATCGAGCCGCCCACCGAGAACTCGGTGGCATCGTTGCGGCCGCTCCAGCCGAACTTGCCCTGGGGCGAGAGCACGTGCTCGTTGGTCATCTCGAAGCCACCTTCCCAGGTACCGCCGCCGGCGGCCGGCGTACGCACGACGTTGGCGAGCACCGCCGCCCCGGAGGCGTCGCCCGCCACGTCGGCGCCGCGCAGGATCTCGATGCGCACCACTTCCTTCGCCGCGACGCGTCCGAGCACGTCGGACAACGACTGGCTCTTCGCGCCCAGCCGCTGCCCGTCGATGAGCACGTTGCCGACGGCACCGGAGAAGCCGCGACGCTCGTCCTCTTCGGGCGCGTCGAGCACGAAGCCCGGGGTCTGGTTGATCATGTCGAGCGCGGTGCGCGGAGAGAACGCGGCGTAGAACGCCGCCTCGTAGACCACGCGGGCGGGTGCCGGCGCGGCCCTCTGCCCGGGCGCCTGCGCCGCGGCATTCGCCGCCGCGAGGGCGCAAACAAACAAGTGCGTGCTGAGGGCGGTATATCGCATGGGCGCGGCATTCTAAGCGGCGTTGCCGCGGGTTGTTGGACGCATCGCTCTGACCGCGGTCCGCGGTCAGGGTTCGTACGAATCGAACCCGCCACCTGCGCCTTCGGCCAACGGAGAGGATTGCGCGCCGCGCCGAAATCAAAACCCGCCGGAGAGGGTCAGCAGCCACCAGTGCCCGGGTCGCAGCCGCGTGCTCTCGCTCGAGGCGAGCGTGCCCGCGCGATCCGGCGCGTAGAAGCGCCGCTCGCGCAGCTCGTCGTCGCCGAGGATGGACAGCATGGACAGGCGCAGCTTGAACGGCCCGAGCACCGAGGTCTCCGCGAACACGTCGAGCGAGCGGCTCTTGCGGTGTGCGTCGCGCTCCAGGAGCCGGTGGTCCACACGCGCGGACTCCCCGCCGTACGACACCCCCCAGGAAAACTTCGCCGCGCCGAGGTCCTGCCGCAATTCCGACTTGCAGGTCGAATCGGGAAAATCGGAGATGGTCCGGTGCCGCAACGTGACCGGATCGCGCACCACGGCATCCTGCACGGTGCCGCTGATGCTGAGCGTGCCGCCCGGCAGCCAGCGCAGCGGCGTGCGCGCCGACAGCTCGATGCCCGTCAAAGTGCCGGAGCCGATGTTGCCGGGCGCGTCGATGCGCGACTGCGGCGGCCCGAACGGAACCAGGTCGGAAACATCGTCGAGGAAATGCCGGAAGCCGCGCACGCGCAGCGCGGCATCCGCGAAGCGCAGGTCCGCGTCGAGCTCGAACGCCCACGCGGTCTGAGGCTTCAGGTCGGGGTTGCCGCCGTTGATGACCTCGTCCTCGAGCTCCGCCGTGGAGACGAAATCGGTGAAATCCAGCTGGCCGACGTCGCGGAAGACGCGCGCCTGCAGCTGGTGCGCACCGAACTTCCGCGTGAGCTGCACGCGCGGCTTCACGTACGTCAGCGATGCCGATTGACGCGTGTCGCCGCGAAACTCGAGCCGCGAGGCCTCGGCGGCCAGCCGCGATTCGAGCGACCAGCGCTCGTCGATGCGCCAGGCATGGCTGACGAACACCTCGGCGCGCCTCTCGCGCACGGTGAGGTTGGCGTTCGGCACCTCGATGGGAGACGGCCCTGCGCCGAAATCGAACGCCAGGGCCAGCGCGCCGTCGAGCGTATTGAGCGCGGCTTCGGCGCCGGCCTCGAGCCGGCCGCGCGACAGATCGCGCGCCAGCGTGGCGCGCAGGATGCTCTCGCCGCTGTCGCGCGCGAGCCGCTGCGTGAACTCGGAATCCCGCGCGTCGCCGGCGTCGAAGTGCGTGACGCGCACGCCGCTGTGATACCGCCTGCGGGTCGCGAGCGCCGCCGTCTCGAAGTCCCACGCGCCGACGCCGCGCGTGAACGTCACGCCGGCCTCGGCGCGCCGCGTGCTCTCGGAGTAGGGCACGAGCTGGTTCTCGAGCTGCACCTGCGCGGGTGACAGCGTGCGCAACGTCGAGTCGTCGTGATAGCGCGAGTAGCCCACCTCGCCGGTGACGGCGAGCTTGCCGCCGCCGAGCGCGCGCGCCGCCTGTCCGTTCAATTCGTACTGCGCGTATTCGCGCGGGCTCGTGCTCTCGCGGCGCGCGATGATTGCGCCCGCGGCATCCCGCACCACGCGCGTGCCCGGCAGGTCGCGTTCGAACGCGTAGCTGTTGCCGCCGATGGAATAGTCGGTGAGCCCGCGGCGTCCACCCCACGAGAACCAGCCATTCGGCGCCGGCGAACGGGTGGCGAGCTCGGTGCCGAGGCCCCACGCGCCACCGCCCGCGGAGTGCCTGCGGACCACGTTCGCGAGCACCGCGGCACCCGACGCATCGCCGACGATGCCGCCGCGCAGGATCTCGATGCGCACCACTTCGCCGGCCGGCACACGCTGCAGGAAATCCTTCACCGACTGGCTCTTCGCCGACGGCCGCTCGCCGTCGATGAGCACGTTGCCGACGGCGCCGGAAAAGCCGCGGCGCTGCTCCTCGTCCTCGTCGCCCGCTAGCACGAAGCCGGGCGTTTGGTTCACCATGTCGAACGCCGTCCGTGGGGCAAACGGCGCATAGAACGCGGCTTCGTAGACCACGCGTTCCGCGGCTGGCGCGGGGGGCGATTGCGCGCGGAGCGTGGTCGAGAGGGTGACGAAAAGGACGAGGATGCAGCGCAGCGGTAGTAAGTTCATGCGTTCAAACCTGCGTGGCAGGTCCCGGCATCTCAATGGGCGCGCGCTCGCGCCCGCCTCACAGACATCTCACCGCCCATGTCATTGATTCGTTTTGCCGATTTCGTTGCCGACGCGCGCACCGGCGAGCTCAAGCGCGATGGGCGCCGGGTACGGCTGCCGCCGCAGTCGTTCCAGGTGTTGATCAGTCTCACGCGCGCGCCCGGCGCGCTCGTGACCCGCGAGGCACTGCAGGCCGAGCTGTGGCCCGCGACCAGCCAGGTGGAGTGGGAGCAGGGGCTCAATGCCGCCATCAACCGGCTGCGCGAGGCATTGGGGGATTCGGCGGCGGAGCCGAAGTACATCGAAACGCTGCCGCGGCGCGGCTACCGGTTCATCGGCGCGCTGTTGCCCGAGCCGCAATCCGCGCCGCCGCCCGTACCGGCGCCGGCGGTGCCTTCCGCGCTGCCGGGGCGGCCCGCGCCGCCGGAGCTAACTAGCGACCCGGCGCCGGTACCGCGCGCGCGGCATTTCGGCCGGCGCGCGTGGGGCGCCGGGCTCGTCCTCGCGGCCGCCGCGGTCGCGCTCGCGCTGTGGCTCGGGGCCGAACGCGCTCCGGCTCCGGCAGCCGGCCGCCTCGTGCCGGCCACGACGCTGCCCGGCGAGGAGCGCGCGCCGTCCCTGTCGTCGGACGGCACGCGGCTGGCGTTCGCATGGAATGGCGATGCCGGCGGCGCGGGCGGCTTCGACCTGTACGTGAAGGCGCTCGACGCCGAGCCGCTGCTGCGGCTGACGCGCGCGCCGGCCGAAGCGCTGCGCATGGCCTGGTCCCCCGACGGCACGCAGATCGCATTCGCGCGCAAGGTCGCGGGCGCGGACGGCGTGTTCGTCGTCCCCGCGCTCGGCGGCGCCGAACGCCGCATCGCGCGCGCGGCGTTCACCAACGACGCCTTCATGCAGCTCGCCTGGTCGCCGGACGCGCGGGCGATCGCCTACGGCTCGTTCGACGGCAGCGGCTCGCACGTCATCCACATCGTGAACGTCGCCACGCTCGAGGACGCCGCACTGCCCGACGCGCCCGAATGCTGGAACGCGGGCCTGCCCGCCTGGTCGGCCGACGGCCAGCGCCTGGCGTTCGTGTGCAACACCAGCATCGGCGTGTACGGCGTGTGGGTGAAGACGTTCGACGGCGCCGCGCCGCGGCGCCGGGCGGTGCTGTTCGGCGAGGCTCAGGGTCTCGCGTGGTCCACCGAGGGTAGTTTGATCGTGGCGAACGACGCCGGCGACGGCGGCGGCCTGTGGCGCCTGGCGGCCGATGGCGCGATGACGCGGCTGCCGTTCGGCGAGGAGGGCTCGGCGCCGGCGGTGGCCGGCGGACGCGTGGCCTACGTGCGCTCGCGGCAGACCGTGGACATCTGGCGCATGGACCTCACCGCCCGCGACCCGGCGCGCAGCGCGGCGCGGCACATCTATTCCACGCGGCGCGAGATGACGCCGCAGTTCTCGGCCGACGGCACGCGCATCGCTTTCCAGTCGAGCCGTTCGGGCAGCGCGGAGATCTGGATGGCCTACGCGGACGGTGCGAACCCCGTGCGCCTCACGCGGCTCGATGGCCCGATGGCCGGCGCGCCGCAGTGGTGCGCGGATGGCAAACTACTGGCGTTCGACTCGCGCGCCGCGGGCCGCTCGGCCGTCTACGTCATGGACGTCGCGGAGCGCCGCGCACGGCGCGTGGGGCCGGAGGGGATGGAGCTGAGCCTGCCGGTGTGGTCCGAGGATTGCGCCACGCTGGTGGCGAGCGACGGGCGCACGACTTTATATAGGGTCGACGTGCGCAGCGGCGCCGCCGTGCGGCTCACCGAACGCATGTCGTACCTGGCCCAATCCGTCGGCGACCGCATCGTCTTCAACGTCAAGGCGCCGGACGGTGTGACGCTGTGGTCGCGCGCGCTCGCGGGCGCGGCGGAGGCGCCGCTGCCCGGTATGCCGAAGCTCGGCTACAACGACGGGTGGGCGCCCACGCAGCGGGGCATCTACTTCAGCTCGCTCACGGACGCGGGCCCGGCGCTGTGGTTCTACGAATTCGACCGCGCGGCCACCCGGCGCGTGGCCGCGCTGGCGCGGCCGCCGCATCCCGGCGGCGGCCTGGGGCTCGCGGTGTCGCGCGACGGGCACTGGCTGCTCTACACGCAGGCCGGTGTCGCGGAGAGCGACATCATGCTGATGGACGGCGCGCCACTCTAACTAGTGGCGGCGTCGAGCAGCGGTGTCAGGACGTCGTTCAGGTAGCTCTTGCCGGGCGCGGCCTTGCAGCCCTCCTCGGCCGCGGCGAGCACGGCGGGCCATTTGGGCAGCAGCGCGGACTCGTTCTCGAGCGGCATCTTCCGGTCGACCAGGTACACGCGCAGGCTGACCCACGGCATGATCTCGCGCGCGAGATCGGTGCTGCCGGCCTGCGTGCGCAGCCGCGCGACCTCCCAGGTGAAGTCCTTGCACGTCAGCTTGCGTACGCGCGCCACCTCGCTCTGGGTGTTCGGTGGCCGGACGTTGATCTTGAGCTGCTTGTTGATCGACTTGCTCTTGAAGTCGACCGTGCCCTGCACCGTGGCTTCGACCGGCTGCGCGGCCGCGTCGAGCGCCGGCAGGAAGGTCTTCTCGGAGACGAAGCGCACCACGCTCGCGTCCACCTGCTCGTCGCCGGTCGGCGCGGGGAGGGTCACGGCCTTGACCGAGCCGTCCACCGCGACGGTGGCCTCGAACGGCACGGTGTAGTCCTGCTTCGTGTCGGGAATCTTCGCCAGCGCCTTTCCGGGCTTCGCGTTCGTGACGATGATGGGCTCGATCGGGCCGACCTGCGCTTGCGCCCGTGTGCCGCACACCGAGGCGAGCAATGCGAGCGCGGCGCTGAGGCCTGGGGCGAATCGGAACACTGCACCCTCCGGGTCGGCAGACGCGCGAGTTTTCAGGCGTCGCCGCCCGCTGTCAATTCGACAGAACCCCGCGCGGGCGTGGGACGCGCCCGACTCGCCCGCGGTGGCCAAGCGCGGCGTGAATCAGTAGGGTGCGGATCATGGCGTCGCGCCTCAACCCGCTCGATTCACCGCAGAAGGAATTCACGGTCAGCCGCCTGCTCGACTCGGGCACGGTCAACGTGCGGCACGTGGACTGCCGCGGCACCTGCCGGCATCGCAGCGCCGAGGAATGCGCGTCGCACACGCACTTCGTGTTTCCTTATCGCGGCGTCTACCTGCGGCACGTGGGCGACGACCAGGCCGTCGCCGATGCGAACCACGTGTTGTTCTTCAACGAAGGGCAGGGCTATCAGGTGAGCCACCCGGTGACGGGCGGCGATTCGAGCCTGGTGGTGTCGGTGAGCGAGCCTGCGCTGAGCGAGCTCGTGCCCAGCCAGCTGGTGTGCGAGAGCGCGGGCACGGTCCGCTTCCACGCCCAGCATCTGCGCATCGACGCGCGCGCGCAGGCCCTGGTGATGCTGCTCAAGCACAGCCTGCGCCACGGCAGCATCGAAGACCTCGAGGCGGAAGGTCTGGCGCTGACGCTGGTGTCGCGCGCCATCGGGCCGCGCACGTCGCGCGAGCCCAAGGCCACGTACGCGCGCCGCCGGCTCGTGGACCGAGTGAAGCTCCTGCTGGCCGGCGACCTGTCGCGTCGCTGGACGCTGGCGGAAATCGCGCGCGAGATCGGTGGCTCACCGGTGTACCTGACGCAGTCGTTCCAGCAGGTCGAGGGGCTGCCGCTATATCGGTATCACCTGCGGCTGCGCCTGGCGCGCGCGCTGGACCTGCTGCCGCTGCGCGAGGATCTGTCCGCCCTCGCGCAGGATCTGGGGTTTTCGAGCCACAGCCATTTCTCCGCCGCGTTCCGGCAGCACTACGGCGCGACGCCGGCGCAATTCCGCGAGGCAATGGGGATTGGCCCCAAAACGCCAATCGGTGCCG
>JBIOZI010000276.1:0-22576 GCA_044871085.1 Steroidobacteraceae bacterium | reverse complement strand
TATTTTTCGTCACTAACTACCCCCGGAAAGAAGAAACCCGCCCCTCTTCACCAAGAGTGGGCGGGTTCCTTGTCTGGCTGGGGGACTAGGATTCGAACCTAGGTAAACGGAGTCAGAGTCCGTTGTCCTACCGCTAGACGATCCCCCAAAACCCTGGCGTCCGGCGCAATACCAACGATTAACGCTTCGAGTACTGGGTTCCACGGCGAGCCTTGCGGCGGCCGACCTTCTTGCGCTCCACTTCGCGCGCATCGCGCGTGACGAAACCGGCAACCCGCAGCGCCTTGCGCAGCTCCGGGTCGTATTCCATGAGCGCGCGCGTGATGCCGTGGCGAATGGCGCCGGCTTGGCCGGTGATGCCACCGCCCGCGACCGTGACCGTGATGTCGAACTTGTTGGTGAGCTGCACGAGCTCGAGCGGCTGGCGCACGATCATGCGGCCGGTCTCGCGACCGAAGAACTCGTCCAGCGGACGCTCGTTGACGGTGATCTTGCCGGAACCCGGCTTGAGGAACACACGGGCGGCTGAGGTCTTGCGACGACCGGTACCGTAATTGGCTTTGGCGGCTGCGGGCATTCTTCAGATTCCTTAAATTTCGAGCTGCTTCGGCTGCTGTGCGGCATGCGGATGTTTGTCACCCGCGAACACGTGCAGCTTCTTGTACATCTTGCGGCCGAGGGGGCCTTTCGGAAGCATCCCCTTCACCGCGAATTCGATGGCGCGCTCGGGGATGCTCCTTGAGCAGCTTGCCGAGGGCGATGGACTTGATGCCGCCGATGGCGCCGGTGTGATGCCAGTAGATCTTGTCATCGAGCTTGTTGCCCGTGACTTTGATCTTCTCGGCGTTCAACACGACGATGTGATCGCCCGTGTCGACGTGCGGCGTGAACGCGGCCTTGTGCTTGCCCTTGAGGCGCATGGCGATCTGCGTGCACAGACGGCCGAGCACTTTGTCGGTGGCGTCCACGACGTACCAGTCGGCGCGCACGTTTTCGTTCTTCGCAAAGACAGTAGACATCACTTGAAACTCCAGCCACCGGAAGGGCCCTGCGCATCTGCCGCCGAAGGACCCGCCGAACTCGAGCTCGGTGGGCGATCTGACGCGGGCGGACCCCTGGAAAAAGGGGCGCAAGTGTACTCAACGAATCTCGTCTTTGCAAAGAAAAGGGGCTTTGCAAAACCCTTGTGGGCCCGAGGGTTTATACTCGCCCGTCATGGCGAAAGCGCCCTCCCTGGACACCCTCATTTCAGCAGCGGACCGCGCCCTGCGCGCCCTGCTCGCGCCCCCCGCCTCAGGACGGCCCATCCCCCTGTCGGCAGCCCCCGATGCGCGCGAAGGCGGCGACGCGGAGCTGACCCCGGAGGACCGCCGCGAATCCGCCGCGCTGATGCGCGTGAACCATGCCGGGGAAGTGGCGGCGCAGGCCCTGTACCACGCCCAGGCGCTGTTCGCGCGCAGCCCGAAAGTCCGCGATTTCATGCTCCAGGCCGCGCGCGAGGAATCCGACCACCTGTCCTGGTGCGAGACCCGCCTCAAGGAGCTCGGCAGCCATCCGAGCGTGCTCAAGCCGCTGTGGTATGCCGGGTCTTTCGGCATCGGCACCCTCGCGGCGCTGCTCGGCGACAAGGCCAGCCTCGGCTTCGTCGCGGAGACGGAACGCCAGGTCGAGGGCCATCTCAAGAGTCATCTCGACCGTTTGCCGGCGGAAGACCGGCGCAGCCGGGCCATCGTCGATGCCATGAGACACGACGAGGCCGGCCATGGAATGCAGGCAAAGAGCGCCGGGGGCGTTTCGTTGCCGGGCCCGGTCCGAGAATTGATGCGGCGAACGGCCGCGGTGATGACGCATACTGCGTACCGGTTTTGAATCGTTAGGGCCTGTGACGCGGATCACTGTTGATCCGTGGCCATTTGCTTGCGCGGCCAGTAAGTTATGTAATACGGCCTGGCGACGTAAGTGAAGGCGATCCGATGCAAGCAGCAAGGGAGAGTCAGATGGAAGAGGCGGTCAAGCCCCTCAGCGACATTCCGGCAATCAACCGTTTTTTGAGCTATTGCCGCATTCGCACGGTTCCGTCGAAGACGGTTGTGATCCACGCGGGCGACCTGCCCGACGTTCTCTACTACATCATCAGCGGCTCGGTCGAAGTGATGGTCGAAGATGAGGAAGGCAACGAGATGGTTCTCGCCTACCTCAACAAGGGCCAGTTCTTCGGCGAGATGGGCCTGTTCCACGAGTCCCCATTGCGCAGCGCCTGGGTGCGTACGCGCAATCATTGCGAGCTCGCGGAAATGACCTATCCCCGCTTCCGCCAGATCGCGGCGGAAAGTCCCGGCCTGGTGTTCGAGCTCGCGACGCAGCTCGCGACCCGGCTCGACCGCACCAACCGCAAGCTGTCCGATCTCGCCTTCGTCGACGTCACCGGCCGTGTGGCGCACGCCATCATGGACCTGTGCGGCGAGCCGGATGCCATGACGCATCCCGAAGGCATGCAGATCAAGGTGAGCCGCCAGGAGCTCTCGCGCCTCGTCGGATGCTCGCGCGAGATGGCGGGCCGCGTGCTCAAGGTGCTGGAAGACCAGGGCCTGCTGCGCGCCACCGGCAAGACCATCGTGGTCTTCAACGCACGTCCGAAGATGAAGACGCGTCCCGTGGTCGTGCCCGTGCAGGGCGGCAAGGGCGTCGGCGGCGGCAAGGTCAGCAACTCGCGCGTCGAAGACGACGATGACGATGACGACGACGACGACGAATAAAATGGGGACATTCCTCGTTTCCTAGCAAACGGGGACAGGCCTCGAGCGAGAACGCCGGCATCAGCCGGCGTTTTTGTTTGCGGAAGTCGCCGGCTGACAATCGCCGTGACATCGAGTTGAATCGCGTTTTCACGATCCGGAGCTCCACATGCGCACGCTCGCGACCACCGCCGCTGCCCTCTTCGCCGCCCCGCTCCTCGCCCAGCAGCCCGCGCCGGCGCCGCAGGCGTCCATCGTGCGCGCGGGCGTCACGGAGCAGCTCACCGGCCACGTGTGGGCCATCCCGGACGGCGGCGCGTCGCTGGTCCCGAACGTCGGCATAGTCGCCGGCTCCAAGGCGGTGCTGGTCATCGACACCGGCATGGGCGCGCGCAATGCCGAAACCGTGCTCGCCGAGGTCGCGAAGATCGGCGCCGCGAAGGGCAAGCCTATCTATCTCGTGACGACGCACGTGCACCCCGAGCACGACATGGGCGCGCACGCGTTCCCCAAGGATTCGAAACTCATCCGCTCCGACGACCAGGTCGAAGACATCGCGGCCGGCGCGGGCATGAGCCTGGTGCCCGTATTCGCGGCGCGTTCCGAGCTCAACAAGGAGCTGCTCGCGGACGCCCGGCACCGCGACGCCGACATCACCTTCAAGAAGGACTACACCCTCGACCTCGGCGGCGTGAAGGCAAAGATCATCGCAATGGGCACCAACCACACGCATGGCGACACCGCCGTGCTGGTCGACGGCGTGTTGTTCTCGGGAGACGTGGCCATGAAGCCGCAGCCGTCGTTCGCGAACCCGACCGCCACGATCTCCCACTGGCTCGCGAGCCTCGACCGGCTCGAGGCGCTGAAGCCTGCGCGCATCGTGCCCAGCCACGGCGGGTTCGGCGGCACCGAGATCATCGCGGGATACCGCACTTACCTCACGCGCGTGCGCGACCGCACCGCGCAGCTCGAGCGCGCCGGCAAGACGCAGGACGAGGCGGTGCAGACCGTCACGGACGAGATGGCCGGCGAGTATCCGGACCGCAATCGCCTCGGTGGCGCGATCCGCGCGGCTTATTCCGAAGCAAAGGGCGCCCAGGCGTCGGCCGCGCCGCCGTCGGCCGCCGGCCCGCGCCCGATGCAGGGCTAGTGAGCGGCGGCGAGCCGCTGGCCGGAGATGGCGGCGCGCATCGCACCGATGGTGGCCTGGTAATCCCTGGCACCGAAGATCGCCGAGCCCGCGACGAACATGTCCGCGCCGGCGCGCGCGATCTCACCGATGTTGTCCACCTTCACGCCGCCGTCGATCTCGAGGCGGATCGGCAGCCCCGTCGCGTCGATGAGCTTGCGCACCGTGCGCACCTTGTCGAGCACGCCCGGGATGAACCGCTGCCCGCCGAAACCCGGATTCACCGACATCAGCAGCACGAGGTCGAGCTTGCGCAGCGTGTAGTCGAGGCAGCTCACCGGCGTCGCCGGATTCAGCACCAGGCCCGGCTTGCAGCCGTGCTCGCGGATGAGCTCGATGGTGCGGTCCACGTGCTCGCTCGCTTCCGGATGGAACGAGATGTACGTGGCGCCGGCCTTGGCGAAGTCCGGGATGATGCGATCGACGGGCTTCACCATGAGATGCACGTCGAGCGGCGCGGTGATGCCGTGCTTGCGCAGCGCCTCGCACACCAGCGGGCCAATGGTGAGATTCGGCACGTAGTGGTTGTCCATCACGTCGAAGTGGATGACGTCCGCGCCAGCCGCGAGTACGGCGTTCACCTCATCGCCCAACCGCGCGAAATCCGCCGAGAGAATCGAAGGGGCGATCCAGGGGGTCTGCATGGCCGGAGTCTACATTCCCCGGGACGATTTTATTAACTCGTACGCCTCGATGATCTGCTGCGTGCGCTGCTTGGCGTGCTCGAGCATGGAGTCCGGCAGGCCGTTGGCCTTGAGCTTGTCCGGATGGTGCTTGCTCAACTGACGGCGGTACGCCTTCGCGACCTCGTCGTTCGAAGCCTTCGGATCCGCCTCGAGTATCTGGTACGCCGCGTTGAGCCCCATGCCCGACTTCGGCGGCGCCTGCTGGCCCGCGCCCTGCTGGCGTTCGCCGCCGCCATGCTGACGGAACTGTTCGCGCCGGATGCGCAGCACCGCCTCCATGTGCGCGAGCTCGAGGCGCGACACGTCGAGCAGCTCCGCGACGCGCTGCACGGCGGTGCGCGCCGGACCCTGCATGTCCACGCCCTCGAGCGCGGCGCGCACCTGGATCTCGAGGAAGATGCGCAGGAGGTCCGGGCGCTGCGCGGCGGCGGCGGTGAACGCCTGCATCGTGCTCTCGAGATCGAAGTCCGGTGTCTTGCCGCGCGAGAAGTGCGCGATGGCCGCGTGGATCTGCACGCCGGTGAGGCGCAGCTCCGCCATCACCTTGCGCGCCGCGGCGATCTCCGCCTCGGACACGCGCCCGTCGGCCTTCGCCACGTGGCCCATCACCTCGAACGTGGCGGCGAAGAAGCGCTCGCCGATCTCGAGCGGGTTCGATCCGGGGACGCGGCGCGCCTGCGCGGACAACGCCTGATCGACGAAATGCCCGATGACGAGACCGATGAACAGCCCCCACGGCCCGCGCAACACCAGCAGACCGAGGATGGCACCGACGATTTTTCCGATGATGCTCATCGGAGTGGCTTGCTAAACTCCATGGCAACTATGCTAACAGTTGAAAGCGCCGGCCCGCCCGTCCACACCACGGCTCTGCGGGGGCTGCGCAAGATTCATACGGGAAAGGTGCGCGACATCTACGAAGTCGACGCCGACTCCATGCTCATCGTCACCACCGACCGGCTGTCGGCGTTCGACGTGGTGCTGCCCGATCCAATCCCCGACAAGGGACGCGTGCTCAATTCCATCTCGAACTTCTGGTTCGAGCGCACCCGGCACATCGTGCCCAACCACCTCACCGGCCGCTCCATCGACGCGCTCGTGAAAGACCCGGCGGATCGCGCCCTGCTCGCGCAGCGCGCGGTCATCGTGAAGAAGCTCAAGACCGTGCCGCTCGAGGCCGTGGTACGCGGCTACATCATCGGCTCGGGCTGGAAGGACTACCAGAAAACCGGCGCCGTCTCGGGAATCAAACTACCGGCGGGCCTGCAGCAGGCGGCGAAGCTGCCGCAGACGCTGTTCACTCCGTCGACCAAGGCGATGCTGGGCGAGCACGACGAGACCATCAGCTTCGACGCGGCGGCCAAACTGGTCGGCGCCGAGCTGGCGGCGCGCGTGCGCGACACCGCCATCGCCCTGTACGAATTCGCGGCGGTCTACGCGCGGGCGCGCGGCATCATCATCGCGGACACCAAGTTCGAGTTCGCCGTGGATGCCAACGGCGCGCTCACGCTGATCGACGAAGTGCTGACGCCCGATTCGTCGCGCTTCTGGCCCGCCGACACCTGGCGCGAGGGCACGAGCCCGCCGTCGTTCGACAAGCAGTTCGTGCGCGACTACCTGGAAACGCTCGACTGGGACAAGAAGGCCCCCGGGCCGAGGCTGCCGCCGCAGATCATCGCCAAGACCAGCGAGAAATATCTCGAGGCGTTGAGACGCCTCACCCAGGACTGAAAAAAAGGGGACAGATCTATTTATTGGAAATCGCGTGTCTTCACGCAGTTAATCAATAAATAGATCTGTCCCCTTTTTCTCCCATCGCGCGATGTGCGCGTGCAGCTCCGCGAGCCCATCCGTCAGCGCCGCGGGTCCCGGCTGCAGGATGATCGACGACTTCACCTCGTAGAGATGCCCGCCCCGCACGGCCGGCACCTCTGCCCAGCCGGGCCTGCGCGCCACGAGCTCGGGGCGGAATTTCTTGCCGCACCACGAACCGAAGATCAGCTCCGGCGCGCGCCGCGGCACCTCGAGCGGATCCGCGACGATGCGGTTCTTTCCCAGCGACTGGCGCGCCAGCTCCGGAAACACGTCGTCGCCACCCGCAATGCCCACCAGCTCCGATACCCAGCGGATCGCGGAGATCTGCGGCTCATCCCATTCCTCGAAGTACACGCGCGGCCGGCGCTCGAACGCCGCGGCGCGCACGCGGATCGCCTCGACGCCCGCCGCCAGCCGCTCGATGAGCGCCGCGGCCTTCGCCTCACAACCCACCATCCCGCCGAGCGTGGCGATCATCCCGAAGATCTCCGCGACGCTGCGCTGGTTGAACACGTGCACGGCGATGCCGGCGCGGATGAGCTCCGCCGCGATATCGGCCTGCAGGTCCGAGAAGCCGAGCACGAGGTCCGGCTGCAATCCGACGATCTTGCCGATCTTCGCGCTCGTGAACGCCGACACGCGTGGCTTCTCGCGGCGCGCGCGCGGCGGGCGCACGGTGAAGCCAGAGATGCCGACGATGCGCCGCTCCTCGCCGAGCAGATAGAGAGTCTCAGTGGTCTCCTCGGTGAGGCAGACGATGCGCGCTGGAAAGCTGCCGGACATGCGTCAATCTAGCTTATTCTTGCCGCAATGATCCTCGCGTTCTGGAACTGGCTCGACCGCTACCTGTTCGGCGAGTACTCGGAAGGCACGACCCCGGGCGCGCTCGCGCTGCGCGTGCTGCGCTACCCGTACGCCGTCCTGCGCGACCTGTCGCGCGGCCAGATCAATCTCCACGCCATGGGGCTCGTGTACGCCACGCTGCTGTCGCTCGTGCCGCTCATCGCGTTCGCGTTCGCCGTGCTCAAGGCCTTCGGCGCGCATCGCGAGCTGCAGCCCGTGATCTACGAATTCTTCAAGCCCGTGGGCGCCAGCGCCGCCGAGCTCACCAACAAGGTCATGGAATTCGCCGACAGCGTCAGCACCGGCGTGGTGGGCTCGCTGGGCCTGGCGCTGCTGCTGTGGACCTTGCTCGGCACCATCAAGAAGGTCGAGGACAGCTTCAACTTCCTGTGGCGGGTCGAGCACGCGCGCAGCTTCACGCGGCGCGTCACCGAGTACGTGGCGCTGCTCATCGTGGGGCCCATCGTCGTCGTGAGCTTCATCGGGCTCTCGCATCGCGCCATGGACAGCGCCAGCGCCGGCATCACGCGCTACATGCCGTTCGCGGAGCGGCTGTTCGCGTGGAGCATCGAGCTGTCGCCGTATTTCATGGTGACGGCCATCTTCACGGCCGTGTACATGTTCGTGCCCAACACCAAGGTGAAATGGAAGCCCGCGCTCATCGGCGGGCTCAGCGCCGGCATCCTCTGGGCCGTGGTGGGCAAGCTGTTCACGGCGCTGGTGGTGTATTCCACGCGCCTGTCGGTGGTGTACGCCGGCTTCGCGCTGATCGTGGCCGCGCTGCTGTGGACCTACTTCGGCTGGCTCATCCTGCTGATCGGTGCGCAGCTCTCGTTCTACCTCCAGAACCGGCACTACCTGCGCCTCGGCCTCGTGGACCTGCGCCTGTCCGCCGTGCAGCGCGAGCAGCTCACGCTCAAGGTGATGTTCCTCATCGCCCGCGCCTACCACGACGGCAAGACGCGCTGGTCCGTGGACAGCCTGGCGCACGAGCTCGGCATGCCGGGCATCGCCATCTCGCGCATCGTGCACGCGCTCGAGGACTCGCAGCTGTTGACCATGACCGACGACGAGCGCCTGCTGCCGGCGCGCGATCTCGGCAAGATTCCCGTCCAGGAAATCATCGACATCGCGCGCAACGAGAAGGCCGGCCAGGTGGCGCCGCGCAATCTCAAACTACCGGCGGTGGATCAGATCTCGGCGAAGATGGACGAGGCCTGGCGCAAGAGCTGCGGCGATCTCACGCTGCGCGACCTCGTCGAACAGCAGAAATAAATGGGGACATTCCTCGTTTCCTAGCAAACGGGGACAGAGCTGCGGCCCGGTCTGCCGCGCGAGATGCCGGATTGATTTGGCGCCGTACCTGCGATCTGCATTCAGCTCTGTCCCCGTTTGCTAGGAAACGAGGAATGTCCCCATTTCCATTTCACTCGCCGGCGATGGTCATCTCGCTCATGAGTATCGACCCGACGCGCACGCCGCCGCGCAGGTCCACGTCGCTGCCGATGCCGACGATCTTCTGGTACATCTGCTTCAGGTTCCCGGCGATGGTGATCTCGTGCACCGGGTAGGAAATGCTGCCGTTCTCCACCCAGAACCCGGACGCACCGCGCGAGTAGTCGCCGGTGACGCCGTTGACGCCCTGCCCCATGAGCTCGGTGACTAACAACCCGGTGCCGAGATCGCGCAGCAGGGTCGCAGGCTCGATGCCGCCGGTTTTCGATTCCACCAGCAGGTTGTGCGTGCCGCCCGCGTTGCCGGTGGTCTTGAGCCCGAGCTTGCGCGCCGAGTAGCTGCCGAGCACGTATCCCTGCAACACGCCCTCCTGCACCAGCTCGCGATTGCGCGTCGCCACGCCCTCGCCGTCGAACGGGCTGCTGCCCAGCGCCTTCCTGATGTGCGGCCGCTCGCTCAGCTCGATGAACGACGGGAACACCTGCTGGCCCGCCGCCCCGAGCAGGAATGAGCTCTTGCGGTACTGGCTGCTGCCGCGCACCGCGCCGAGAAAATGCCCGATGAGACCGCGCGCCACTTCGGGCGCGTACAACACGCGCGCGCGCTGCGTCGGCAGCTTGCGCGCCCCGAGCCGCGCGACGGCGCGTTCGCCCGCCTTGCGGCCGATGATTTCGGGCGACTCGAGATCGCGCGAATCGCGCGCCGAGGAGTACCAGTAGTCGCGCTGCATGTCCTCGCCTTCCTGCGCCAGCAGCACGCAGCTCACGCTGTGGCTGGTCGAGGGATAGCCGGCGAGGAAACCGTGCGAATTGCCGTACACGCGCACTCCGCGGTGGCTGCCGACACTCGCGCCCTCGGAGTTCGTGATGCGCCCGTCGACCGCCCGGCCCGCGGCCTCGCAGGCACGCGCGGTCTCGACCGCCGCTTCCGGCGCGAGGTCCCAGGGATGGTCGAGGTCGAGATCGGGTATGTCGCGCGCCAGCTCGGCCGGATCCGCGAGCCCCGCGCAGTCGTCCGCGGCCGTGTACCGCGCGATGTCGCAGGCCTTCTCGACCGTCTCGGAAACCGCCCGCGGCGACAGATCGGCGGTGCTGGCGGAACCCTTGCGCTGCCCGAAGTACACCGTGATGCCCATGCCGCGGTCGCGCTGGTACTCGACGGTCTCGACTTCGCCCAGCCGCACGGTGGTGGTGAGCCCCTTCTGCAGGCTGACGTCGGCCTCGCTTTGCGTCGCCCCGAGCGAGCGCGCCTGCTCCAACGCTTCGGAGACGATGCTCTTGAGCTCCGGGATGCGGCTGCCGTCGACTGCCTGCCCGGCCTGGATCTCCTGCGAATGAACGGGTGCTTGCATGGCAGAATTGTACGATGCAGGAAGACGACGAAACCCGGGAATTCGAGGGGCGGCCGAGTAAGAGTGCGCGCAAGCGGGAGGCGACCGCGGCGCAGGACTTGGGAACCAGGCTGATTGCGCTCAAAGAGGCCGACCTGCGGGAGCTCGATCTTCCCGAGACATTGCTCGACGCCATCCTGCTCGCCAAGCGCATCTCCAGCCGCGGCGGCCTCGCGCGGCAGCGTCAATACATCGGCAAGCTCATGCGGGGCATCGACACTGCGCCCATCGAAGCGAAGCTGTCCCAGGAATCGCGCATGAGCGCACTCGAAGCCGAACAGCACAAGCGCGTCGAAGCCTGGCGCGCCCGGCTGCTCACCGAAGGGCCGGCGGCGTTCGACGACCTCATGAAGTGGCGTCCCGACGCGGATCGCAAGGCGTTGCAGGCGCTCATCGCCAAGGCCACCGGCGCGCGCGTGGATTCGGGCAGCAGGGAAGCCGCGTCGCGCGAGCTGTTTCGCGCGGTGCGCGGCTTGTTCGACTCCGGCTCGTGAAATCCGCGCGCGCTTGCCCTAGTATTCCGCGATGAAACCACTGGTCGGCATCATCATGGGCTCGACTTCCGACTGGGAGACGATGCGCGCCGCGGCCGAGGCGCTCGACAAGCTCGGCGTGCCCCACGAGACCCGCGTGGTCTCCGCCCACCGCACACCGGACCTGCTGTTCGAATACGCGTCCACCGCGCAGGCGCGCGGCATCGAGGTCATCGTGGCCGGCGCCGGGGGCGCGGCCCATCTACCGGGCATGGTGGCGTCGAAGACCACGCTGCCGGTGCTCGGCGTGCCCGTCCAGTCGAAGGCGCTGAACGGCATGGATTCGCTGCTGTCCATCGTGCAGATGCCGGCGGGCATTCCCGTGGCGACGTTCGCCATCGGCGTCGCCGGCGCCACCAACGCGGGGCTCGCCGCGGCGGCCATCCTCGCCAACAAGCGGCCCGAGATCGACGCCGCCCTCAAGAAATTCCGCGCCGAGCAGACCGCGAAAGTGCTCGCCACTCCGGATCCCTCGAAGGCTCCGTAAGCACGCTGCCCTCGATGCTCCCGCCTCTTTTCTTTTCACAGCAGGGCCGGCACCGACGATGCCGAAGCTCACCGTGCGCGCGACCTGGCAGCCGGAGGATGGATGCGCGCCGGGCGCTTTTCGGAGCCGGCGCACCCGTGATATCGGAGGCACGCAGCCGACCGACGTTGCCCTCCCGGCACCGTGCCACACGACACACTTGCGCCACCACCATTTCAAATCGGCGAGTCGGCGGCCCTCCGATCACTCGCCCTCCCCGATCAGCGCCGGCGGAGAAAAAGCCCGGCGCGCATCCATCCTCCGGCTGCCAGGTCGCACAAACATGACCATCGGCATCGTCGGCGCCGGCCAGTTAGGTCGCATGATGGCCCTCGCCGGCTATCCACTCGGCCTGGAGTTCCTGTTCCTCGACAAGGACGCGCGCACGCCCGGCGGGCAGGTGGCGCCGCTCATCGCGGGCGAGCTCACGGATCGCGCGTTGTTGGGCGAGCTGGCGCAGCGCTGCGAGGTGCTCACGTTCGACTGGGAGAACATCCCCGTCGAGGCGCTCGAAAACCTGCCCGGCGAGGCGCGCATCGCGCCGCCGCTGCGCGCGCTGGCCGCGGCGCAGGACCGCCTGTCCGAGAAACGCACCTTCGAGCTGCTCGGCATCCCGACCACGCGTTACGCGGCGGTGGACTCGCGCGCGGCGCTCGAGACGGCTGTGCAATCGATAGGCCTGCCGGGCGTGCTCAAGACGCGGCGCATGGGCTACGACGGCAAGGGCCAGTTCGTCCTGCGCACACCGGCCGATCTCGACGCCGCCTGGGAAGCACTCGGCAGGACGCCGCTGCTGTACGAGAACCTGGTCCCGTTCGATGCGGAAGTCTCGGTGATCGCGGTGCGCGGCACGGACGGCACGGTCGCCTTCTATCCCCTGAACCGCAACGTGCACCGCGAAGGCATCCTGCGGCTCACGCGCGCGCCGTACGGCAGCGCCTCGCTGGTGCGCCAGGCGCAGCGCGCCGCGCGCAAGCTGCTCGAGCACTTCCACTACGTCGGCGTGCTCACCATCGAGTTCTTCGTGAAGCGCGGCAAGCTCATCGCGAACGAGATGGCGCCGCGCGTCCACAACTCCGGGCACTGGACCATCGAAGGGGCGCACACCAGCCAGTTCGAGAACCACGTGCGCGCCATCGCGGGCTTGCCGCTCGGCAGCACCGCGGCGCGCGGCCACTGCGCCATGATCAATCTCATCGGCGAATTGCCCGCGCGCGACCCGCTGCTCGAGGTCCCGGGGCTGCATTGGCACGACTACGGGAAGAGCGCCCGGCCCGGCCGCAAGCTCGGCCACGTCACGCTGGTCGAGCCCACCGCACATAAGCGAGATCAGCGCATTTTCAAGGTTTTAGCGCGCATCGATCGCGCGACTTGGATCGCAATTCGGTAAGCCGGACTCAGGGTTTCCTTGATGGAGCCCTGCTTTACCGTAATATCCCGCGAGGCCATGTACCTCGATACCTTCAAGCTTCGAGAGCTGCCCTTCCGGCTCAGCCCGGACCCGCAGTTCCTGTACCTCTCCCGGGCGCACGCGCGCGCGAAGGCGTACATGGAATCCACCATCTGGTTCACGGATGGGTTCGTGGTCATCACGGGCGAAATCGGCGCGGGCAAGACCACGCTCATCGAAAGCTTCCTGCGCCAGCTCGACTCCGACGTGGTCATCGCGCAGGTCAACCAGACGCAGGTGAGCGCGGTCGAGTTCCTGCAAACCGTGCTCGTGCAGTTCGGGTTCTCGCCCTTCAAGATGAAGAAGGCCGAGCTCATCGCCACCATCAACAGCTTCCTCGTCGAGCAGTATTCCGCGGGCCGCAAGGTGCTGCTGATCATCGACGAGGCGCAGAACCTCTCGCTGAAAGTGCTCGAGGAGATCCGGCTGCTCTCGGGCATCGAGTCCACCAAGGAGAAGGTGCTGCGCATCATTCTCGCGGGGCAGCCCGAGCTCAACGAAAAGCTCGATTCCTCGCACCTCGTGCAGCTGGCGCAGCGCGTGCGCCTGCGCTTTCACCTCGGCGCGCTGTCGCGCGACGACATGCGCGCGTACGTCGTGCATCGCCTGGACGTCGCCGGTGCCGAAGGCCGGCAGATCTTCGCCGAGGACACCTTCCCCGAGATCATGAAATATTCCGGCGGCGTGCCGCGCCTCGTGAACACGCTGTGCGACACGGCGATGATGGCCGCGTTCAACGAGGAGCGGGATCACGTCACGCTCGCGGACATCCATGCCGCGCTCGGCGAGCTGCAATGGGTCGAGTTCGCGGCCCGCGTGACGACGCTCGCCGCGCAGCACATGCCGGCAGGGGCCACGTCCACCGGCGACCGCACGATGAAAATCCCCTCGAAGCTGGTGTTGTCGCTCGAGGGCCGCGCGCTCGGTGAGCTGCACCTCGTGCCCGGCCGAAAAGTGGTGGGCCGCACGCCCGACAACGACCTGCAGATCGACAGCAAATTCATCAGCCGTCACCACTGCCAGTTCGTGACGGGCAGCGACGGCCTCACGGTGGTCGAAGACCTCAACAGCACCAACGGCATCGTCATGCGCGGCAAGCGCCTGCGCCGGCACACGCTGCGCGATGGCGACGTGGTGATGCTGGGCCAGCACGAAGTGCTGTACGTGGACGCCGGCGCGGAGCACCTGGCCGATACCCAGGATGATCTGCCGCAGGTCAGCGGCAGCGCGGCGAACGAAGAAGTAAACGAAGAAGTGGACGAAGCCGGCGACGCGCAGGAAGACGCGGCCGGCGCGCGCTGATTCCCGGCTTTTCCCAAGCCCAAAAAGAAAAGGGCGCGTGGATCTCGCGATCCGCGCGCCCCTCTTGGACCTGTGCGAAAACCTTAGCTGCGGCGGCCCGTCAGGAGGTTGATCAGGCGGCCGAAGATGCCCGGACGGAAACCGTCCACTTGCATCGAGCTGCGCGCCGTGCCCGTCTGGCGGCGCATTTCAGCGAGAACATCGGGCGGCAAGTTGATCCGGAATTCTCCGCTGGCTGCAGTGTCGTTGCGCATTTTTGTCTGACTCCGTGAGAGGGCTGCGTCGTTCGAAGCTTGGTCGGGCGTTAAGGCGAGTGCAGTGTGCTGAACCATATGGCTCGCATGGTGTGCCCGAATTCACAGTGTTTCCAATGTCGCAAAACGCGCACTTGATTATGTTGGTGTCCGATTAGGGTGTAGGCGCGGAGCGGTTCCGTCCGCTACGAAATGCTGACGCACTTTGCCGACATCCCTGTCGTCCGCGCGTTGTGATAGTGCACCGGCGTAAGGTGTTCCGGCAGTCGGATTCGGCGCGCGAACGCGCAGATTTCGCGGAAATTCAGCGCGGCGGCGCGAGACGTTTTCTGCGCGGGACACGCAACGCCCCACCGGCGGCGGCGCGTAGGACACGCTGAAACGTCGGGCACTCCAGGTGGCTGGGCGCGCGGCACGAGGCGGCGTGTCGCAGTCCGTCGCGCATCGCGGTCAGCGTGCGGATCGTCGCATCGAGCTCATCCGCCTTGGCGCCGAGCACTTTCTTGTCGATGCGCGGTTTGCCGTCCGGGCCGAACATGCGCGCGATCTCGTCCAGCGAGAAACCGGCGGCCCGCCCGATCGAAACCAGCGCCAGCTTCTGCAGCACTCCCGGGTCGAACAGGCGCCGCAGGCCGCGCCGGCCGACGGAGGCGATCAGGCCCTTGTCCTCGTAGAACCGCAGGGCGGAGGCCGGCACGCCGGACCGGCGTGCCACCTCGGTGATGTCCAGATCTCGCACGCTTGACCTCAAGTGGACTTGAATTGGCACAGTACGGGCATCGCGTCGAACGCAGGAGATGCTCATGCAAGCCGCACACGGACACAATGACGAACAGGCGAAGATCTGGAACGGCGCCGCCGGGCGCGCCTGGGTGGACGAGCAGGGCCTCCTCGACCGGGTGTTCGCGCCCTTCGAGGCGCTGCTGGTGGAGGCCGCGAGCGCGCGGGACGCACGCAGCGTGCTCGACGTCGGCTGCGGTGCGGGCGCCACCTCGCTCGCCATTGCGCGCGACATGGCGCGCCGTCTCGGCAGGGGCGGAAGCTGCGTGGGGGCCGACATCTCCGAGCCGCTCATCGACGCCGCGCGGGCACGCGCCGCGCGCGAGCACTCGGCCGCGCGTTTCGTGCTGGCGGATGCGCAGACGCACGCGTTCGAGCCGGCGGCCTTCGACCTGATCGTTTCGCGCTTCGGAGTCATGTTCTTCGGCGACCCCGTCGCCGCGTTCGCGAACCTGCGCCGCGCGGCATCCCATGACGCCACGCTGTGTCTCATCGTGTTTCGCACCGCCGCCGAAAACGCCTTCATGACCACGGCGGAGCGCGCGGCGGCGCCCTTTCTGCCGGACCTTCCGCCGCGCAAGGCCGACGCCCCGGGACAGTTCGCGTTCGCGGACCGCGCGCGTGTCCAGGCAATTCTCGAAGGCGGAGGCTGGGCGAAGGTCGAGCTCGCGCCGCTCGAGGTGACCTGCGCTTTCCCCGTCGCGGACCTGGACCGCTATCTCACCCGCCTGGGGCCTGTCGGACTCGTCCTGCAACAGGCGGACGAGGCCACGCGCACACGGGTGCTGGAGGTGGTGCGCGCCGCGTTCGAGCCGTTCATCGAGGGCGCGGAGGTGCGGTTCCGCGCCGCGTGCTGGGCGCTGAGCGCGACCGCCGGCGCGGTGTGAAAGCGTTGTGACCCCGGAGTACGCCGTCCAGCATCTCGCGCCAGCGTGCGCGAGGAGGTCGGGCAGATGCCGACGAGGATTCGGGCCTGGTTGCGTCGAAGGCAGTTTCGGGATGGCCAGATGCTGTCCCGTTTCATCGCCCGCGATGTTCGCAGGGACGTATTGGTCGTGTCGGCAGCGAGGGTCGAAGACGGAATAATCATCGGCAGCGTCCGGACCACGAATCTGCTCTACGTCTCGAAGGGCCTCATTCGTCAACCCGATTTCGAGCCCGCAATGGAGTTGCGCAGCGACGATCTGTGGAAGTGGACGGGGAACGACTGGGGCGGACTGCCGGATGGAACGTCGCTCGCCGACGAACCGCGCCGGCCAAAAAAGGGGACAGATCTATTTTCGCGAAAATAGATCTGTCCCCTTTAACTCTTACCCCGTGCCGCCGACGGTCAAACCGTCGATGCGCAAGGTGGGCTGCCCGACACCGACGGGCACGCTCTGCCCTTCCTTGCCGCAGGTTCCGACGCCGTCGTCGAGCTTGAGATCGTTGCCCACCATCGACACGCGCGTGAGCACGTCCGGGCCGTTGCCGATGAGCGTGGCACCCTTGATGGGCGCGCCGATCTTGCCGTTCTCGATGAGGTACGCCTCGCTGGCGGAGAACACGAACTTGCCCGAGGTGATGTCGACCTGTCCGCCGCCGAAGTTCGCCGCGTAGATGCCGGTCTTGACGGACGCGAGGATTTCCCCGGGCGGCGTCTTGCCGGGCCGCATGTAGGTGTTCGTCATGCGCGGCAGCGTGATGTGCGCGAACGATTCGCGCCGGCCGTTGCCGGTGGACGCGGTGCCCGTCAGCCGCGCGTTCATCTTGTCCTGTAGATAGCCCTTGAGCACGCCGTTCTCGATGAGCGTGGTGCACTGCGTGGGCGTGCCCTCGTCGTCGATGTTGAGCGAGCCGCGCCGCCTCGAAAGCGTGCCGTCATCGACGATGGTGCACAACTCGGACGCCACCTTTTCGCCGATGCGCCCCGCGAACGCCGAGGTGCCCTTGCGGTTGAAGTCGCCTTCGAGACCGTGGCCGATCGCCTCGTGCAGCAGGATGCCGGGCCAGCCCGAGCCGAGCACCACGGTCATGAGGCCCGCGGGCGCGGGAATGGCCTCGAGATTCACCAGCGCCTGGCGCACCGCCTCGCGCGCCAGCGCCAGCGGCTTGTCGTCGGCCACCAGCTCGGGCAGTGTGAAGCGGCCGCCGGAGCCGGCGTAGCCCTGCTCGCGCCGCCCATTCTGCTCGACGATGACGGAGACGTTGAACCGCACCAGCGGCCGCACGTCCGCGGCGAGCTGCCCGTCGCTGCTGGCGACGAGGATCACCTCGTGCACCGCGACCACGCTCGCCATGACCTGCATGACGCGCGGATCCATCTTGCGGGTCTCGCGGTCGACGCGCTCGAGCCACGCCACCTTCTCGCTGGACGTGAACGACGACACCGGATCGATGGGTAGATAGAGATCGTGGCCCCTGGACGGCAGCACGGCCCTGGTGGCGAGATCCTGCCCGCGCGAGGCGATGGCGCGCGCCGCGCGCGACGCCTCCTCGAGCGCCGGCAGCACGATCTCGTCGGAATATGCGAAGCCGGTCTTCTCGCCGGCCACGGCGCGCACGCCGACGCCCTGCTCGATGCTGGCGCTGCCTTCCTTGACGATGCCGTCCTCGAGCGCCCAGCTCTCCTCGCGTGACACCTGGAAGTACAGGTCCGCCGCATCGATGGAAGTGGACATCACGTCGCCGAGCGCCAGGCCGAGACGCGCATCGTCGAGCCCGCCCGGCCGCAGGATGAGCTCGCGGGCGATGGTCAGGGAATCGTCTTTGACTGCTGCGTTCAAGAGGCCGTCTCCAGCGAAATGTAGTCGTGGCGCCAGTAAACATACATCAGTCCCAGCAGCGGTATCGCCTTGGGACGGCATTCCAGCCGCACAATTGCGCCATGCGCGACGTCGAGCTTCAGTTCCCGCGAGCCGCGCCAGCCGATCTGCACGCGGATCACGTGCTCGCCCGGCGTCACCGGAGCCTGGACGGTTTCGTCGTCGCCGAGCTCGGCGCGCTGCCGGCCGTCGATGACCAGCCGATATTTGCGCAGGCGGTGCCGTCGTGCATGGGCCCGGCGTATGACGAGCACCGACATCGCCGCCCTAGGTGTTGTAGATGACGCGGTGCTCGAGCGCGGGGAAGCGCGTACGGGCTTCCATGCGCGCCGCCGTGTCGAGGTCCGCCACCACACAGCCCGTGCCGCCGGGCATGCGCGCCAGCACCTTGCCCCAGTGGTCGATGATCATCGAATCCCCGAACGTCTCGCGGCCGCTCGGGTGTACTCCCCATTGTGCGGGCGCAATCAGCGGACTCAAGTTCTCGATCGCGCGTGAGCGCAGCAGCGACTCCCAGTGCGCCTTTCCCGTGGGCACCGTGAAGGCCGCGGGCACGACGAACGCGTCGGCGCCCTGCCGCGACAGCACGCGGAACAGCTCGGGGAACCGCATGTCGTAGCACACCGCCAGCCCCAGCTTGCCGACCGGGGAATCCACCAGACGCGCGTCGCGTCCGGGCACCGTGTGCGCCGACTCGCGGTGCGTCTCCGCGCTGCCGGGCACGTCGACGTCGAAAAGATGGATCTTGTCGTAGCGCGCCGCGCGCAGCCCGTCGGCCTTGTAGACCAGGCACGACGCGCTCACGCGCCCGTCGGCATCGGAGCGCAGCGGCACCGTGCCGCCGACGATCCACAGCTTGAGGCGGCGCGCGGTGTCGGCGAGGAAATTCTGGATGCGCCCGGCGCCATCGGGCTCGGCGATGACGCGCTTGTCACCGCTGTTGAGACCCATGAACGCGAAGTTCTCCGGGAGCGCGGCGAGTACCGCGCCGAGGCGCGCCGCCTCCGAGAGGAAGCGACCGGCCGCATCGAGGTTCGCATCGATGTCGTGACCGGAGGTCATCTGGATGGCCGCTACGCGCATGGCTGGGGACATTCCTCAATTGCCGGCAAGAGGGGACGCGCTCGTCCCGGTATGGTGTCACCCGATTCTACCGTGCAAGAGCCGCATCGCCCTTGGCACGCTCCGCGGGTAGTGGCGGAAGGTCGCCATCCCAGGTTCCGTGCCATTGCACGTAACGGATTTCCGGCGCCTCCGCCCAACCGCGCCGCGCCGCCGAGCCGCGCAGCGCGTTCCACGCGCGCGCCAGGCGCGCGCGCGCCGGAGTCGGCACGGCGTTCGCCGCCAGCGTCGACACGCGCTCGTATTCCAGCCGCAGATCGTAGTCGCGCGCGAGTAGGCCGAGGCGGCCGTTGCCGCGAAACACCTGCGTGGGCTCCGGCCCGGCACCCTGCAGGTTGGCGATGGAGATCTCGCCGTCGGCCAGCGTCGCGCTCGCGAACAGCTGATGGGCGCTGTCCGCGCCCTGCGCTTCGATTTCGAACGCGCCCGCGAGCGCGCGCGTGAAATCCGCGGCGGAGTCGGGCCACGACAATTCGCCGCGCGCGTGCAGAGACTGCGTGGGCCATTCGGGTGGCAGCCGCATGCCGCGCACCAGCAGCGCCAGTTGCGGGGTATCGAGCGTGAAGTCGGCGCGGCAGCGCCCGCCGGTGGCGGCGCACGAGCCGCGCGCGGCAATGCGGTGCACCGCGCCGGCGTCGGTTTCGAGATCGAACCGCACGCCGTCCGCGGCGCGCGCGAGCGAGGCGTGCAGCGCGCCCACGCCGGGATCGCCCTTGCCGGAGCCGAGCCGCAGATCGCCGATGCGCAGCGTCGCCGTGCCATCTCCCGCCAGCAGCACGTGCGCGGCGGCGAAAACCGCCGGCACGCGCTCGAGCTCGATGCGATCGATGTGCACCTGCGCGGCGGCACGCGGCGCGGCGCCATACCGCGCCTCGCCGGTGATGCCGAGCAGCGCGAATTTCGCGGTGGTGATGTCGTCGCGCAGCTCGGCGCGCACGGAGATGTCTCGGCCCGCGAGGCTGAACACGCGAATGCCCGCCGCATCCACGCGCAGCTCCGCCTCGAGCGGCAGCGCGCGCGCACGGGCCTTGTCGAAAGGCTCCGCGAGCCGGCTCTCGACGCCCACGAGATTGCTGGCGAGCGTGAGGTGCCAGGCGTCCGTGTCCTCCTGCCCCTCGAGCTCCACGACGGCGGCGGCGCGCTGCGCCGTGCCGCTCCACGCGAGCGCGCCGCTCACGCGGCTGGCGGCTTCCGGCTGGCCCAGCGCACGCAGCAGCGGCGCCGCGTCGGCGACGCCGTTCACCGCGACCGCGAGCGCGGCGCGCGCGCCGGCGCGCCGGCCTTCGAGCCGCACGGGCCCGCCTAACCACTGCCCGTCGAGATCCAGCGCGCGCAGCGCGCCGTCCGAGTAGCGCACCGAACCCGCGATCTTCTCGATGGCCGGAACCCCCGCGGCGAGCGCCAGCGATGCATCGCCCACGCGGGCGGTGAGCCGCCAGCGCGCAGGCTGGCGCAGCTCCTGCTCGCCGCGCGCGTCCGCTTCGAGCGCGACGGCGCCGTGCAGCCGGTCGAGCCCCTGGCCGGCGAGCGCGCGGCGCATGAGCGCTGAGTCGAACGTGCCGCTCAATGCCGCATGCAGGCGCGGCTCGCCGCTGCGCGGCCAATCGAGGCGCGCACCGGTCAGGTCGAGATCGTCGACGCGCCCGGAGGACAGGCGCAGCCGGGCCGCGCCACGCGCGAAGTCGAACACACCGCGCGCGGCCGCGAGGCGCGGCTCCCCATGGGAGGTCAGCGCTTCGACCCCGAGCTTGCCCCGCGAACGTGCCCAGTCGACGCTGGCGAGATCCAGGTCCGCGGGCGAGGCCGCCGCATCGCGCGCCGGCATGAGCTGCACGTCGCCCGAGACACTGCCGTCCGAAATTTCGGTGAGGATGGCCGGCGCAGGCTGCGCGCCCGCGACCAGCTGCCACAGCTCGCCCACCAGTGCGCGATCGACATCGGTGACGCGCACGCCGAGCGGCCGGCCGTGGCCGGCCCGCCATTCGCCGTCCGCTGCGATGCGGCTCGCGCCGATCTGCGCGGCCACGTCGGTCAGCGTCACCTGCCGCGGCGACTGCGCGGAGAAAGCCACACTTCCACCGAAGCTCACGACGCGCGGCTCGGCGGCCCCGGCGACGCGCAGCGCGGCCGGCAGCGCCGGATCGAGCTCCAGCGTCACTGCGCGCGCGTCCGCGCGCACGCGGACCGCGAGCTGCGCCAGCCGCGCGTGATCCGCGCGCGCCAGCTCCGCGCCCGACACGCGCGCGGAGAACGTCCAGCCGGGAGCCATGCCGGGCGCTCCGGAATCGAAGGACACCTCATGGAGCTCGCCGGCCACCGGCGCCCACGCACCCGACGGCGCGCCGGACGAGAGCGGCCGGGCCGCGAGCGCGGCGAACAGCTCAGCGGCCATGAAGGGCACGCGCTCCGCGCGTACGGTGGTGCGCGCAATGCGTACCGCGCCGGGCTCGAGCGCAATGCGTGCCGCCAGCGCCGAGGTATGCTCGAGCCGCGCGCCGCGCGTGAGCTGCAGATCGTCGAAGTCGAGCAGGATGTCCGAGGCGGCGCGCGACAGCCTGCCGTTGACGATCAGGTGATCGAACCGCCCTCCGCCTTCGAGCGCGATCTCGCGCGCGCTGGCCTGCCACGTGGCGCTCTCGAGCCGGCCGTTGCGTATCTGCAGCCGCGCGTCGAACGTGCCGCGGCCGTCGATGCCCTGCAGCGCGAGCTTGTCGAGGAAGATCCGGCGCGCGATGACCCGCAGATCGGCGGACGGCGCCGAGCCGGCGCTGAGCCCATCGATCTTCGCCGAGACGAACAGAGACTGCCCGACGTCCTGCGCCAGCAGCAGCGTGCCCCAGGCGTTGAAGCTGTTCGCGCCGCGGCTCACCACGGCCTGGCTGAGCGTGAACGTGTGATGCGCGCGCCGGTCGCCGCGGCGCCTGAGATGCACGCGCGCTCCTTCGACTTCGATGCGGCCCGTGGGCATGACCTCCATCCACGAGGTGTAGCGGCGCAGCAGCGCGGCTTCGTCGCGCGACGGCGCGTCATCCAGGCTACGCGACGGCGCGCCATCCACGCTACGCGACAGCGCGCCATTGGCGACAGGCGACAGCGCGCCCTTCACAGCAGCCCCCCGCGCCTGCGCGCCCGGCGGTTCCGGATCGCCGATGATCTCGATGTCCGGCGACGCGAGCGTCACGTGCCCGAACGAATATTGCTGGTGGCGCAGGAAATCCCAGGTGTCGAACTTCACGCGCAGCTCCGGCGCCTGCACGCGCACGCGGTTCGCCTTCGGATCGGTGAGCTCGACCCGCGTGAACACGGCGCTGGTGCCGTCGAGATTCCACGCGAAGTGCACGTTGTCGAACCGCACCTCGAGTCCGGTGCGGTCGGCGATGAGCTTCTCGAGGGTGGCACGCTGTTGCGGAACGCGCGCGGCGATGGTGCGCGTGAACACCACGCCGATGGATGCGAGCAGAGCCAGACTGAAGACGACCAGCGCCGTGCGTCTCAGCCAATGTGAGCCGCCCGCTTCTTCTTTTTGAAGAAGAGTCTCCCCTTGATTCAGGGTTGTCTCGGTCATTACCTCACGCCAGCACCACATCGTATTGGTCGAACCCGTACAGCGCTTCGACCTGCAACCGGATCGGCCGCCCGATCTGGCCCTCGAGCTCGGCGAGCACTGCCGAGTCGTCGTCCAACAGGCGGTC
>JBIOZI010000275.1:0-5606 GCA_044871085.1 Steroidobacteraceae bacterium | reverse complement strand
ACTCGCTGGCCCGGTCGCGCAAGCTCGAGCTCATCAACAAGGTGTGGCAGAACAACTTCGCGGCGGGTTTCGAGCTCTGCATCGCCGCCGCGCGCAATGACGAGTCGCAGCCGATGCCGGCCGCGCTGCTCGCGCAGCACATCGCGGGCACGATCATCAATCTACTGACGTGGTGGCTGGACCATCACCAGCCCATGCCGGCGGCCGACCTGGACGCGCAGTTCCATCGGATGATCGCCGGATTGCGCTGAAATGACCCCGTTTCAGCACTTCTTGCTGGGCAGCTGCGCCATCCACTGGCGCGCGAGCTGCAGGGTCGCGAAGAACCGCACCGCGACATGGGCGCGGTGCTCGCGCACCAGGTCGGCGAACTCCGGGCCGTACGCCGCCGGATCCACCACCACGGCGAGGCGCGTGCGGTAGCTGGTGAATTTCTGCACCACTTCGCGCGCCAGGCCGCCGCGCATGTCGAAGAATTCTGCGCCGAGATCGGCCCCTTCGAGCAGCAGGCCGCCCTGGTCCATGCTCGCGCGCAGCGCGGCGGAAATGTCGTCACGCGAGCGAATCATGGAGCTTGCCTTTTCGGATATTGCCGGGGCGACACAGTAACCCATCGACGGGCACGAAGCCCTGGAATCTGGGGGATTCCCTACAGCCCCAGGTCGCTGAGCCCCGGGTGATCATCCGGCCTGCGGCCGAGCGGCCAGTGGAACTTGCGCTCGGCCTCGGAGATGACCAGGTCGTTGATGCTGGCGTGCCGCCGGCGCATGAGGCCGAGCTCGTCGAACTCCCAGTTCTCATTGCCGTACGAGCGCAGCCAGTGGCCCGAATCGTCCCGCCATTCGTAGGCGAACCGCACCGCGATGCGCGCGCCCTCGCAGGCCCACACCTCTTTGATGAGCCGGTAGTCGAGCTCGCGCGCCCACTTGCGCTTGAGGAAGGCGACGATGGCCGGGCGGCCGCTGAAGAACTCCGCGCGGTTGCGCCACGCGCTATCTACCGTGTACGCCAGCGAGACGCGTTCGGGGTCGCGCGAATTCCACGCGTCCTCCGCGGCCCGCGCCTTCTGCGCCGCCGTCTCGCGCGTATAGGGCGGAAACGGCGGGCGTCCCTGCCCCACGGCGCTCATGTCGTGCTCCCGCGCTGCGACATCAGAATTTCTGCGAGAACTTGAGGCCGATGGTGCGCGGCCGCGTCATGACGGAATAGACGATGCCACCGCACACGTCGACCGTGCACTCGGCGTAGCTGTACAGCGCGGCGTTCTCGTCGAAGACGTTCTTCACGAACATCTCCGCGGACCAGCGGTCCTTCTCCACGCCGAACGACAGGTCGACGAGCGAGTAGGCATCCGAGTCGCGCAGGATGTCGTTCTCGGCTTCCAGCAGCGCGGTGCGCTTCAGGCCCTCGTGCACCAGGGAGCCCTGGACGTGCGCCTGCGTGCCCGCGAGGTCGAACTCGTAGCGCCCGGTCAAACTACCCTTGAACTCCGGGGTGCTCGGAAGCCGGGTGCCCTCCTGCGTGAACGGCGTCGGATTGCCGTCGCCGTCCAGGCACTGCGCCTCGGGCAGCGGGTTTCCGTCCGGATCGAGCAGCAGGCAGAAGTCGTCGGACAGCTCCGAATGCTGGAGCGCGATGCCCCCGTACAGCGAGAAGGACTCTGTGACGGCCCATTGCAGGTCCATCTCGATGCCTTCGAGCGTCGCCCCGCCCGGCGCATTCGTGAGGTTGGTGAGGCCGTTCTCGCCCAGGAACGAGAACTGGAAGTTGTCCCAATCCTCGTGATAGACCGCGCCGTTGAAGCGCAGCTTGTCGTTGAGCCAGGACGTCTTCCAGCCGATCTCGTAGTTGGTGAGGAAGTCCGACTTGTACGGCGGGAAGGTGCCGCGGCGGTTCACGCCGCCGGGGCGGAAGCCCTCGGACCGCGTGAAGTACAGCATCGCATCGTCCGTGAGATGGTAGGTCGCATTGAACTTGAACGTGGAGTCCTTGTCCTCGACGGTCTTGTCGAGATTGGTGCAGGGCGCGTCCTCGAATACCGGAGCGCCGGTGCACGAAGGCTCGCCCGTCAGGCTGCCGAACAGCAGGAAATACGGGTTGGTCGCGCCGAAGCCGAAGAATCCCTCCAGCGAATTCTCGAAGCGGAAGTAACGCACGCCACCGGTGAGCTCCAGTTTGTCGTTCACGTCCCAGGTGACTTCGCCGAAGACCGCGGAATCCCGATCGACGCGCCATTGCTTCGTGAGCCAGAACACGTCGGGCCAGCCCGTGACGGCGCTGGCGTCCGCGAGACCCGTGATGGTGTAGGCCTGCTCGATGTCGTGCGTCTGGCGCTGCGCGAACAGGCCGGCGACGAAGTGCACCGGGTTCTCCGTCGGGGAGGCGAAGCGCAGCTCGTGGCTCCACTTGGTGTAGCCGTCCCTGCCGTTGATGAACTGCGAGGGATTGACGAAATCGCCGGCATCGTCGGTGAAGTACACGCCGTAGCCAGCCAGCGTGTCGTAGAAGAACGCGTAGTCGGAGTAGTCCGAATTCACGTCCACCTGGCGCTTGAGGTACGAGCTGGCGAACGTCATGTCGAGGTTTGCGATCTTGCCCTCGACGGTGAGCGCGGCCTGCGTCCAGCGGTCGTCGCTGTTCTCCGGATGCCAGTGCTCGACCGCGAGCTCCCGCAGTCCCGATTGCTGGGCGTAGACGCCGTTCGTCTTCGTCTGCTGTCCCATGATGCCGGGCGTGATGCTCCAGTTTTCATTGAGGTCGATCTTGAGCGCGAGACGCGCGCCGTAGGTGTCGGCGTCGTTGTAGTTGTCCTCGGCCAGCGAGCTCATGGTCGCGCCGGAGGTCGGGAAGGTCCTGGTCGCCGCGAGATTGTCGATGTAGCCGGCATCGTGGCGCGCCCAGCCGACCATGCGGATGGCGGCCTTGTCGCCGATCGGCACGTTCACCATCCCCTCCGCGAGGTAACCCTGGTCGCCATGCGCCACGGTGTTGCCCTCGAGGCTGAAGCCGGCGTCGAAACCGCCGGGATCGGGCTTGTTGGTGATGATGCGGATGGTGCCCGACTGCGAGTTCGCGCCGTACAGCGTGCCCTGCGGGCCGGCGAGCGACTCGACGCGGGCGATGTCGTACATGTGGATGTCGAGCGCGCCCTGGATGGTCGTGATGGGCTGCTCGTCGAGATACTGGCCGACGCCGGGCTGCGAGCCGGAGTGGTTGCCGTTGTCGCCCGACGCCGCGCCGCGCATGAACACGCGCGCGAACCCCGGGCCGGCCTGTTGATAGGACACGCTCGGCAGGAACTTGACGTAGTCCTCGAAATCGCTGACGTGCAGCTCTTCGAGCTTCTCGGTGCCGATGGCCTGGATGGAAAGCGGCACGTCCTGCAGGTCCTGCCGCGTCTTGAGCGCCGTGACCACGACTTCGTCGAGGCCCGCATTGCCCTGCTCGGCCGTCTGCGCCTGCGCGAAACCGGCGCCGACCAGCAGTGCTCCGGTGAACAACCCCGACTTCTCCAGACGACGTATCTTCCGCAACTTGCTGCGAGTCATGGAGCCTCCCGAGTTTCTCGTGGTGTCAGTGTATGCCTGTCGCCGCGGAAGCAAAACCGCCTAGTTAAATTCGGGCACGGCTGGATACCGTGTCAACACGTCGCCGAGCGCCCGTTCGAGCGGCCCGAGCCAGCCCTCGTAGTGACGCCACTGGTCCATGCCTTCGCGATAGATCGGCTGGCGAACCTGCTCGGAGCTCGCGGTGCGCACGGCACGCTGGTTCTCGTGGAACTTGAGCACCCCGGGCTCGAACCCGAGCCCGCAGTACTCGAGCAGCCGCCGCACCTCGGTGTCGGTGTCCTCCACCATGTTCTCGTAGAACACCCGGTGCACCCGGCCCGGCAGCACCGCGTCGAAATGCGCCATGAGCTCCACGTAGTCGCGGTAATAGCGGCCGATCTCGCCGAGGTCGTACGTGAACGTCTGGCCGCGCGCGAAATGCTGCTTGAAACCCGAGAGGCAGCAGCCGAGCGGATGGCGCCGGGCGTCGACGATCCTGGCGTTCGGCAGCATGAGATGGATGAACCCCACGTGCGCGAAATTGTTAGGCATCTTGTCGATGAAAAATGGCGCGCCGGTCTTGCGCTGGATGCGGGTTTGCGCGAGGTAGCGTTCGCCGAGCGCGCGCAGCTCGTCGGCGGAGAACTTCTCGAGCGCGCGCGGATAGGCGGTGCCGGCTTCGCGCGAGGTACGGTTGGCCACGGTGCGCACGAGCATGGCCACGTCGGGCAGCTCCATCGTGCCCTCTACCTGAGAGTGCGAGGCCAGGATCTGCTCGATGAGGGTGCTGCCGGAGCGCGGCAATCCGACGACGAAGATGGGATCCGGCGCCTCGCAGCCCCAGCCCGCGCGCGCCGCCAGGAATTCGCGCGTGAACAACCGCTTCGAACGCTCGACGTGCGCATGGTTCTCGTCGGCGTCGTGGCGGATCGCCGCGCGGCGCAGCCGGTTGCCCTCGACGTAGTGCGCGAACGACTCCTCGAACGCGCCCGCGTCCTCGAGCGCCTTGCCCAGCGAGAACTCGAAATGGAAGCGATCCTCGGCGGAGAGTTTCCCGCCGGCGAGCTGCGCGCGCATCGCCTGGATCTGCTCGGAGGAGAAACGGAAGGTCTTGAGATTCGCGAGACTCCAGTACGCCTCGCCGAGGCCCGGCGACTTCTCGATGCTGCGCGTGTACGCGTCGATGCTCTCGGCATGGCGGCCCGCGGTCTTCAACGCGTGTCCCAGGCTCATCCAGACTTTCGCGTGGCCCGGATACTCCGCGAGCACGTCGCGGTACTGTTCGATGGAGGCCGCGTATTCGCCGATGCGCCCGAGGATCGCGGCGCGCAGGTTGCGGAACCCGGGATTGCGCGGCTCGTCCGCGAGCAGCCGGTCCACCTGCGCGAGCGCGGCTTCGGGCTGGTTCTGCCGGTGCAGCACCAGCGCATAGTTGTGGCGCGCGGCCGTGAAGCCCGGCGCGAGCTCGAGGCAGCGCGCGAGTAGCGTCTCCGCGTCGTTGAGCCGACCGATGCGCGCGGCCACCTCGGCGAGCATGCGGATGGCCGCGACGTCGGTGGGATGGCGCTTCAGGTGCTCGCGCAGCGCCGCCTCCGCTTCCGGGATGCGGTTCTCGGCCAATGCCAGCGCCGCGGACATGAGCCTGGGGTCGCGGGTCGAGTGGCGCACGCCCTGCGCATAGGCTTCGTCGGCCGCCTCGCGCATCTCGAGCGCCGTGTAGTGGTCGCCGAGCGCGCGCCACGCGTCCGGCTGCGCCGGCTTCAGGTGCACCGCGCGACGCAGCGCGGCGATGGCCGCCTCTCCCTGGCCGAGCCGGCCGAGCGCGAGCCCCTTGATCGCCAGCGCCTCGGCATGATCGGGCAGCACCTCGAGTATCGCCGCGGCCTGCTCCGCCGCGGCGGCCGCGTCGCGCTCGAGCAGGCGCCGCGCGTGCGTCAGCGCCAGCTCCAGCGTGCCGAGCGGTTGCGTGGAGTCGCCCACGGCTAACTACCGCCGCGTCACGATCCGCGCCGGCCGGCGAGGTCGCGCAGCAGCGCGTGCCAGTACGTCAGGCTGTCG
>JBIOZI010000274.1:0-7625 GCA_044871085.1 Steroidobacteraceae bacterium | reverse complement strand
AGGCCGCTCACGATGCGAATGTCAATCTCGTGAGCGCCGAAGTTCCCGGACTCAAGCTTCTCTATTGCGTGAATCTCACGAACAGCTGCGTCTACAAGCCGATAGATGAAAACAAGAACCGCGATGGTCCGTGCGACACGCAGCGCGATGCCGTGAACACTCTCAATAAAGATATCCGCGGCTGCCTGCGGAACGATCGGCGCCGGGCGTTGAATCAGGAGTCTGCGGCATTGGCCAATGTCGTTGCGGGGGTGGTGGGTGAAATGACCCCGGGCCCTGCATACGCTACCAACAACAAGGGAGCTGCGGACAAGCCGGATGAGTATTTCAAATATCAAAGAGAGCTGCAAAAGATGGGAGCGCTCGAGGCCTGGCGTGACGTCGATGCGGCCCCGACGATCATCACGGCCATCGTGGATTCCGGCGTCGATCTCGAACACTTCGACCTGATGTCGCCGAATAGAGGATTTCGGATTCCTTGTCGCGATTGGCCTTGTGATGGAAAACCGACCGACGACAACGATCACGGCACGAACATGGCGGGAACGATAGCCGCCCGGATGGATGCCACAGACGCATACAGCCGAAGCATCACGGGCACCGCCTGGAACACCGAAATCCTCTCCATCAATGCGTTTCAGCACGGACTCATCACCGACGCCATAGCCGCGAAGGCCATCGAATGTGCCGCTTCCAAAGGCGCGCGCGTCATCAATGCGAGCTTTGAGAGCACCGCTGAGATGACGTTGACCCGAAGAGCCATTGAACGCGTCCAAGCGACGTCGCTGGTGGTGGTACCGGCCGGCAATGGGTCGCAGCAACTGCATCTTCTGAATCCCTCGACTGCTGCGGATCCATTGCATCCCTGCGAGAGCTATCCGGCGTGCCTCAGAACGACGAACTCACAGCTTCCAAACATGATCGTGGCTATGAGTCATGACCTCGACTACAACACCGATCCGGTTTCGAACTGGGGAAAAGCGGTGGTGGACATTGCGACTCCGGGCACCACGTTTACGACGAAGATTCGCCGCGACGGAATGCTCTCCTATGACGCGCCGTTCAGCGGCACGTCGACGGCGACAGCTTTCACGAGTGGCGCGGCAGCACTTCTGTGGTCGAAATATCCGACCTGGAAGCCTGCCCAAATAAGAGAACGCATGCTCAATTCGGCGATCAAGGAGCCGAATCTCAAAGACATGCTCGATGGCGACCGTCGGCTGGACCTGGAACGCATGATGCATCCGGTGTTCTTCAAGCCGCTCGACTACACGCGCAGTGTCCGTCGCTCGCAATTGCCATATGTCGATGCGACGGCCGCATTCCCAGCCGGCACGTGCAGCTCCGAGGTGAGCACGCAGCTGCGGCGTGTGAAAAGCACGAGCCAGGCAGAGCACAGGCCGCCCGTGCACGAGCTCGAGCCCGACCCCGTGACAGAACCGCAACTCGTACCTCGTGATCGATTGATCATCCAGGCGATGTGCGACGGAGTCGCTGCAGATTCGATCGTCTACACGCTCGAGGACTGAGCGAGGCGTGCCCAGAGGTGATCCCTCTGGAAATCATCCCGGCAGCAATGAGTACGCAGCTCGTGGCAGAGGAGTAACCGGCAGATCCAACGAATGACATCTGGCGGCAACGCGTCTGTGCGTTGGCGAGACAGAGATTGTTAGAGCAACCACCAAGAATCCGAAGCTCGGAGAAAAACATGAATCCCTGGTACTCGATCTGGTCCAACCGGATACTGACCTTCGATCGCACGTTCGACAACGGCGGCAAGCACCTGAAGGACATCCACGGAGATCCCGGAAAAATTCGCCTCAAGCCACGATACGTGACCGACGTGAACGGCAATTCCCTGCTCGCGAGCTTCAAGATCAAGTGCGGCAAAGATGAAGCTTCGGAAGCGCTCGACGGTCTTCGACTGGCTCCCGTCGGGGACGTGCCATTCATATGGAATTCGGCGCAGCTCCCTCCGTACAAGAAACAGTACGAATCCACGTATTCACAGGCGCTGGCTTCCACTGTCGCACAGCTCCAGGCTTGGGCGGACCCTGGCTATCAGCGCCTCGAAACGCTGTTTCCGGTCGCCGAAGGAACGGCGCTCTTCGTCGACATCATGCGCGTGGTGAGAATCGAGAAGGCCGTGCAAGGCGACCTGCCGCTCGACCTCGTGACGTTTGGACTCGTCTCCGGGACATCGACGAATCAGAACGGCGGTGGCAGCGGCCCGCCGCACTGAAGATCAGAAAACCCGGGACGTGTCGTGTTATCCAACGAAAACAAGTCGGCCGCAATTCTCGTGGCATTGCTGTGCGCATTCCCCGCGGGCGCGGCGGTACCAGTGTGCGACGTAGGGGAATACGTGAATCCGCGACCCCTTCCGGCCGAGGCGCGCTTCATGCCGGGCGAAGTCATCATTCGCGCGATCACCGAGGCAGGTGAGTACAAGCAGGCAGTTGTGCCTGCGGACACTGGGTTGCGAAAGCTCGAATGTCTGCAATCCACCGGCGACTGCCTCTACTCGTATCCGAGCGGCAAGGACGCCTGCGCGATCTCACGTCCAGAATCGGCCGCCCGGGCGCTGAATGACGATCTCTTCGCCTGCTCGGACAAACCAAAAGACCCGGGCGCGCCCCGCGCATTCGTATTTCCCAATGCGATCCTGCGCCTCGTGCGCGACGCGGGCCCACAGCTCATGGCGAAGAACATCTCGAGCGAGCTCGGCCAGCAGACTCAACTCGAAAAAATGGGTGCCGCGCGAGCCTGGTTGCTCGCGGTGCCCAACGCGGCCGTCAAGACCGCGATCCTCGACACGGGAATCCTGCAGTCGCATCCGGATTTTGCCAATGATTTGCCCGAATTCGCGTTCAAGCAGTTCGTGACGGGATGGCAGATCCCGTGCGCGCGTAAGCCCTGCGATGGGAGGATGGCGTTCGACGATCCTCACGGAACCTCGATGGCGGGAATGATCGCCGGCGCGCGAAACGGAAAAGGCATCGTCGGCGTCGCATGGAATACGCGTGTTCTGCCTATCCTGTCAGGTTACGGCGGAGTACTGGATGACAAGTCCCTGGCGCTCGCGGTCGAGTGCGCCGTGAACGCCGGCGTACGCGTCATCAACGCGAGCTTTGGCGGCCCAGATCGACTGGAGGCTACCGAAAGGAAAATCGAGCAGCTATTGAATTCCAAAGCCCAGTTCATGCTCGTCGCCTCATCTGGAAACAAACAGCAGAATCTGAACCAGCGCCCGCAATACCCGGGGTCGATGCGGGACTCTTCGGGACAGAGATTTCCAAACATCATCGTCGTGATGGGTCATGACGACGACGGGGCCTACGACTATGTGTCGAGCTGGGGCAAGGGAGCGGTTGATATCGCAGCTCCGAGCTACTCCTACAACGCGACCATCTGCGGGAGAAATCCGTGCGAGACGCCCAGCGGGCCAGGCTCGTCGAATGCAACGGCGTATGTCGCCGGCGCTGCAGCACTGCTGTGGTCCATCTATCCGGATTGGAATTCATCTGCGATTCGATGGCGCGTGCTGAAAAACGGCGTCTTCGAGCAGAAGCTCGCGCACCTGATCGACCCGCCGATCAAGCTGGATCTCGATCGAATTGCCTACCCGCTGGCGTTCATCAGAGGCACGGCCGATCGGAAAATCAGGCCCGGACACCTGCTCGATATCGATGACGAAACTGCATTTCCTCCCTCCATGTGCACTTCAGTGGACAGGCGGGTAATGAAATTGGGCGTTGATGGAACTCAGACAGTCGTAGTGAACGGAAGCATCATGGTCGGCAGCGTGGCTGCGGGCGATACTGTTCAGATCCTTGCTACCTGCCACACGGCGCTGGAAAAGCACCTCGACCGGGCTTATCGGGCGGCTTCCCTGCCCTACGGTGTAATCATCGGATAGGCACCAAAGACCAGCATGTCTACTAGCGGCGCCTGGGCTTCTTGGACTTGCGTGGGCGCGACTGCGACTTGCGCTTCTTCGAGAATTTCTTGCGGCGCGTTCGCGCGCCACCGCTGACCCTCGGCAATGACGGCTTTCCCTGAGGCACCGCCAGATTGCCATTTTTCGGCGCCTCCGCCGTCTCGAGGAACCGCATCACCGCTTCCGTGAGCTCCGACGTGCCCCGGTGCGTGGCACCCGAAATCAGAAACGCCGGCCCCTTGTACTTCAGCGCCTTCACGATCGACTGCGCTTTCGCGACCGCTTCCTCTTCCGGCAGCAGATCGCTCTTGTTGATCACCAGCCAGCGCGGCTTCGCCAGCAAGTCCTCGCTGAACTTGCCCAGCTCCGCGGCGATCGAGCGCGCATCACGCACGGGGTCGGCGCTCGGATCCACCGGCGCGATGTCCACGAGGTGCAACAGCACGCGCGTGCGCTGCAGGTGCTTCAGGAATCGGATGCCGAGCCCCGCGCCTTCGGCCGCGCCCTCAATGAGGCCCGGGATGTCGGCCATCACGAAGCTGCGCTGGTTGCCGCAGGAGACCACGCCGAGATTCGGATACAGCGTCGTGAATGGATAGTCGGCCACCTTCGGCCGCGCGGCGGACACCGCGCTGATGAGCGTCGACTTGCCGGCGTTCGGCAGCCCTAACAACCCGACGTCCGCGATGACCTTGAGCTCGAGCTCGAGCGCGCGCTGCTCACCGGGAAGGCCGGGCCCGTACTGCCGCGGCGAGCGGTTCTTGCTCGACTTGAAGCGCTGGTTGCCCCAGCCGCCCTTGCCGCCGCGCGCCACCAGCAGGTCGACGCCCGCGGTGGCGAGATCGCCGAGCACCTCGCCGGTCTCGCTGTCGCGCACGATGGTGCCCACCGGCACGGCCACGCGCGTATCGGCGCCGCCGCGTCCGGTGCAGTCGCGGCCGCCACCCGGGTGGCCGTTCTCGGCGCGGAAGGTGCGCTCGATGCGAAAGTCCGCCAGGGTGTTGATGCCCTCGAGCGAGTACAGCGTGATGCTGCCGCCGTCGCCGCCGTCACCGCCGTCCGGCCCGCCGAAGGGCACGAATTTCTCGCGCCGGAAGCTGACGCAGCCGCGCCCGCCGTTGCCGGCCTGGACTTTGATGCGTGCCTCATCGACGAACTTCATGATTGCGACCCTTAGCCCGTACTCGCGCGCGCTGTGTCAGGGGCTGCGCCCCACTCTTAAACGAGAAACCCGGCAAGGAGCCGGGTTTCTCGTACGTGAAAATATCCGCAGTTCTGGCTGGCGATCAGTTCGCCTTCTCGGCTTCGACGCTCACGAAGGTGTGTCCCTCGGAGCCCTTCTTGCTGAACTTCACGCGCCCTTCCTTGAGGGCGAACAGCGTGTGGTCGGTGCCGATGCCGACGTTGATGCCCGCGCGCATCGTGGTGCCGCGCTGGCGGACCAGGATGTTGCCGGCGAGCACGTTCTCACCGCCGAACTTCTTCACGCCGAGACGTTTGCTGTGCGACTCGCGACCGTTGCGGGTGCTGCCGCCTGCCTTCTTATGTGCCATGTCCGAAATCCTCTAGTTAGGCGACGGCTCAGGCCGTGATGCCCGTGATCTTCACCTGCGTGTACTGCTGGCGATGCGTGCCCTGGCGCAGGTAGTGCTTGCGGCGGCGGAACTTCACGATGACTTTCTTCTCGCCCTTGCCATGCTTCTCGACCGTGGCCGAGACCTTGCCGCCCTTGAGCAGCGGTGCGCCGACTTTGATGTCGGAGCCGTCGCCGATGAGCAGGACCTCACCGAACTCGACCGTGGCACCCTCTTCCGCATCGAGTCTTTCGACCTGCAGGACGGTGCCCTTTTCTACCCGATATTGCTTGCCGCCCGTGGCGATGACCGCGTACATGATGAGAACTCCACAAAATTCGTGCGAAACCAACGCCTTAACGGAGGGCTTTGGCGAAAGGACGCGCATTCTACTCACGCACCAAAGGCCGGTCAAAGCCTAAATTCTCCAGTAAGATCAAAGCCCTGTATGACCTCCAACGTCACATCGCTGCCCAACGCACGGCCCGCGCCGCGTACGCCCGACGCCCCCGTCATGGCGCTCGACGAGATTCGCGCCTGCGTGAAGGCCGATCTCGCCGCAGTCGACACCATGATTCGTGCGCGTCTCAAGAGCGCCGTGCCGCTCGTCGACCAGGTGGCCGAGCACATCATCGGCGGCGGCGGCAAGCGGCTGCGCCCCCTGCTCTGCGTGCTCGCCGGCCGCGCCAGCGGCATCCAGAACGACAAGCACATCGACGCGGCCGCCTTCATCGAGTTCGTGCACACCGCCACCCTGCTGCACGACGACGTGGTGGACGGATCGCAGAAGCGCCGCGGCCGCGCCACCGCCAACAACATTTTTGGCAACCAGGCCAGCGTCCTGGTCGGTGATTTCGTCTACTCGCGCGCGTTCCAGATGATGGCCACCGCCGGGTCACAACGCGTCATGGAGATCATGGCCGACGCCACCAACGTGATCGCCGAAGGCGAAGTGCTGCAGCTCATGAATGCGCACGATCCCGAGACGACGGAGCAGCGTTATCTCGAGGTCATCTATCGCAAGACCGGCCGGCTGTTCGAGGCCGGCGCCGAAGTGGCCGCCGTGCTGGCCGGCGCCCCGCTGGCGCAGCAGGCCGCGCTCGGGCGCTTCGGCAAGCATCTCGGCATCGCCTATCAACTCATCGACGACGTGCTCGATTACAAGAGCGACCCGGCCACGCGCGGCAAGAATCTCGGCGACGATCTCGCGGAGGGCAAGCCGACGCTTCCCCTGTTACACGCGCTGCGCCACGGCAACGAAGAGCAGCGCGCGCTGATCCGCCTGGCCATCGAACAGGGCGGGCTCGCGCAGCTCGGGCCCATCGTCGAGGCCATCGAGAACACCGGCGGGCTCGACTACGCCATCAGCTTCGCGCAGCGCGAGACCACGCAGGCGCTCGAAGCGCTGGCCGCGCTGCCCGAGACGCCGTATTCGCGGGCGCTCGCGGCGCTGGCGCGTTTCGCGCAGGAACGCACTAGTTAGCTATTTGAGCCGCTTGGAGTCGTAGGCCTCGATCACCGCCTCCTTTTCGCCGGGCGGCCAGCGAACGGTGGCCAGCGGCTGCGCGCTGCCGTCGAGTACGCCCGTGACGATCGGCTTCAGCACCACGTAGGTCGGCTGCTCGCGGAACATCGCGTAGTAGTGAATGCTGCCCTTGCGTTCCTCCACCACGAAGAACACCTCTTTCTCGGCGATTAAAGAGGCCATGCCGTCGTAGATCACCAGTACTTCGCGAGGCTCGGCGCCAGTGGTGCGAAATCGCCAGTGCAGGGTGTGCTCGCCCTTCTCGAATGGCGCATAGACCGCTTCCACCGAGGTGCCGGCCGCGTCGAACTTCTCGAAGGAACATTCACTCGCGGGTGGATTGAATGTGGGGTGGAATCCGGACTCCCCCTGCGCTTCCAGTGCCAGCAGGTTGGTCATGAGCGTCTTGCCGTCGAAGGAGAGGCGCGATTTGCTCTTTGCGTCCGTCACACCCGCGCAGGCCGCCTTGGGACTTGCGTCTTCGACGGCCCGGGCAGCGGCAGGGAACATCAAAATACCGCCCGCCGTGGCCAGAACGGCCAGTCGCCACACCTTATTCATATGTCGGATCCTCCCTTTGGTGAGA
>JBIOZI010000273.1:0-9329 GCA_044871085.1 Steroidobacteraceae bacterium | reverse complement strand
GGGCCGCGAAGGACGGCCACGCGGCGACCCGCGATCGGCTGGCGCTGGAAACGCGCGAGGTGTTCGCGCCGCTCGCGAATCGCCTCGGGCTCTGGCAGCTCAAGTGGGAGCTCGAGGACCTCGCGCTGCGCTACCTGCAACCCGAGGACTATCGTCGCATCGCCTCCGCACTCGCGGAGAAGCGCACGGACCGCGAGCGCTACATCACCGACCTGTGCCGGGCGCTCGAGTCGATGATCCACGCCGCGGGCATCGACGCCGAGGTCTATGGCCGTCCGAAGCACATCTACAGCATCCACCGGAAGATGGAGCGCAAGCAGCTGTCGTTCGAGCAGGTGTTCGACCTGCGCGCGGTGCGCATCGTCACGGCCACCGTCGCCGATTGTTACGCCGTGCTCGGCCTGGTGCACGGCCGCTTCCCGTACATCCCCGGCGAGTTCGACGACTACATCGCGACACCGAAGGACAACTTCTACCGTTCGATCCACACCGCGGTGTTCGGCCCGGAGTCGAAGGCCGTCGAGATCCAGATCCGCACGCGCGAGATGCACGACCAGGCCGAGCTCGGACTCGCCGCCCATTGGCGCTACAAGGAGGGCCGCGCCCGGGAGCTGCGCGCCCACGATGTCTCGTACGACCGCAAGATCGAATGGATTCGCACGCTGCTCGGCAGCGAGGACGGGCGCTCCACCGAACGGCGGGACGAGGAGAGCCAGCGGGATTTCCTCGACGAAGTGCGCGCGGAGCTGTTCGAGGACCGCGTCTATGCGCTGACGCCCAAGGGGCAGGTGGTGGATCTGCCGCCGGGCGCGACGCCGCTGGATTTCGCCTATCAAGTGCATACCGATCTCGGCCATCGCACCCGCGGCGCGCGCGTCAATGGGCGCATCGTGCCGCTGACGCGCGCGCTCACCAATGGCGAGGTGGTGGAAGTCCTGACCCACAAGCTGCCCCAGCCCAGCCGCGACTGGCTGTCGGAAACCCAGGGCTTCATGAAGAGCCCGCGGTCGCGCGCGAAGGTGCGTGCCTGGTTCAGGAAGTTAGACGAGGAGGCCGGCAAGGCGCTGCCCCCGGAGGCCGCCGCGCCCTCGCCCATCCACGTGCCCGGAATGCCCGGTGCGCCGCGCCGCCGTGCCGCGGCCCGGAAAGCCTCGCGTTCCCCCGTGATCCTGGGGGGCGTGCAGGATCTGCCGATCAGTTTCGCGCGCTGTTGCGCGCCCGTGAAACCCGAGCCGATCGCCGGCTACGCCACCCTGGCACGGGGGGTCACGGTGCATCGAAACAACTGCCCCGGCCTGCAGCGCATGGTGGCCGCCCGGCCCGACCGGCTCATCGCCGCGGCCTGGGCGGATGTCGCGCAGAGTCAGGCGGTGACGCTCAACATTGTCGCCATCGACCGACAGGGCTTGGTCCGGGACATCGGGGACCTGCTCGCCAGCGAAAAAATTTCCATCGAGATGATGCACACCACTACCGATCGCACGCAGTCGACGGCTACCATCGATGTCCGCTTGGGCGTCGATGATGTGCAGCATCTGACGCGTCTCTTGCAACGTATTCGGAAGGTGGGAAGCGTCCTCTCGGTCCGCCGGTCGGCTTAACTTAAGCCTTCCCGGGCGGCCTCCGGCGGGGCGGGAAACGTGACGCGCTGCGACGCCAGATTTGGTCGAATCGCGTCTACTCAGAACGAATTTTGTCTTTGTTAACCGGGGTACTGGACGCACATGCGTGTCCTGCTGGTCGATCATGACTCAGAGGGTCTCGAGAACATTGCGCGCGCGATCCGCGGTGTCCTCGAGCTCGACTGCGTCACCAGCAAGGGCGATGCCCTGCTCCTGTTGCGGCAGAACCAGTACGACGTACTGATCGCCTGCGAGCGCGCCGTCGACGGGTCGGGGCTCGACCTGCTCGGCCGCACCACCCGCACCGCCGTGCCGCTCAAGCGCATTTTCGCCGCCGCCCCCGAACGCCTGCAGTTGTTAGGTCCGCGACTCGCGCCGTTCAAGGTCCAGCGCACCATCAACTACCCGATCGACCTCGAAGAGCTGTGGCTCGCCATTGCGCAGGTCACGGGCGGTCCGAACGAGGAAACCGACGGCACCATCGAGCGCGTCGTGCTCGACGAGCGCGGCATTCCGGCCGCCGGAACGACGCCGCGCGGACCGATTCCGCCCCGCCCGCCCGCGCCGCTGTCGGCCACCCCTCCGCCGGCTGCCACGGCCATTGCCACCGCGGCCGCGAATGGCCGCGCCGCAACGGCGCGTCTCGCGCAACCCGTTCCCGAACCGCCGCCGCAGCAGGCACCCGCCGCCCGCCCATCGGGGCCAGTGGCCCGCGTGCCGACGCAGATGCGCGCCACCGCGCCGGCGATGAAGCCCATTCCGCCCATGACCGTCCAGCCGAACGTTGCTGCGCCGCGCAACGTCATGCCGGCCTGGACGCCCGAGACTCCCACCGCGCCCGAAGACGATTTCGCGGACATCGCCGCCCAGGCCCGCCTCGGCGTGCAGCAGCGCGTGGTCGATGAAGCCGCGCGCCGCAGGAAGCTGCGCCTCGTCACCGCCTGCGGCGTCGCCGTCGCCGTCGCGGGTGCCATCGTTGCCGCGATCCAGTTCTACGACCCCGAAGCGCGGGCGCGCGAGGCCGCCATAGCGGCCACCGTGCAGCGCATGGCCGAGCAGCAGAAGGTCACCGACGACCTCACGCTGGTCGAGATCGACATCGAAAACGCGATCATGAAAAACGATTTCGTGACCGCGCGACGCGAGCTCGCGACGCTCGCCGAACGGTCGCCGCAGCATCCGCGCCACGACTTCCTCCAGGACGCCATCAACCGCGCCGAGGAGCTCTCGAAGCTCGCTCCCCCGCAGGCGCCCGCGCAGGCAGCGGTAGTGCCCACCTCGCCGCCATCGCAGCGCCCGACGAGCCAGGGCAAGCAGCCGCGCGCCAACGAGCGGCGCGCGGAGCGCGCGCCCGAGCGCGTCGCCTCGCGCACGCCGCAGCGGCCCACGCCGCGGCCGACGCGTCCGGCGCCGGGCAGCACTTCACGCAGCTACGGTGCGCCCATCGGCGAGGTGCCGCGCGAGTCGCTGGCGTTGAACGCGCCGATCAACGCACCGGCGACCACGACCATGCGTCCCTCCGAGAGCTCGTTCTCCGGTCGCACGCTCGAAGCCAGCGACGGTTCGACGTCCGCGGCGATTTCCGCAGCGACTCCGCCGCCCGCCATCGCGACCCCCGCCGCGTCCGGCTCCGCCGCCGTGCAGATGCCGCCGACGGCCGCGGCGCAGCCCGCGCCGCCCGCGCCGCTCGATGTGGTGCCCGCCAAGCTCGTGAAGCGCGTCGTGCCCGTGCCGCCCTCGGGCGTGTCGAAGAAGACCGCCGGTTACGTCGTCGTCAAGATTTCGATCTCGGAGACCGGCAAGGTCGCCGACGTGCAGGTGCTGGAGTCCGCGCCTTCGGGCGTGTTCGAGGACTCCGCGCTGAGCGCGGTGAAGAAGTGGGCCTACGAGCCGCGCCGTGAGAACGGCGTGGCGGTGCCGGCGACGGCGCGGGCCCGCCTCGTGTTCGAAGCCGCGAACTAACTACCGCCGGTGAGCTCGTTCAGCGGCGAATCCGCCAGCCTGAACACGATGCGCGCACGATAACGGATGTTCGTGCAGCGGTGCGAAGCCTGTGACTCGTACGCCATGCGCAGCGCGGCCGTATCGAGCGCCGCGAAGCCGCTGCTGGTCACCACGCGGATGTCCTGCGGCTGCCTGGACCCCTTGATCACCCCGTATTCGATGACGACGCCGCCCTCCTCCAGCCGGTCGCGCGAGTCCGCCGGGTAGAAGCGCTGCGGCGACGGCGCATCGAATGTGCCGCGGCAATCCGCGCGGTCCTTGTATGGCGACGGCGATTCCGGGATCTCGAAGCACTTGGTGCTCACCGCCCGCGGCGCGGTGGTGGTCAGCGCGAAGGACTCGACGGCGACTCCCTGCGTATCGGGGTCGAGGACGAGGGCGCCCTCGACCACGGCCGGCTTCTTCGCTCCATACGGCTGCTCCATGCGCACCTGGCACTGGATGCGGCGCGCGGTGTCGTTGCGCACGCCGAGCAGGTAGCAGGAATAGCCGCTGGCGTCGGTCTGCATCTGCGCTTCGAGCTGCGGATCGCGCTCCTGCGCCGCGAGCACCGCCGCGCCGCCGCAGCGGGAAAAATCCGCCGTCACCACCGTCTGCGCCCACGCGAGGCCACCGGCCTTCTGCGCCGACCACACCGGCTCGCCCGGCGCGGACGCCGCGTCCTGCGCGTGCCCGGCCGACAGCCCGAGCGTCATGCCAGCGAGGAATGTGAATGCCCGTCGGTACATGTTCGGTTTCCTGTGCACGTGCATCGATCGCGGAAGCGCGTCGCGGCGGATCCTACTTGTTGATGTTGTCGATGGCGCGTTTGTCGGCCGCGAGCGCGGCCTCGTGCAGCGCCTCGGACAGCGTGGGATGCGCGTGGATCGTGCGCTGCAGGTCCTCACTGCTCGCCGAATATTCCATCGCCAGCACGGCCTCGGCGATCAGCTCGCCGGCCATCGGCCCGATGATGTGCACGCCCAGGATCTCGTCGTCATCCTGCGCGGCGATCAGCTTGACGAACCCGGCCGTGGCTTCCATGGCGCGCGCGCGGCCGCTGGCCGCGAACGGGAACTGGCCCACCTTGTAGGCGCGGCCGCCCTGCTTCACCTGCTCCTCGGTCTGGCCCACCCAGGCGATCTCGGGATGCGTGTAGATCACCGAGGGCACGGTGTCGTAGTTCATGTGGCCGTACTTGCCGGCGATGACGTCGCCGACCATCACGCCCTCGTCCTTGCCCTTGTGCGCCAGCATGGGGCCGCGCACGCAGTCGCCGACCGCCCAGACATTTTCGGCGCCCGTCCTGCAATCGCCGTCGACCTGGATGAACCCGCGTTCATCGAGCAGTACGCCCGTGCCCTCGCCCAACAAGTCCTTCGTGAACGGCCGGCGCCCGATGCAGACGATGACCTTGTCCACCGTGACACTCTGCGCGCCGGAGCCGTCGGCGTAGCTCACGTCCACGCCCTTGGAGCCGGACTTCGCGCCCGAAACCTTGGCGCCGAGCTTGATGTCGAGCCCTTGTTTCTTGAAGTGCCGCGCGGCCTCCTTGGCGAGGCCCTGGTCGGCGATGGCGAGGAAGGTGTCGAGCGCTTCGAGCACCACGACTTCCGCGCCGAGCCGGCGCCACACGCTGCCGAGCTCGAGGCCGATGACCCCGGCACCGACGACGGCGAGCCTCTTCGGCACGGCGTCGAAATCGAGAGCGCCCCAGGAATCCACGATGTTCTTGCCGTCGAACGGCATGCTCTTGAGCTCGGTGGGTGCCGAGCCCGTGGCCAGCACCACGTGCTTCGCCGCCAGCGTCTCCTTCTTGCCGTCGTGCGCGGTGTACTCCACCTTGCGGCCCGCCAGCAGTTTGCCGTGGCCCTGCAGCGCGGTGACGCCGGCGCTCTTGAGCAGCAGCGCGATGCCGTTGGTGCTGGCCTTCACGATGCCCGTCTTGCGCTTCTGCATCTGCGCGACGTCGAACTCCACGCCCGACACCTTGATGCCGTGCACGCCGAGCTCGTCCTTCGTCTTCACGTACAGCTCGCTCGACTCGAGCAGCGCCTTGGAGGGGATGCAGCCGGCGTTCGTGCAGGTGCCGCCGAACACGGCCGTGCCGTCCTTGTTCTTCCACTCGTCGATGCAGGCCACCTTGAGCTTGTTCTGCGCCGCGCGAATGGCCGCGGGATACCCCGCGGGACCGCCGCCGATGACGATCACGTCGTACTCAGTTGACATGGGATCCCCTAACTATGCGTTCTTACGTCAGACGCTCAGCAGCAGCCGCGCCGGGTCTTCGAGGCAATCCTTGATGGTGACCAGGAACTGCACGGCCTCGCGCCCGTCGATGATGCGATGGTCGTAGCTCAGCGCCACGTACATCATCGGGCGGATCTCGATCTTGCCGTCGATGACCATCGGGCGCTCCTTCGTGGCGTGCATGCCGAGGATCGCGCTCTGCGGCATGTTGACGATGGGCGTGGACATGAGCGAGCCGAAGGTGCCGCCGTTGGTGATGGAGAACGTGCCGCCCGTGAGCTCGTCGATGGTGATCTTGCCCTCGCGCGCCCGCGTGGCATACGCGCCGATGTTCTTCTCGATGTCGGCGTAGCTCTGCAGGTCGACGTCGCGCAGCACCGGCACCATCAGGCCCTTCTCGGTCGAGACGGCGACGCCGATGTCGTAGTACTCGTGGTACACGATGTCGTTGCCTTCGACCGAGGCGTTCACCACCGGGAATTTCTTCAGCGCCTCGACGGCCGCCTTCACGAAGAACGACATGAAGCCGAGCTTCACACCGTGCTTCTTCTCGAAGGTCTCCTTGTACTTCGCGCGCACGTCCATCACGGCCTTGAGGTCGACCTCGTTGAACGTGGTGAGCTGCGCCTGGCTCTGCTGGGCCTCGAGCAGCCGCTCGGCGATGCGCGCGCGCAGGCGCGTCATGGGTACGCGCTGGTCCTGTCTGCCCGCGGCACCGGCGGTGGCCGGAGCTGACGGGGTCGCCGGCTTGTTAGGCGTGGCCGCCTTGGCGGCCGGCTTGTCCAGGTACTCGACGACATCGCCCTTGGTTATGCGCCCGTCCTTCCCCGACGCGGGGATCTTGGCCGGATCGAGCTGCTTCTCCTCGACCATGCGGCGCACCGAGGGCGCGAGCTTGTCGTTGCCGGCGGCGGCCGCGGGCTTGGCGGCGACGGCGGGCGGCGCGGCGGGCGCAGCGGGCTTGGCCGCGCTGGCAGTGGCGGCGGCGCCTTCTTCGATGACCGCCAGCACCTGGCCGCTGGTCACCGATGTGCCTGCGACGATTCTCAGCTCCCGCAAGACGCCCGTGACCGGCGCGGGTACTTCCAGCACCACTTTGTCGGTCTCGAGATCCGCGAGATTCTCGTCGCGGCTCACTGCCTGCCCGGCCTGCTTGTGCCAGGCAACCAGCGTCGCGTCGGCGACCGACTCGGGCAGCTGTGGAACTTTGATTTCGATTGCCATCTGTTTTCCCCGGCCCTAGCGCGACGTTGCGGCCGCGGCAGGTGCCGGACTCGGGGTCGCGTTGGGCATGAGGCGCTTGGTCTCGCGCGCTCCGTCTTCTTTGTTGGTGGCGGTCAGCGCGGCCTCGATGAGCCCGCGCTGTTCCGTGTCGTGGATCTTCGAGATGCCGGTGGCCGGCGCCGCGGCCGGCGCACGGCCGGCGTACAGCAGCTCGCGTTTGCCACACAGAGTCGCGAGGCGGTGGCGGATCTGGTACCACGCGCCCTGGTTCTGCGGCTCCTCCTGGCACCACACCACCTCGCGCGCGTTCGCGTACTTCGCGAGCACGGCTTCGGTTTCCTGCACCGGGAATGGATAGAGCTGCTCGATGCGCACCACGGCCACTTCGGCGTTGCCGGTGGCACGCCGCGCCTTCAGCAGCTCGAAATACACCTTGCCCGAGCACATGACCACGCGCTTGACGTTCGCGGCAGGTAGTTTGTCGACGTCGTCGATGACGGTGGAGAACTCGCCGTTGGCGAGCTCGTCCATGGTGGACACGGACATCTCGTGGCGCAGCAGGCTCTTCGGCGTCATCACGATGAGCGGCTTGCGCAGGGAGCGCAGGATCTGCCGGCGGATCATGTGGTACATCTGCGCGGGCGTCGACGGCACGCACACCTGCATGTTGTTCTCGGCGCACAGCTGCAGGAAGCGCTCGAGGCGCGCGGAGGAATGCTCCGGCCCCTGCCCCTCGTAGCCATGCGGCAGGAACAGCGCGAGCCCGCACAGCCGGCCCCACTTGGCCTCGCCCGAGCTGATGAACTGGTCGATGATGACCTGCGCGCCGTTCACGAAGTCGCCGAACTGGCCTTCCCAGATCACGAGCGACGACGGGTCGGTGGTGGAGTAGCCGTACTCGAAGCCGAGCACCGCCTCCTCCGAGAGCACCGAGTCCGTCACCTGGAACGCCGGCTGGCGCTCGGCCAGGTGCTGCAGCGGGATGTACGTCTCGCCGGTAGTTTGCTCGTGCAGCACCGCGTGGCGGTGGAAGAACGTGCCGCGGCCGGCATCCTGCCCGGTGAAGCGGATCGCATTGCCTTCCTCGAGGATGCTGGCGTAGGCCAGCGTCTCGGCCGCGCCCCAGTCGAGCGGCATCTCGCCGCGGAACATCTTCGCGCGGTTCGTCATGACCTGCGCCACGCGCGGATGCAGCGTGAAGCCTTCGGGGAAGCGCACGGCGCGCTCGCCCAGCGCCTTCAGGCGCGCGAGGTCGCCGCCGCCGCGCACGCGCTCGGACCAGTCGGTGCCGGCGTATTTCGTCCAGTCGACCGTGTACTTGTTGCCGATCATGCCCAGCGAGGCACGCGCCTGCTGCTTGCCCGCGTCGAGCCCCTGGCGATATTGCTCGGCGATGGCGGCCGCTTCCTCGTCTGTGAGCACGCCCTGCGCCACCAGCTTGTCCGCGTAGATCTTGCGCGTGGTCGGGTGCTTGCGGATCACCTGGTACATCACCGGCTGTGTAGCGGCTGGTTCATCCGCCTCGTTGTGGCCGTGACGGCGATAGCACACGAGATCGATGACGACGTCCTTGTGGAAGCGCTGGCGATACGCGAGCGCGAGCCGCGTGACGAACACCACGGCCTCGGGATCGTCCGCGTTCACGTGGAAGATCGGCGTCTCGAGCATCTTCGCGACGTCGGAGCAGTACATCGTCGAGCGCACGTCGTCGGGACGCGAGGTGGTGAAGCCCACCTGGTTGTTCACGATGATGTGCATCGTGCCGCCGGTGAAGAACGCGCGCGCCTGCGAGAGCTGCAACGTCTCCATGACGACGCCCTGGCCCGCGAAGGCCGAATCGCCGTGAATGAGGATCGGCAGCACGCGCGCGCCGGTGGCGTCGCCCCGACGCTCCTGGCGGGCGCGCACCGAGCCTTCGACCACCGGGTTCACCACCTCGAGATGCGAGGGATTGAACGCCAGCGCCACGTGCACGTTGCCGCCGGGCGTGCGCAGATCCGACGAGAAGCCCTTGTGGTACTTCACGTCGCCCGAGCCCTGCATGTGCGCGGTGTCGTACTTGCCTTCGAATTCGTTGAACAGCACCGAGGGCGATTTGCCGAGCACGTTCACGAGCACGTTCAGGCGCCCGCGATGCGCCATGCCGATGACGCCTTCTTCGATGCCCTGCAGGCCGCCGCGCTGGATCAGGTCGTCGATGAGCGGGATCAGCGAGTCGCCACCTTCGAGCGAGAAGCGCTTCTGCCCGAC
>JBIOZI010000272.1:0-7168 GCA_044871085.1 Steroidobacteraceae bacterium | reverse complement strand
CCCCGAGGTCGCGGGCATGAAGGTGCCGCGCACGGTGCCGGCGGTGCCGGGCGGATGCGGCGACTGGCGCGGGCGGCTGGTCGCCGACATCTCCGACCCCATGAACCTGCGCTTCCGCGGCGCCTATCCACTTGCCTGCGGCGAGCGCGCCATCTACCTCGGCGCGCTCGAGCACACCAACTACTTCGGCGCGGTGTTCCGCGCCATGTGGGAGCGCGAGGGCGGCAGCTGGACCGGGCGCGCGCGCGACGGCGACGTCAGCCCCAGCGCGCGGCTGATCGCGGCGCAGGAATCCCCGCCGCTCGGCCTGCTGATCCGCGACATCAACAAGTTCTCGAACAACGTGATGACGCAGCAGCTGTTCCTCATCATGGGCGCGGCCGGCGGCGAGCCCGGCAGCCCCGCGCGCGGCGGCGCCGCGATCCGCAACCTGCTGACGGCGCGCGGCATAGACGTACCGGAGCTGGTGCTCGAGAACGGCTGTGGCCTGTCGCGCGTCGAGCGCATCTCGGCGGCCAGCCTCGGGCGGGTGCTGCTCGATGCCTGGAACAGCCAGTGGATGCCGGAGCTCATGTCGTCGCTGCCGATCTCGGGCGTGGACGGCACGATGAAGGCGCGCAACGTGCCCACCGGCGCGGCGCACATGAAGACCGGCATGCTCGAGGACACGCGCGCGGTGGCGGGTTATGTCCTCGCCGCGAGCGGCAGGCGCTACGTGGTGGTGGCCATCATCAACCACGCCAACGCGCGCTACGGGCAGGGGGCGCACGACGCTTTGCTCGACTGGGTGTACCGCATCGGGTGACAGGGTCGGCGCACCCCATTAGTATTCGCATACTAATGCTGAGGAACGCGCGGATGAAATCCCTCAAACTCACGGCGATTGGCACCTCGACCGGCGTCATCATCCCCAAGGAGATGCTCGACCGCATGAAGGTCAAGCGCGGCGACGTGCTGCACATCGCCGAGACGGCGGAGGGATACCTCATCACTCCCTACGATCCGAAAATCGCGGAACAGGTCGAAAAAGGGCGCGAGTTCATGAAGCGCTACCGCGACACCTTCAAGGCGCTGGCGAAGTGAAGCGTGAGCCGAAGTGGATCGCCAAACAGGCTCTGCTTCTGCTCCGCGGCGAAAGCCTGAATGCGTTCGGCGGCGCTCCAGGGCTGCGCGACGAGGGCCTGCTGGATTCCGCGCTCGATCGCGCCCGCAACCGGTTTCACTACCATGCGGAGGTCGACCTTGCCGAGCTCGCCGCCGCGTACGGATTCGGCCTCGCCAAGAATCGGCCCTTCGTGGATGGAAACAAGCGGGCCGCATTCTTGGGTCTCGGCTTGTTCCTCGCGATCAACGGCAGGCAGTTGCGGGTCGAGCAGCTCGAGGCGATCGCCACCATCCTCGCCCTGGCGGCCGGCGACATCACTGAGGCGCAGCTCGCCCAGTGGATCCGCGCGCATGTCGCGCGCCGCTAGGGTCGTATAATCCGCCGCATATGTCAGTCACACCTTCACGTGTACCGGTCACGGTGCTCACGGGCTTTCTTGGCTCCGGGAAAACCACGCTGCTGAACCGCATCCTGTCGGAGCAGCACGGCAAGCGCATCGCGGTCATCGAGAACGAATTCGGCGAAGTCGGCGTCGACAGCGAGCTGGTCATCGGCGCCGAGGAGGAGCTGTTCGAGACCAACAACGGCTGCATCTGCTGCACCGTGCGCGGCGATCTCATCCGCATCTTGGGCCAGCTCATGAAGCGCCGCGACAAGTTCGACTACATCCTCATCGAGACCACCGGCATGGCCGACCCGGGTCCGGTGGCGCAGACCTTCTTTCTCGACGACGAGCTCAAGAACCAGTTCCAGCTCGACGCCATCGTCACGATGGTCGACGCCAAGCACTTCGAGCAGCACGTGGACGAATTGAACGAGCCGGCCGAGCAGGTGGCGTTCGCCGACCTCGTGCTGCTCAACAAGACCGACCTGGTCGACGCGGCCGCGCTCGAGCGCATCGAACGGCGCATCCGCGGCATCAACGGCACCGCGAAGATCCTGCGCACCCGCAATGCCGATGCGCCCATAGACAAAGTGCTCAACGTCGGCGCCTTCGACCTGCAGCGCGCGCTGGCGGTGGACGAATCGTTCCTCGAGCCGGAGTACCCGTTCGAATGGGGCGGCGTCTACCAGCTCAGCGAGGGTGACTATCTACTGAAGGCCGGCGGCCACCACGACGACCTCGAGCACGACGCGCACGGGCACATGGCCCACCAGCACCGCGGGCACGCGCACGAGCACGAGCACGGCGAGCACTGCCATCATGAACACGATCATCAACATGCCCACGCGCACGGTGACCACGCGCACGAGGACCTCGAGCTGGTCCTGCTGGCGCTGCCCGCGGCCACCGCCGACGCGCTGAAGGACGGTATCGAAAGCGCGGTGCGCGGCTTCGCCGAGCCGGCCACGGTCGTGGGCTGCCATGGCGAAATCTCGCAGCCCGGCCACTACGCCATCGATCTGTCCCACCCCGGCGCGGACTTCACGCTGCGCGTCGCGAAAGCCGGCGCCCATGCGCTGTTCTTCGAGCACCACCCGCTCGAGTTCGGGTTGCATCTCGCCGGCCAGCGGCCGGCCGCCGAGCGGCGCTTCGCCTCGCATCACCACGACGACGACATCAGCTCGGTCGGCATCAGCGATCCTCGGCCGCTCGACGCCACCAAGCTGAATCAGTGGCTAGACTATCTACTCAAGACGCGCGGCCAGGACATCTTCCGCATGAAGGGTGTGCTCAACGTCAAGGGAGAGGACCGGCGGCAGGTGTTCCACGGCGTGCACATGATGTTCGACGCGCAGGCGGAGCGCCCGTGGGGCGCAGCCACGCGCATGAACCAGCTCGTGTTCATCGGCCGCGATCTCGACCGTGCCGAGCTCGAGGCGGGCTTCGAATCCGCGGTCGCGCGGAACTGACGGTGGCGAAGCAGTCGCTGTCGTTCGCGCTCGAGCCGCGCGCCCAGGCCGCGTTCGACGATTACGTCGTGGACTGCGCCTGGGCACCGGACGGCAAATCCCTGGCGCTGGCCGGTGGCGAAGGAAAGGTGGCGCTGGCGCGCGTGTCGGAGGCATCGCTCACCGTCGAGGTCATCGGCGAGCACATGCTCGGCACGCTGGCGCTGGCGTGGCAGCCGCGCGCGAGCCGGTTCGCAACTTCGGGACAGGATGGCGCGATCGCCTTGTGGGATGCGGCCAAGGGCACGGCGGTGAAGCGCTGGCGGCCCGCGCCGACGCCGACACAGGCACTGTGTTTCGCGCCGGGCGCGGACCTGCTCGCGAGCGCGGCCGGCAAGACGGTCACGCTGTGGCGCACGGATGGCGAGCCGGCGCATGCGTTCGCGCCGGCCGCGACTTCCGCCGTCGCCTTGCAGTTCGACCGCCCTGGCACCGACCTCGGGGTTGCCCTGAATGGTGAGATCGCGGTGCATCGCATCGAGAATTCCCGCTACGAGACGCGCCGCTACAAATGGCCCGCGGCCTGTCTCACGGTAAACTTCAGCGGCAATGGACGTTATCTCGCCACGGGCATGGCCGACGGCACTCTGCACTTCTGGAACCGTTCGACGGGCAAGGATTCGCAGATGCGCGGTTACGACGGCCGCCTCGAGCTCGTCGGCTGGAGTGACAACAGCCGCTATCTCGCCACGTGCGCGGGTCCCGAGGTGGTGCTGTGGGATTTCGGCGGCCGCGGCCCCGAGGGCACGAGGCCCATCGTGCTGAGCGGACACACCGAGCGCGTCGGCGCATTCGCCTGGCAGCCGGGCGGCGAGCACCTGGTGAGCGGCGGGCGCGACTGGCGCCTGTCGCTGTGGCGGCCCGGCAAGACCACGCAGCCCGTCGACGTGCAGGTGGTGGATTCGGACGTGAGCGCCGTGCGCTGGTCGCCGGACGGCAAGCGCGTTGCGGTCGGCGAGAAGAAGGGCCGGGTGACGCTCTTCGACCTGGTAGCGCGATGAACATCGCGCTGCGCGATCTCGCCCCCGCCGAACGCGTGGAAGTGCAGCAGCGCTTCGAGGCGCTGGCGAGCAAGCGGTTCGCGCCGTCGACGAAGCGTCCGCGCTTCGAGGTGTGGTGGCCGAAGGCGCCGCTCGACGCGCGCGCGTTTCCCGAGGGCATTCACCCGGCCGAGGGCGAGGACAGCTTCAACGAGTCCGCCCGGCTCATCGGCTTTCTCAACAGCGCGAGCGGCGGCGAGTTCTACATCGCGAATCTCTCGGCGCCGAAGCCGCATTTCCGCCATACCGGGAAGCTCGACGAGGAGCTCGCGCGCTGGGTGCGTACCCGCCTGGTGTCGAATCCGACGGCGCTGCTGGCGTCCAACATCGACCTGCTGCTGATCTGCGACGTGCAGATGCATTACTCCGTGCTCGGCGGCACGCCGGAGATCATCGACCAGTTCGAGCGCCGCTTCGGCGGAGCCGAAGGGCTGAAGCAGACCTTCGCCAACTACGTGGCGCAGATGCGCGTCGGCACGGGAATCGACGACGCCAGGTGGGCGGAGGACTATCCGCAGCGCTGGTCCGGCTGGGAGCCGCCCGCCTGACTAACTAGTGCGTGCTGGTTTCCACGCGGGCGAGCGCATCGCCGAGCGTGGGCAGGCGCCGCACCCCCACCGCCGCCTGGTACCGGGCCATGAGACCCTGCAGCGCGCGCGTCCAGCCGTAGTTGGCCACCACGTGCGCGCGTGCGACCGCGCCCAGCGCTTCCAGGTCATGCTCGTACAGCGCCGCGACGGCCTGCGCGAGATTCGCGGCGGCCACCGCCGCATCGTCGTGCGGCTCGGCCAGCAGCCCGGTGTCGGCCACCAGCTCCGGCAGCGCGCCCGCGCGCATGGCGACCACGGGCCGGCCGCAGGCCATGGCCTCGAGCGCGACCAGGCCGAAGGTCTCGTGCACGCCGGCGTGCACGAACGCATCGGCGGAGGCGAAGTAGCTCGCGAGCTCGCGGTTGTCGCGGCAGTACGGCAGGCGCGTCACGTTGCCGCTGCGGCCGGACTCACCGCCGCCGATGAGCAGCAGGTGATAGGGACGGCCGAGTGTGCGGAAGGCCTCCAACAACACCGGGATGTTCTTCTCCGCCGAGAAGCGGCCGGCGAACAGCAGCAGCCGCGTCTGCGCGGACAGGCCGAGCTCGCCGCGCAGGTTGCGGCGCGCGTGCGCGCGGAACGTGTCGATGTCGACGCCCAGGGGCTGCACCGTCGCATGGCGTACGCCGATCTGGTGCAGGTAGTCGCACATGTAGCGGCTGGGTGCGAGCACCTGCGCGCAGCGTGCATAGGTCTGCCGCACGTACCACTCGACGAGCTTCTGCGTCGCGCGGCCGAGGCGCCGGCCCGCGAGCTGGGGAAAATTCGAATGGTAGAACGCGATGAGCGGGATCCCGCGCCGCTCGGCGACTCCGGCCGCGGCCCACGCGGGGTGGAACGCGTCTCCGACCTCGATGAGATCGGGCTCCAGGCGATCGATGGCCTGCGACCAGCGCAGGGGATTGAGCGGCAGGCGGTAGTTGAACGCGCCGGGAATGAAACGGCCGGGAATGGTGGAGATTTCACCGGGCGCGTGGGTCTCGCGCTCGCCCGGCACCACGATGCTGTGACGCCAGCTGGTGTGTGCGCGCATCCACTCGTGCTTGGCTAACAGATAGCGTTTGACGCCCCCGCTGGTAGGGGAAAAGAAGAGTGTGGCGTCGACAACGTGCATAGGTCGGTTTTCGGGCGTGCCTCTCGGAAGTATCGGAGCGTTGCAGTACTGCGACCAGTCAGCGCAGACTCGGTTCCCTATGTCACCCAACACCTACAGAGTGCTGCCCTGGGTAGTGCTCGCCGCTACCTGCATGCGGCCCGTGTGCGGCGCGGACCTGGAAGCCGGGATCAAAGCCGTTGATTCGAAAATAGTTGCCTGGCGGCGCGACTTCCATCAGAACCCCGAGCTGTCCAACCGCGAAGTACGCACCTCGAAAATCGTCGCGGAACACCTGCGCAAGCTCGGGCTGGTGGTGGAGACCGGCATCGCGCGCACGGGCGTAGTCGGATTGCTCGATACGGGTAAGCCCGGTCCGACGATCGCGTTGCGCGCGGACATGGACGCGCTGCCGGTGGTCGAGCGCACCGACGTGCCATTCCGTTCGGTCGCGAAATCTAACTACCGCGGGGAGGAAGTGGGCGTCATGCACGCCTGCGGCCACGATTCGCACACCGCGGTGCTCATGGGCGTTGCCGAGGCACTCACGAAGGCGAAGGCCGCGCTGCGCGGCAAGGTGCTGTTCGTGTTCCAGCCCGCCGAGGAGGGCGCGCCTCCGGGTGAGACCGGCGGCGCATCGGTGATGCTCGAGCAGGGCGTGTTCGAGAAGCACCGGCCCGAGGTGGCGTTCGGCTGGCATGCGTGGGCGTCGCTGAACACCGGCATCATCGGCTACCGCAGCGGGCCGTTCATGGCGGGCTCACAGGCCTGGAAGGCGGTGGTGAGCGGCAGGCAGACACATGGCTCCCGGCCGTGGCAGGGGCTCGATCCCATCGTGGTCGCGGCGCAGATCGTCAATGGCCTGCAGACGGTTGTCAGCCGGCAGGTCGACATCACGAAGAACCCCGCGGTCGTTTCGGTGGGTGCCATCAAGGGCGGCGTGCGCAACAACATCATTCCCGACAGCGCCGAGATGATCGGCACCATTCGCACGTTCGAGAACGCGCAGTACGACCAGATCACCGCCGCCATGAAGCGCATGGTCGAGAAAACCGCCGAAGCCAACGGTCTCACCGCCGCGTTCTCGCTCGATCCGTACCGCAATCCTGTGACGTACAACGACCCGAAGCTGACGGCGAAGGTGCTGCCGAGCCTGCGCGCGGCGGCGGGCGAGGCGAACGTGCAGGAGATTCCGCTGATCACCGGCGCCGAGGACTTCGCGTATTTCGCCCAGGCCGTGCCGAGCTTCTTCTTCATGGTGGGTGTGACGCCGGCGGGCACGAACGTCGTCGACGCGCCGGCAAACCACTCGCCGCTGTTCTACCTGGACGAGACCGCGCTGCCGCTCGCGACGCGCGCACTCACCGCGGTGGCTGTGGACTACCTGACCAAGTAGGAAGGGGGAGGGGATTGGCCCCAAAACGGCATTTGGTGCCGAACCTCGTTT
>JBIOZI010000271.1:0-7340 GCA_044871085.1 Steroidobacteraceae bacterium | reverse complement strand
CTCGGGCAGCACCTGGTCCACGAGCTTGAGCTTGAACAGCCGGTCGGCCGTGAGGTTCATGGCATCGGCCGCCACTTCTTTCTTGTCCGCGCTCTTCCAGAGGATGGACGCACAGCCTTCGGGTGAGATGACCGAGTAGGTGGAGAACTGCAGCATCAGCAGACGGTCGCAGACGCCGATGGCCAGCGCGCCGCCGGAGCCGCCCTCGCCGATGACGCAGCTGATGATGGGAATGCCCATCACCGACATCTCGAACAGGTTGCGCGCGATGGCTTCGGACTGCCCGCGCTCCTCGGAGCCCACGCCGGGATAGGCACCGGGCGTGTCGATGAACGTGATCAGCGGCATCCGGAACCGCTCCGCCATGTGCATCAGGCGCAGCGCCTTGCGATAGCCCTCGGGTTTCGGCATGCCGTAGTTGCGGCGCACGCGCTCCTTGGTGTCGCGGCCCTTCTGGTGGCCGATGAGCATGACCGGCCGGTCGTCGAGCCGCGCGGGTCCGCCGACGATGGCGAGGTCGTCGCCATACATGCGATCGCCGTGCAGCTCGTGAAAGTCATTGAAGATGAGCCCGGCGTAGTCGAGCGTGTACGGCCGCTGCGGATGGCGCGCAAGCTGCGTGATCTGCCAGGGCGAGAGATTCGCGAAGATAGTTTGGGTGAGCTGCTCGCTCTTGGCCTGCAGACGCGTGATTTCGTCCTGGATGTTGACCGAAGTACCCGCCGGGACGTGCTTGAGCTCTTCGATCTTGGCTTCCAGCTCGGCGATCGGCTGCTCGAAATCGAGGAAGTTCACTGCCATATGCCGCGAGGATAGCAAAAAGGGGACAGATCTATTTTTTGTCGATGGCAGGCGGCGCGGCGCACGTACGAGAACTCTCAGGTCTGTCCCCGTTTGCCAGCAAACGAGGAATGTCCCCATTTTCGGGGTCAGGCCTGCTGGGCGGCTCCCGGAGACAGCGGTGGTGGGCTGTAGAGCACCGCGATGCGCCCGCGGCCGAGTAATTTTTCCAATTCTTCGAGCAGCGCCGGCGCGGGACGCACTTTCCAGTCGGCGCCGAACGAGAACGTGCCGCGCGCAGCAGCGCCGTGATACTGCACGGCGACGTGACACGCGCCGCCGCGGAACGGCTGCAGCGTGCTCTGCAGGCTGGTGAGCAGCTTGCGATCGGCGGCCCGCAGCTTGAGCACGATGCGCCGCGCCTCCTTCTCGCGCAGCCGCTCGAGCTCGCTGACCTTGTTCGCGCGCAGCACCCAGGTGTTCGCGAATTCGTCGAAGCGCAGCTTGCCCTCGATGAGGAGCAGCGCGTCCTTCACCAGGATCTCGCGGTACTGCTGATAGGTCTCGTCGTAGAAACCCACCTCCATGCGGCCCGAGTCGTCGTCGAGGTACACCGAGGTGCGCGGCCCGCGCTTGCGCAGGTCCTCGACGACGCCGGCAATCGACACGGCCTTCCCGCCCCAGAACGCGCGGCCGCCCTCCGCGCTCGCGGTCGGTTTCTCGGCATCTAGATAGTCCACGATGCGCCCGGTGATGAAGCGCGGCAGATCGTTGACGAAGCGATCGATGGGGTGTCCGCTGAGCGCGCGCCCGAGCGTCTCGCGTTCGCCGCGCAGGCGCACCGTCTCCGTCCACTCGGGCTGGTCCGGGGCCGTCGCCCGCACGGCTTCGGGCGCGTGGGCGGCGGCGAGCCCGAAGATGTCGTGCTGGCCGGTTTCGTTGGCCTTGGTGTTCTGCTCGCCCAGCGCCAGCGCCGCATCGAGACGATGCATGAGCGTGGCGCGGTTGGCGGCGAGGCCGTCCAAACTACCGGACTTGATGAGCGCCTCGAGCACGCGGCGGTTGATCTTCGACAGGTCGAGCCGCCGGCACAGGTCTTCCAGGCTGGCATAGTCGCCATGCGCGCGCCGTTCGCCCACGATGGCTTCGACGGCGCCCTGCCCCACGCCCTTGATGGCGCCGAGGCCGTAGCGGATGGTCTTCTCGTCCACCACCGCGAACGCGTAGTCCGACTGGTTCACGTGCGGCGGCAGCACGGTGAGGCCGATCTCCTTGCGGCAGTCGTACAGCAGGCCCACCACCTTGTCGGTGTGGTCCATGTCCGCCGACAGCACGGCCGCCATGTACGAGGCGGCCTCGTGTGCCTTCAGCCAGCCCGTCTGGTACGACAGCAGCGCATACGCGGCCGAGTGCGACTTGTTGAAGCCGTAGCCCGCGAACTTCTCCATGAGGTCGAAGATGTGCGCGGCCTGGGCCTCGGGCACGTTGTTCTTCACGGCGCCCGCCACGAAGATGCTGCGCTGCTTGGCCATCTCCTCGGGCTTCTTCTTGCCCATCGCGCGGCGCAGCAGGTCCGCGCCGCCGAGCGTGTAGCCGGCCAGCACCTGCGCGATCTGCATCACCTGCTCCTGGTAGAGGATGACGCCGTACGTGGGCGCGAGCGCGGGCTCGAGCAGCGGATGTAGATAGTCGACGGGCGGCGCGTGCGGATCGTTGCGGCTGTGCTTGCGGTCGATGAAGTCGCCGACCATGCCGCTCTCGAGCGGACCCGGCCGGAACAACGCCACCAGCGCGACGATGTCTTCGAACCGGTCCGGCTTCAGGCGGCGGATGAGATCTTTCATGCCGCGGGATTCCAGCTGGAACACCGCGGTGGTCTTCGCCTCCGCCATCATGTCGTACGTGGCCTGGTCGTCCATCGGCAGCTGCCCGATGTCGAGCAGCGCCTCGCCGGCCGCGGCCCGGCGGGCGTTGATCAACTTGACCGCGCGGTCGATGACCGTGAGCGTGCGCAGCCCGAGGAAGTCGAACTTCACGAGGCCGGCGGCCTCGACGTCGTCCTTGTCGAACTGCGTGACGACGCTGCCGCCGGCGTCGTCGGCGTACAGCGGGGCGAACTCCGTGAGCTTCGAGGGTGCGATCACCACGCCGCCCGCGTGCATGCCGGCGTTGCGCGTCAGGCCCTCGAGGCTGCGCGCGAGGTCGATGAGGTTCTTGACCTCCTCGTCCTCCTTGTAGAGCCGTTTGAGCTCGGGTTCTTTCTCGAGGGCGTCATCGAGCGTGATGCCGAGCTCGAACGGGATCAGCTTCGCGATCTTGTCGACGTAGCCGTAACCCATGCCGAGCACACGGCCGACGTCACGCACCACGGCCTTCGCGGCCATCGTGCCGTAGGTGATGATCTGCGAAACGCGCTCGCGGCCGTACTTGTTCGACACGTATTCTATGACGCGGTCGCGCCCGTCCATGCAGAAGTCGATGTCGAAGTCCGGCATCGACACGCGTTCCGGATTGAGGAAGCGCTCGAACAGCAGGTCGTACTTGAGCGGGTCGATGTCCGTGATGCCGAGGCTGTAGGCGACGAGCGAGCCGGCGCCCGAGCCGCGGCCCGGACCCACGGGCACGCCGTTGGCGCGCGCCCAGCGGATGAAATCCGCGACGATGAGGAAGTAGCCCGGGAAGCCCATCTGGCAGATGACGCCGAGCTCGCGCTGCAGGCGCTCGCGATACTCGGTGATGCGCGCCAGCTGGCTCGGGTCGAAGACCTTCTCGCGCTCCGCGAAGCCGCGCTCGGCTTCCACGCGGATGTGGCTCTCGACCGTGGTGCCCTCGGGCAGTGGATAGACCGGCAGGCGCGATTCGCCGAGCTTGAGCGGCAGGGAGCAGCGGCGCGCGATCTCGACCGAGTTCTGCAGCGCCTCCGGAATGTCGGCAAACAGCTCGGCCATCTCGGCGGCCGAGCGCAGGTACTGCTGCTCGGTGTACTTGCGGACCCGCGCCGGGTCGGCGAGCTGGGCGCCGTCGGCGATGCACACGCGCGCCTCGTGGGATTCGAAATCGGCCGCGGCGAGGAAGCGCACGTCGTTGGTCGCGACCACGGGAATGCCGGTCTGCTGGCTCACGGCCAGGGACTTCGCCACCAGCGCCGCGTCGCCGGGCCGCCCGAGCCGCTGCAGCTCGAGGTAGTAGCGGTCGCCGAACAGTTGCTGCCACTCACGCGCCTGGGCGATGGCCTGCGCCAGCGCGTCGGCCTCGCGGCCGTTGGCGAGCGTGCGCCCGACGTCGCCCTCGCCCGCGCCGGACAGCGCGATGATGCCGGCGGTCGTCTTCGCGTCGAGCCAGGTGCGGTCGATGAGCGGCACGCCGCGATCCTGGCCCTCGAGATAGGCGCGCGTCACCAGGTCGGCGACGTTCTGGTAGCCGCGCGCGTCCTTGCACAGCAGCGTGAGGCGCGCCGGCGCGCCGCGCGGCGCGCGCATCAGGATGTCGACGCCGATGATGGGCTTGATGCCCTGCTTGAGCGCCTCGCGATAAAACTTCACCATCGCGAAGAGATTGTTCTGGTCGGTGACGGCGACCGCCGGCATGCCGAGCGAAGCCACGCGTGCGACCAGCTCCGGAATGCGCACCACGCTGTCCTGCAGGGAAAATTCGGTGTGGACCCGAAGGTGGACGAATGCGTGAGAAATGGCGCTCGACATGGCGCGCGAGTTTACCAACGAACCCGCGCGCGCAGGACCCGACGATCACAAGAAAAGAATTCAGCGGCTTGCGAGCCGACGTTCGAGTACTCGCAGCCAAGCCACGGTGGCGCGCAAGGCAGGGAGGCGCTCGCCGGCCGGGCGTGCCGCCGGCAAATCCCGGTTGACCGCTGCGGGCAGGCCTGCTTCGGGACGGAAGAGATCATCCTGTCGTCGTTTGCCGGCGGACTGCGCGCACGCACCGCGCCGACGCATCGGTCGACCCTCGCGACGGCTGACGGACCTCACGAAGGCCGGCCGCCCTCGGAGTCCGGCCGTCAGGTGCCCGACCGCGCGCACCGGCACGAGTAGATAGAACACGCGCCGGGGCCCGCGTCCGTGACTTCGCCGTGCCGGCGGAACGTGCGGCTCCCGCCAGGAGCGGTCGGGCGGTCGCCGCGCCCGAGTGAGAGCGCGGTCACACCCGCGGCTGCATGCGGCCGGGCGGCGGCATTCACGCACGGATTGCGGGAACGCCACTGCCAGGGAATCCGCGAGTGTGTGAGGCGTTTCAACGGCCCGGGCGGCGGTTCAAACCATAATTCACGCCGGTTTCGAGTCAATTCCCGGGGACATAACGTGGCGCTTGGCGGCACCCTGCTGGCAGCGGGCTCCTGATGCGCGTTCAGCGCCTGCAGACCCGCATCATCGTGCTGTTCGTGGCGCTCCTGGCGCTCGTGCAGGTGGCGGCGTTCTGGTTCGTGAACCGCGCGAATTCCGGCAACGCGCAGGCCAAGATCGACGAGGAGCTCACCGTCGGCCAGCGCGTGTTCGCGCGGCTGCTCGATCAGAACGCCGACAAGCTCAAGCTGTCGGCGCGCATCCTCGCCTCGGATTTCGCGCTCCGCGAAGCGATAGCCACGCACGACACGGACACCATCGCCTCCGCGCTCGCCAACCACGGCGCGCGCATCGGCGCCGACGCCATGGTGTTCGTCGACCTGTCGGGCTCCGTCGTGTCCGATACGCTGCGACCCGGCATCCGCGCGCACGCCTTCGAATACCCCGCGCTGCTCGAGACCACCGGCAACGACGCCACCGCCAGCATGGAAGTGCTCGACGGCCGCGCGTTCCAGCTGGTGGCGGTGCCGGTGCTCGCGCCGCTGCCCATTGGCTGGGTGGTGATGGGCTTCGCGGTGGACGACGAGCTGGCGCGCGACCTGCGCACGCTCACCGAGCTCGAAGTGTCGTTCGCGCTGGCGACGCGCGGCCCTGGCTCGGACCGCTGGCAGGTGCTGGCCTCCACGCTCGATGGCGCCGGCCAGCGCGCGATGCTCGCCGGCATGCCACCCCGGTCGGATGCGGTGACACGCCTCGTGATGGGCATCGCGGGCGTCGAGCACCAGGCGCTGGTGTTCCCGCTCGACGCGAACGAGGACGCGCGCATCGTCGCCGTGCTGCATCGCTCGCTCGACGGCGCGCTCGCCGCCTTCGAGCGCCTGCGCAACACGCTCATCGTGCTCGCGGCCATCAGCCTCGTGATGTCCATCGTGGGCAGCGTGGCGGTGGCGCGCGGCATCACCCGGCCGCTCGAGACCCTGGCGAGCGCGGCCGAGCGCATCGAACAGGGCGACTACGTGGAGCCGGTGCGCATCGAGCGCGGCGACGAGATCGGCGTGCTGGCATCGAGCCTGAACCACATGCGCGCCGGTATTGCGGACCGCGAGAAGCGCATCCTCAAGCTCGCCTATGAAGATCCGCTCACCGATCTCGCCAACCGCTCGCGCTTCGCCAACGAGCTCGCGCTCGCGCTGCGCGATGCGCGCACGCCCGCGGGGAGCGCGCCGTCCCGCCTCACCATCCTCATGATGGACCTCGATCGATTCAAATACGTGAACGACACGCTCGGGCACGGCGTCGGCGACCACGTGCTGCGCGAAGTCAGCGCGCGGCTGCAGCGCGCGGTCACGGGCGCGGAGTGCATCGCGCGCCTGGGCGGCGACGAGTTCGCCATCCTCGTGAAGGACCCGTGCACGCCGGGCGCGCCGGATGCGGACTTCACCGCCACCGCCCGCGCCATCATCGCCGCGCTCGAGGCACCCATCCTCTACGAAGGACAGCCGCTCGACGTCGGTACCAGCATCGGCATCGCCCATTTCCCGGAGCACGGCCAGGATGCGCAGACGCTGGTTCGCAACGCCGACATCGCCATGTACGCGGCGAAACGCAACAAGACCGGCTTCGCCGTCTACGATCCGCACTACGACACCAGCCAGCAGGAGCACCTGTCGCTGCTCGGCGAGCTGCGCCGCGCCGTGGATCGCGACGAGCTGCGCCTACACTACCAGCCCAAGGTGTCGATGCACTCCTCGAACATCAGCGCGGTCGAGGCGCTGATCCGCTGGGAGCACCCCACGCGCGGCCTCGTGCCGCCGTCGGCATTCGTGCCGTTCGCCGAGCACACCGGATACATCCGGCTGCTGACGCGCTGGGTGCTGCGCGAGGCGGTGCGTCAGTGCGGCGATTGGCTGCGCGGCGGACTGCGCCTCACGGTGTCCGTGAACATCTCCGCGCGCGACCTCATGCATCGCGAGCTGCCCGAGCAGGTCGCGGCGCTGCTCGCCGAGCACGAGGTGCCGCCCGCACTGCTGTGCCTGGAGATCACCGAGAGCGGCTTCATGGAAGACCCCGGGCACGCGCAGAAGGTGCTCGACCGCCTGTCCGCCCTCGGCGTGAAACTGTCGATCGACGACTACGGCACGGGCTACTCGTCGCTGTCGTACATCATGCGGCTGCCCGTGCAGGAGTTGAAGATCGACCAGTCGTTCATCTCGCGCATGGCGTCGGACCAGGAGATCTCGACCATCGTGCGCTCGACGA
>JBIOZI010000270.1:0-13760 GCA_044871085.1 Steroidobacteraceae bacterium | reverse complement strand
GCGCGCGAGGTGTCGCAGGACATCGACGCGCTCGACCAGGAAATCCACGCCGAGGAGTTGGCCAAGCTGACCGGCGTGCGCGAGCCGCCGCCCGGCGCTGAGAAGGTGGCGGCTAACAAAGAGACGGCGCCCGAACCCGCGGAGCCGGGCACACCGGTCTCACTACCGCAGCAGCTGGAGGCAAAAGCGCACGACGGGCAGGCGGACGCGGGCCAGCCGGATGCCAGCACGCAGGCGCAGATCACGCCGGAGCAGGCAGCCAGTGAAGTCGCCACGCTCGAAGCCAAGGCGCGCACCACGCTCGCCAGGCGCCGGCAGCGCCTCGAGGCCCGGACGAACGGAGTAGAGGTTGAAGGCTCCGGCTCTGGCTCGGGTGCGCAGGGCCCGAGTGGCAGCGCGTCGGTGCGCGCCGAGATCGCCGAATTCATGGGCGCCGGCAGGAGCACCGAGGAAACGACGGGATCGGGGAGGTACGCGAGTCACAACTTCTTCGACGAGGGATATGGCGAGATTCCGCCGGTCGATGCCACGAGCCTGGTGCCGGGACGTGGACGCATGGTCGGCGCGGGCGGCGAGTACGCCAATCGCCTGTATCTCAACAGCTGGTACGTCATCGGGCCGTTCCTCGGCCGCCACGGGGCTGATCTGTTCGACAATCCCTCGTACCCGCCCGAGAAGGCGGTGCTGCTGGACGCGGTGTACTTCGGCAAGGACAACCGCCTGCTGCAGTGGCGCTACGTGACCGCGCAGGAGTATCCGTTCTATCCGCCCGACATGGCCGAGGATTCGGTCTACTACGGCTACACGGAGGTATTCGTAGACCGGGCCTGCGACCTGACCGCGTGGATAGGAGTCGATGACGACGTCCAGATCTACCTGAACGACCAGCTGGTGTGGAAGGGCGGCAACGTCAACAAGCGGTCGTACTTCGATGCCATCTTCAACACCCGCAATACCTATCTGCGCGATTACAACCGCACCGAGGGCAAGCGCGTGCTCCATTTCAACAAGGGCCGCAACCGGGTGTTTTTCAAGATGTCCAACGGGCCCAACAAGGCGTTCTTGTCGATGGTGTTGACGGGTTAGAGAGCGGGCGGCGGCCTGGGCGGCATGGCCGGGACGGACTCGTACCTGAAGAGCGCACTCCTGCCAGACGTTCAGTGTCCAGTGCACTCGGTAGCCGAAATCAGACACGAACCTCCGTGCAACGCGCCAATCTACTCCCACGGATCTCCACGACAGCCGCCGCATGCATTCGTTCGTCCACGCCATCTGCCGGGCGCCGGCGGAATTCGACCTCAGCAAGTCGTTCTATTCGGAGCCGGACGACCGCGCCTGCTTCTTCGATACGACCTAAACCAACCAGAGCTACACGGATCAGCCGAAATCGGCGTTCAGTCCACTGCAGCTCGGCCGGTGAGGTTTAGAGTTGCTCGACCGAGCTCACGCTTCCGCGCCGAGCAGCGCGGCGAGCGTGCAAGCCACGGTGGCCGTGGCATTACGCAAGTCGCTCAAGCGGAGCTGCTCATCGGCCGCATGGCCGTGCGCTTCACCCAACGTCCGCGGACCTGCGCCATACAGAACGGTGGGGATTCCCGCCGCCGTGTAATGGCGAGCGTCCGTGTACAACGGCACGCCATGCTCGGCGATCGGCACGCCGAAAAACTGCTGTCCATACTTCTGCAATGTTTGAGTGAGGCGGTCCGAGCCCGGCAGCTTCACCAGGGGCAGCGCCAGCAGAATCCGCCGCACTTCCACTCGAATGCCTGGGAATGAGCAGGCGTCTATGACCGCGCGCAATTCGGCTTCCGCGGCCTCGGGAGATTCCTCCGGAATCACGCGCCGATCGATGCGAAAGGTCACGCGATCGGGGACCACGTTGGTGTTGATGCCGCCTTGAATGAGACCGACATTGAGAGTCGGATGGCCGATGCCGGAAACTTTCGAGCGCCTTTGCTTCAACAGCTCGCGCGAAGCGTAAATCGACTGCAGGATCTGAGTGGCCGCGACGAGCGCATCGACCCCGGATTCCGGCATGGCGGCGTGACCTTGCTTGCCGTGCACGGTCACTTCCAGGTGGATCACGCCGTTGTGCGCCGTGGTGACCGCATACGAGAAGCCCGCGGAGATGGCGAAATCCGGCTTGCTCGAGCCGGTTTCGAGCAGCCGGCGCGGGCCGATATCCCCACCCACTTCCTCGTCGTACGTGAAATGCAGCTCGATCGTTCCTCGAAGCGGCGCGCCCCTTTCGAACAAGGATTGCAGCGCGAGCAACGCGAAGGTGTAGGTTGCGAAGTCGGATTTGCTGACCGCCACGCCGCGGCCGAACATCGTGGCGCCGTGCTGCGGATCTTCGATGACGGCGGCGCCGTACGGATCTTGAGTCCAGCCCAGTCCAGGCGGCACCACGTCTCCGTGGGCATTCAGGGCGACACACGGACCGCCGACGCCGAACTTCCGGCGCACGATCAGATTCGTCGCGGAGATCATTCCCGCCGCGCGCACGGCACCTTCCGGAACGGGAAGCGCTTCGACCGTGAAACCGAGGCGTTCGAGCAGAGCCCGCGCCTTGATGGCGTGCGCCGCGCAGTCGCCGGGCGGGTTGTCAGTCGGGATCTTCACCAGCTCGGCGAGAAAGCTCCGCTCCTCGGCAAAGCGCCGATCCACCTGCTCGAGAACGAGGGATTCCAAAGTCTGGCCTGGGTTCATAGCGTGAAGTTGACGAGAAAATCTGCGAATACCCGGCTGGCGAGCTCGGCGTCGCCGGGCGTCATGGTTTCCGCGGGGTTGTGACTGACGCCACCGTTGCCACAGCGGACGAAGAGCATACCGACTTCCGTGAGCTCACTCATCATCATGGCGTCATGCCCCGCGCCGCTCGGCAGATGTCGGGCACTCGCCGCACCGGTGATTCTTTGAATGCTGTCTGCCCAGCGCCGCTGCAGGCCCGGCGCACATCGCACGCTGCCCACCTCGAGCACCGTGCGAATGTCGATGTCGACTTTGCGGCGCTCGGCGATCCGGCGGCTGTGTTCGACTACATCATGGTAGGCGGAGCTGCGCATGTCGTCGTCCGGCGCGCGCACATCGATGCTCAATTCGCAGCGGCCGGGAATGACGTTTACCGCACCGCCCGGCACTTCCAGCCGCCCCACGGTGCCAACGAGTCCGGCGCTTTGCGAGCAGCGTTGCTCGATGAAGGAGATCAGCTCCGCCGCGGCGGCCGCGGCGTCCTGCCGCAGGTTCATCGGCACGGTGCCGGCGTGGCCCGCAACTCCTGTGATCGTAACCAGCGCCCGGGTACTGCCGGCGATGGAAGTGACCACGCCCAACGGCAATTGCTCCGACAACAGCACCGGACCTTGTTCGATGTGCACTTCCACGAAGCCCAGCGTTTTCCGGGGATCGTGCGCAGCGGCGCCGATGTTCGCCGGATCGAGTCCGGCGCTCACCATGGCGTGCCGCATGGAAAGACCGCTCGCGTCCACGGCGTCGAGAACAGCGGAGTGAAACTTTCCGGCCACCGCACGGCTGCCGAGGAAGGTCGACTTGAATCGCACGCCTTCTTCTTCCGCGAACGCGATGATCTCGAGCGTGAAGGGCAGTTGCGCCCCGCTGCGTCTCAAGTGGCCGGCGACCGCGATGGGCAGCAACACGCCCAGCCTGCCGTCATATTTTCCACCGTTCACCACGGTGTCGTAATGAGAGCCCGTGATGAGCGTGGGCGCTTCGGCGTGGGCTGAATACCAACGACCGATCACGTTGCCGACGGCATCGGTCTCGACCTCGAGGCCTGCGGACAGCATCCACTCGCGGATTTGCGCCGCCGTGGCCAGATGAGTGGGCGTGAGATAGGAGCACGTCAGCGCGCCTTCCTGCTCGCTGAAACGCGCCAGTCTTTCCGCCATCGCCATGCATTGGGCGCCCAAGGGCTCGCTCACCAGGTCCGCCAGCCGAAAACCCGCGATACGGCCGATCTGGCGCAGCGCGACGGCGCGCTCATCTTCCGCCGAATGCGTGATGCGCTCTTCCATCTCGGCGATGACGGTGGCCGGCGTGTGGCCCTTCACCGCCAGCACGAAGGGAAAGCCGAAAGTCGTGGAGTACCGTGCATTCAGTGTCTGGATGCGCGCCAACTCCTGCGGCGTGCAAGCCGACAAGCCCGCGCCTCTCTGCTCGCGCGTGGATTCGGGTGTGAGCTCGCCGCGGACCGCGGCCTTCCCAGCGAGCTCCGGGTGCGCCCGTATCAATGCGAGCTGCTCGCTCACATCCGCCTGCATGACGACGTTGCACATTGCTTCGTGCAAGCCGAAGCGGGAATCGAACGGGCGTGCGTTCGCAACCCGTTCCGGCACCCATGGCGAGCGCTCGAAGATGCCGTGCAAGGCCGCGACGAATTGCGCCGCCGGCAGCGAATTGAGTTGCTCGATGGCGATCACCCGCCGGCAGCCTCGTGAGGATGGGTGGCGATCCAATGCCGCGCGATATCCACCCGCCGGCACACCCAGACGTCTTCTTTCTCGAGGACGTAATCGAGAAATCTCTCGAGCGATGCGATACGCCCGGGCCGGCCCACCAGGCGCGCATGCAACCCGATGGAGAGCATCTTCGGCGCGTTCAAACCACCTGGATCTCCTTCGCGGTACAGGGTGTCGAACGCGTCGCGTAGATAGTCGAAGAACTGCGTGCCCGAATTGAAACCCTGCGCGGCGGCAAAACGCATGTCGTTGCTGTCCAGGGTGTAGGGCACGACCAGATGCGGGATGCGCCGGCCGGAGGCCTCGATTTCCGTCCAGTACGGCAGATCGTCGGCATACGAATCCGAGTCGTACAAGAATCCACCGTGCTCGACGACCAGCCGCCGGGTGTTGGGACTATCGCGCCCCGTGTACCAGCCGAGCGGGGCGGAACCCGACATCTCCTTCAGGATCGCCACCGCCTCCGCCAGATGCGCGCGCTCCGTTGCCTCGTCCGCGAATTGATAGCTGATCCATCGCAGCCCATGGCCCGCGATCTCGTATCCCAGCTCGCGATAGGCCGCCGCGGCTTCCGCGTGCTGCTGCAAAGCCTGGGCGGCGGCAAAGATGGTGAGCGGCAGCTTGCGCTGTTCGAATGCACGCAGTACTCGCCACAGGCCGGCGCGCGAGCCATATTCGAACAGCGACTCCATGCTCATGTGCCGCATGGGAAAGGCCTGCGCGCCGATGATCTCCGACAGGAAGGTCTCGGAAGCCTGATCGCCATACAGCACGGAATTCTCCGCGCCTTCCTCGTGATTCAACACGAACTGCACGGCGACCCGCGCCCGTTTGGGCCAGTGCGGATGCGGAGGCGTTCGCCCGTAGCCGATGAGATCTCGCGCGGTCGTCACGAACTGTGTCCGGCTTGGGTTGAAAAGGACTTCAGATGGATGTGGCTCACCGCGAGTGCTTCGAGATCCAGGTGCGACCGGCGCTCGGATTGTGCACGATCTTCACACTCAGTGTGCGGCGCCATGTTCGGCCCACGCGAGCATCGTCGCCCGTTCCTCTTCGGTGATGCCGGTGAGATTGCCGATCGGCATCGCGCGCGTGGCCACCTGCTGACGAATCTGCGCGACGCGAATCAGGATGTGCTCGGGCGAGTCCAGCAGCACATTGCCAGGCGGCGCCACGAACCCCGGCTGAGTCGGCTTCGCGGCATGACAGGGCACGCAGCGCCGGGCAACGATTGCCTGCACTCGCGCGAATTGCCGCGCGTGGCCGGAGTCGGTGCCTGCCGCGGTATCCGAGGCATTCGCTCCGCCTGGTGGCGCATCGCGACGTTCGTGCGCTCGCGGTGCCAGCACGAACGCCACCGCGGCGAGCGTGAGCACTCCCAACACGGCCGGTACGGGCGAGGTGCGGCCGCCACGCTCGTGCGCCTTGTGCCGCGACACGAAATACACGCGGATCAGCACGCCGGCCATGCTGATCGCAATCAGCACCAGCCAGTTGTGAGGCGCGCCATATGTGCCCGCATAGTGATTGCTGATCATCGTGAACAGCACGGGCAACGTGAAATAGGTGTTGTGGGTGGATCTCAGCTTTCCACGGATGCCAGCTTGAGGATCCGGCTCGCGCCCATCGCGCTTGGCGCGCACCATCTCGCGTTGGCCGGGAATGATGACGAAGAACACATTCGCCACCATGATGGTGCCGAGCATCGCGCCGAACTGGATGAACGCGCCGCGCCCGCTGAACAAGTGGCACAAGCCCCAGGCTGCCGCCGACAACAGCACGGCCAGCACACCGGCGAGCGCCGCACCGTTGCGCGCGAGCGCCGTGCGACACAACCCGTCATAGACGAGCCAGCCGCCCACCAGGAACGAAACCGCGATGGCGATGGCCGCGGGTTTGGACAATGCCGCAACGGACGGATCGATCAGGTAGATCTGCGCCTGCCCGTAATAAATGAGGCACAGCAGGAACAAACCGGACAGGAAGGTGGAATAGGCTTCCCAGTAGAACCAGTGCAAATGAGCGGGCAGGTGGTGAGGCGCGACGCGGTACTTGTGCGCGTTGTAGAAGCCGCCGCCATGCACGGCCCACAACTCTCCGCCGACTCCCTTGCGCGCGAGCTCCGGGTCCTCCGGCGGGCGCAGATGATTGTCGAGCCAGACGAAGTAGAACGACGAGCCGATCCACGCGATGCCGACGATGAGATGAAACCATCGACCCAGCAGGCTCAACCAGTCGATGAGGTAGTCGGTCACGGCGCTAACTACGCCCGGTGATGCCGCGCGGAACCAGCCGAGGCGTTTCCGTTGCATCCCTCGCCGGCTTCTCGGGCGAGCCCGCGCACCCGCCGCAACCTTCGCCGCAATCGTGCGCCGCGCCCTGCGAAGCTGCCGGCGCCGGCCGCACTCCGATGCTCGCGATGCCGGCGGGGCGTGGGTTCGCGGCTCCTCGCGCGTGCAGCGTCTGGAGCAATTGCGCGGCCACCGCGATTGCGATGGCGGCGGGCGCCTTGCTTTCTATGCCGGAGATGCCGATCGGGCAAACCAGTTTCCCGATGAGCGCCGGTGCAATGCCGTCCTTGCGAAGGCGCGAGCGAAAACGTGCGGCCTTGCTTTCCGAGCCGATCAAGCCCAGCCATGCAAAGGCGTCCCGCCGAAGAATGGAGTGGCACAGGGAGTAGTCGAGCGCGTGATCGTGGGTGAGGACGAGGTACATCGCACCCTCTGATACGTCAGCGAGCAGCCCGGCAGGCTGCGGCTCACCGAGCGCGCGCACATTCACCGGCAGGCGGGTGGGCAGCACGTCGGGGCGCGAATCCACCCAGGTGATGGCGAACGGCAAATCGCTCAGCGCCCGGACGATTGCCTGGCCCACGTGGCCCGCGCCGAAAATCCAGAGGTCTTGCGCCGGAGCACCGAGCCTTTCCAGCAATGTGCCCGCCTGCTCCGAGTCCGACGTGAAGCGCAGCGATTCGGGCGAGGTCGCAGCGATCAGCCGGCGAGACACGCGCATGCCGTCGAAGGCGCTCTCGAGCATGGCGCGTTCACCAAGTGCGGCCTGCGCCGCGGCCTGCAGCAGCGTCAGGTCAGAGGCCGTGAAGCGCTCCAACCACAGCTGCACCGCGCCGCCACAGCACTGGCGCAAGTCCTCGCCCAGGATCAGCCGACGGATCTGCACCGCGGGCTGGCGTTCGTCCGCCGCCAGGAAGGCGCGGGCCATTTGAATCGCTTCGAATTCCAGGTGCCCGCCGCCGATGGTTCCTTCGATGGTGTCAGGCGTCACGAGCAGGCACGCGCCCGGATCTCGCGGCGCCGAGCCGCGCATGCCCGCAACCACTACACGCACCGCCGCCGGCGTGCTGGCGAGCAATCGAACTACCGCAGAAGGCCACGCGCCCTCGAGAGGCGTCAACCAGGGTACGGCGGGCGCCAGCTCGCTCATCTCAAACGCCGCTCACGCTGTCTATGGCGCGCAGCACGGCTTCAGGAGTTGCAGGCGCCGTCAGGTCCGGCAGATTGCCCGGGGCGCCGCACGAAGCGCACGCATCCCGAATCGCCTGGAACACCGAGATTGCCAGCATCAACGGCGGCTCGCCCACGGCCTTGGAGCGATGGATCGTGTCCTCTTTGTTCGGAGCCGACTCGAGAATCTTCACGCGCGCCAGCAGCGGCCAATCACGCGCCGTGGGAATCTTGTAGGTGGAGGGCGCATGCGTTTGCAATTCACCGTGCGGATTCCACCACAGCTCCTCGGATGTGAGCCATCCCATGCCCTGCAGGAATCCACCTTCGATCTGCCCGAGGTCGATCGCCGGGTTCAACGAGGAGCCCGCGTCGTGCAGGATGTCGACGCGCAGCAGCCGCGTCTCCCCGGTGAGCGTATCCACGGCCACTTCCGACACCGCGGCACCATATGCGAAGTAGAAAAACGGCCGCCCTCTCATCGCGGCCATGTCCCACTCGATCTTCGGCGTGCGGTAAAACCCCGTGGCCGACAACGATATTCGCGCCACATGAGCCTGGCGTGCCAACTCGGCAAACGCGACTTCCTGCGCGCCGATGCGCACGCGCCCATCCGCGAAACGCACGCTCGAAGCCTCGACACCGTGGCTGTGCGCGGCGAGCCGGATCAGACGATCTTTGATCGTTCGAGCCGCAATCTGCGCCGCCTTGCCGTTGAGATCCGCGCCGGAGGACGCCGCCGTCGCGGAAGTATTCGGCACCTTGCTCGTATCGGTGGTCGTCAGATGAACCGAGCTCAACGGAAGCCCGAGCTCCGCCGCCACGACCTGCGCCACCTTGATGTGAACGCCCTGGCCCATCTCGGTGCCGCCATGATTCAGCAGCACCGTGCCATCCGTGTATACCTGGACCAGCGCGCCCCCCTGGTTCAAGTGCGTCGCCGTGAACGAGATGCCGAACTTCACCGGCGTCAATGCCAGCCCGCGCTTGATCACGGCATTCGCGGCATTCCACCGCGTCACCGCCTCCCGGCGTGTTCGATAGTCGCTGCTGCTCTCGAGCTGCGCGACGACGTCGTGAATGACGTTGTCTTCGACCGGTTGTCCGTAATGCGTGACGTTGCGGTCTGCCACGCCGTAGAAATTGGCGCGCCGGACATCGAGCGCGTCGACTTTCAGGATACGCGCGATGTCATCCAGCACGGCTTCGATCACCATCATTCCCTGGGGCCCACCAAAGCCGCGAAACGCCGTGTTGGAAACGGTGTGGGTCTTGCAGCGATGAGAAATGATCTCGACGTGCTCGAGGAAATAGGCGTTGTCCACGTGACACAGCGCGCGATCGTTCACCGGCCCGGATAGATCCGCCGAATAGCCGCAGCGCGAAACCAGCATCACCTTGAGCGCGAGAATCCGTCCCCGGTCGTCGAAGCCCACGGCGTAATCGGCAACGAAGTCGTGCCGCTTGCCGGTCATGATCATGTCGACATCGCGATCGAGACGCAGCTTCACCGGCCGGCGGGTTTTCTTCGCCAGCACCGCCGCCGCGGCGGCAATCAGCGCCGCCTGGCTTTCTTTGCCGCCGAAGCCTCCGCCCATGCGCCGGCAGTACACCGTGACTAGATTGGCCGGCACGCCCAGCGCATGCGCGACGACGCCCTGGACTTCGCTGGGATGCTGCGTGGAGCTGTGAATGAGAAACGCGCCGTCTTCCTGTGGCAGGGCCACGGCGATGTGTCCTTCCAGGTAGAAGTGATCCTGACCGCCGATCGTGACCGTGCCCTGGCTGCGATGCGCGGCGCGTTCCAGCATGGCATCCGGTTCACCGCGCACCACCGTCTTGGTAGGTAGTACGAAGCTGCCGGCCGCGAGCGCCGCGCGAATATCCAGAATCGCGGGCAGCTCGGCATAGGCCACTTTCGCCCGGCGAGCAGCGCTGCGTGCCGCCGCATAAGACGTCGCCGCCACCGCGAAGATCGGTTGCCCTGCGTACTGCACTTCAGTCTGCGCAAAGATGGGATCGTCCTTCACGATGCCGCCGTAGTTGTTCTCGCCTGGAATATCGGCGGGCAGCGCCACCGCCACCACGCCCGGCGCGCTGCTCACCTGCGAGAGGTCCAGGGATCGAATGGTTCCGTGAGCGATGGCGCTCAGGCCGAAGGCCGCGTGCAGCGTGTTCGCCGGCAAGGGAATGTCATCGCAATAGAGCGCTTCACCGCTCACATGCAGATGGGCGCTGTCGTGCGGTTGTGGCTGGCCGACGCTCACGCTTCAGCTCATTCCCTGCAACGCGTCTTCGGTTCGCAGCGCCGGGGGATTGGCGGCACGCTCCAGATAGAACCGCAGCAGCAGATTGCCAGCCGTGCGCAGTCGATAAGCGCTGCTCGCGCGCATGTCCGTCAACGGCTGAAAGTCCACGCGCAACGCGTCGATTGCGGCATCCACCGACTTCCGCGACCAGGCCTTGCCCATCAAAGCCGCTTCCGCATGCGCGGCACGAGCCGGAACCGCCGCCATGCCACCGAAGCCGAGTCGCGCATCGCTCACGATGCCCGCTTCGACCGTGACCGAAATGGTCGCGCAGACCGCGGAGATGTCCTGCTCGATGCGCTTCGACACTTTATAACTGGCAATAAAGCTGCCGGCCTTGCGCGCGGGAATCTGCACACCCACCACGAACTCGCCCGGTGCGAGGTCCTTCTTCTGATACCCGAGAAAAAACTTCTCGAGCGATACGCGCCGGATCTTCTCGCCCTTGCGCACATCGACCGCGGCGCCGAGCGCGATCAACGCCGGCAACGAGTCCCCGATGGGCGAGCCGTTGGCGATATTCCCGCACAGCGTCGCGGAATTCCGAATGGGTGGTGAGGCGAAGCGCATGGCCTGTTCCGCGAGCTCCGGAAACGCTTCCACCAGCAGGGCCCAGGCATCGGTCAGCGCAACGCCCGCTCCGATCCAGAGCCCGGACTCGTCCTGGCGGATCTGTTTCAGCTCCGCGACTTCGCCGAGGTAGATGATCGGCGGCAGATCGCGTTGATGCTTGGTGACCCAGAGTCCCACATCCGTGCCGCCGGCAAGGAGCAGGGAATTCGGAACCTCTTCCAGCGCCGCGGTCAATTCGCCCACCGTTCGCGGCGCGCGAAACGCGGGCAGCTGCAACGGCTCGTCCGCGCCCCTGCGAATGGACTGCAACCGCGCCAACCGCTCCGGCGACTGCGCCTCTTCCCGATTCCAGCGGGTCGGCGCCGCGTACCCGAACATCCGGAGCCCCGCATCGATGATCGGCCGATAGCCCGTGCAACGGCACAGGTTGCCGGCCAGCGTATCGACGACGTCGTCGCGCTTCGCGTGCGACTCATTCAGATAGAGGGCGAACAGCGACATCACGAAACCCGGCGTGCAGAAGCCGCACTGCGACGCATGGTTGTCGACCATCGCCTGCTGGACGGGATGCAATGCACCGTCGGGCGAGCGCAAGCTCTCGACGGACACCAGCTCCTTGCCATCCAGCGTCGGCAGGAATCGTATGCAGGAATTGACGGCGCGATAACGGATGGCGTCCGCGCCCGGCGCAAGCTCGCCGACTACGACGGTGCACGCGCCGCAATCGCCCTCCGCACAGCCCTCCTTGGTACCGGTGCGGCCGGCATGGTTGCGCAGGTATTCGAGAACGGTGGTCGTGGCCGGCAAGTCGGACACGGAAACGACTTCGCCATCCAGCACGAAGCGCACGGCATCGCGGTCGGCTCCGGAAAGCGCAGGCGGCATGCTAACTGCCGCGATACGTGGAGTAGCTCCACGGCGAAGCCAGCAGGGGCACGTGGTAGTTCTGCGCCGCGTCGGCGATGCCGAATCTGACGACCACCTCGTCGAGAAACGGCGGCTCGGCCAGCTTGACGCCCCGCCCGCGAAAGTACTCCGCGACGTGGAACGTGAGCGCGAACCGGCCCACGCGCAGCGACCCGCCTTCGAGCAGCGGCGCGGCCGTCCGGCCATCAGCGTTGGTACGGATTTCCTGGATGATGCGCGGCGCGGCAGAAGCGAGATCGTGCAGCTCGATGCGCATTCCGGCCGCGGGAATTCCGTCGGCAACGTCGAGCACGTGAGTGGTCAGCTTGCCCAACATACACCTCGAAAACCCTGTTCGACGAGAGCATACGCGCCGCCGTGCCGCACTGAAAAGAGTGTGTACGATCGTGGCGGGTTTCGTGCACGTCGAGGCCGAACGCACTGTTTTGCGCACTTGCCAGCGGGGCGCGAGTCGGAAATCATGGCGACAGGCGCGGCATGGGTTGTGCATCATCCGCCTGGCGGGCCCCGGCCGGCTCGACGCTCATGGAGAAAGGGTGACAGGACTCGAAGACTTCATTCGCCGCATACCGAAGGCCGAGCTGCACGTGCACATCGAAGGCACGCTCGAGCCGGAGATGGCGTTCGCGCTGGCGAACAAGGCCGGCATTCCGCTGCGCTATCCATCCGTGCAGGCGCTGCGCGCGGCGTACGACTTTTCCGATCTGCAGTCTTTCCTGGACGTGTACTACGCGGTCGCGGACGTGCTGCGCAGCGAGCAGGATTTCTACGACCTGACGTGGGCATACCTGCGCACAGTGCATGCCGAAGGCGTGGTGCATGCGGAGATTTTCTTCGACCCGCAGACCCACACGAGCCGCGGGATACCATTCGAAACCGTCGTGAGCGGCATCTCGCGCGCGCTCGCGGATGGGCAGAAGAACCTGGCGATCAGTTCCCGGCTCATCCTGTGCTTCCTGCGGCACCTGAGCGCGGAGGAGGCGCTGAGCACGCTGGCGCAAGCGCTGCCGTTCAAGAGCCACATTGCCGCCGTCGGGCTCGACTCGTCCGAGGTCGGGCACCCGCCGTCGAAATTCGCGCAGGTGTTCGCGCGCGCCCGCGAGGAAGGCTTTCTAACTGTTGCGCACGCGGGTGAAGAAGGCCCGCCGCAATACGTCTACGAGGCTTTGGACCTGCTGAAAGTCAGCCGCGTGGACCACGGCGTGCGCAGCGAGGAGGACCCCGCACTGCTGGCCCGGCTCGTCAGCGAGCAGATGCCGCTCACCGTCTGTCCGCTCTCGAATCTGAAACTGAAAGTCGTGCAGCGCATGGAAGATCACAACCTCAAGCGCCTGCTCGATGCGGGCGTGTGCGTCACGGTGAATTCCGATGACCCGGCCTATTTCGGCGGCTACATCGCCGCGAACTACGAGGCCGTGGCGCAGGCGCTGAATCTATCGCGCGCAGACATCGCGCAGCTCGCCAGCAATTCCATTGGTGCATCGTTCCTGGACGAGGACACCAAGCGCCACTGGCTTAGGAAAATCGCTGCCGTAACGGCCCGCCATCCAGGGAGCGACTGAGAGTACCGATTGAAAGTACTATCTACAGTACGAATTGAAGGTACTATCTACAGCACCGACTGAAATACAATCCACAACCGCGTTGTGCGATGCCACGGAGTGAGGCAATGAGCAGCGGAGCTGATTTCCCAAGATCAACTCGCCCCGATGAAGACGACCGGGAAACGCACCACCATCGTCACCGGCTCACCATCCTGCGACGCCGGAATCCACTCCAACGAACGTACATAGCGAATCGCGGCCTGGTCGGCCGCGTCATTGCCTGACGCGGTGTCCACCTTCACGTCACCCGTGCTGCCATCGCGCAACACCTCGACGCGCAGGATGACTCGCGCCATCTGGCCCGGTGAAAGTGCCGCGGATTGCGCGAACTGCGCCAGATTTTCCGCGCCGCCGCCAGCCGTGCGGGGCGGCGAGAACTGCGCCGGCTGCCGCGGTTGCGGCTCCGCC
>JBIOZI010000269.1:0-3867 GCA_044871085.1 Steroidobacteraceae bacterium | reverse complement strand
GAGGAACATGCCGACCTGGATGCCGTGTTCCTGCGCGAGCCGGCACGCGCGCCGCACCTGCTCGACGCTCACGCCGCGCTGCATGGCATCGAGGATGCGCTGGCTGCCGCTCTCCGATCCGATCCAGATGCGATAGCAGCCGAGCTCGCGCAGCAGCGCGACCGAAGTCTCGGTCTGCAACCGGTCGGCGCGCGTGATGGTCTCGAACGGCTTGTGGATGCCGCGATTGCGCAGCTCCGCGAGATAGCTCGAAAGCCACGGATGGCTGATGGTGAACACGTCGTCCGCATACCAGACCTGGTCGGGAGCGTAGCGGTCGACGATCCAGCGCATCTCGTCGGCCACGTTCGCCGGGCTGCGGCGCCGGTGCGTGAAGCCATACACCGCGTGCGAGCACCAGTTGCAGCGGTACGGACAACCGCGCGCGGTGATGAGATTGACGCTGCTGGCGCCGTGGTGCGTCTTCCACGCCTCGAGATACAGGCCGTGATCGATGGCTTCGCGGTCGGGCCAGGGGAGGGAATCGATATCCGGTACTTTCGGGCGCTCGCCGGTGCGCACGATGGCGCCGGCCTCGTCCCGAAACGCGAGGCCGCGCACCGCGTGCAGCCGGTGCGCACCGGCAACCGGCAGCGCCGAGAGCAGCTCGCTCATCGTGAGCTCGCCCTCGCCGACGACGATGGCATCGGCGCCCGCGCCGAGATACTCGGCCGCGTAGTTGGCGCTCTCGGGGCCGCCCAGCACCACCGTCCAGCCGGCGGCCTTCGCCGCCCGCACGATCTCCAGCACCGAGCGCCGGGTCATGAGGTTGGTGTAGACGCCGAGCACCCCGGGCCCCACCGCGAGGCGCCGCGCGAGATCGGCCCGCTCGCCGAACGTGCTGTCGAAGACCTCCACCGAGAAGCCTTCGCGCTTGAGATACGCGGATAGATAGAGCAGCCCCAGCGGCGGATACGGCTTCATGATCTGCCGCTCCTTCTCGTCCTCCGCGAGGAAATAGCCGTGCGTGAGCAGGACGTCGGCCATGACGTTCGGTCAGATCGCGGCCGCCGGCGCGAACGCGTCGAGCGCGACGTGCGACGGATCCCGCTCGGCGACCAGGCGCGCACCCTGCCGGTATTCACGCTCGCGCGCGAGCAGCGTGTCCCAGCGTTGCGCGACGTCGTGCGAATGCGGGTGGGTCACCTGGTCGTGCAGCAGGTTGCGCACCGCGCGGTAGAAGTCGGAGTGGTACGTGCCGGCGAACATCATTTCGAGGTCGTTGCTCTCCTGCCAGTGTGTCTTGGTGCCCAGCTGCTGCTTGACGGCCTCGTAGAACTTGGTGCCCGGCAGTGGATAGGAGACACTGACGCCGACGTCGTCGGGACGCGCTTCGTCGATGAGCCGTCGCGTCGCGAGGATGTCGGGCAGCTCCTCGCCGAGATAGCCCAGCTGCAGGAAGAAGCCGACCCGGATGCCGGCCACGCCCAGCAACCGGCGCGCGCGGACGTTCTCCTCGACGCGCGTGCCCTTGTTCATGGCGTCGAGGATCTTCTGGCTGCCGCTCTCGGCGCCCAGCCACACCTCGCGGCAGCCGGCGGCGCGCAGCGCCTCCGCCATGCGCGGGCTGACGAGGTCGGCGCGCAGCTGGATGGTGAACGGCAGTCCGCCACCGCCTTGCGCCAGCGCCGCCGCGAATTCATCCACCCAGTCGACGCGAAATCCGAAGATGTCGTCGGCGAACCAGATGTGGTCCGGGCGGTAGTGGCGCCGCAGATGCAGCATCTCGGCCGCGACCTCGCGGGCCGGACGCTGCAGATACCGGTTACCCCAGATGGGCTTCGCGCACCAGTTGCAGCGGAACGAGCAGCCGCGCGACGCCGCCATGTTGAGGCTGAAGTAGCCATGCGCGCCGCGCCAGGCGCGGCGGTATTTTTCGATGTCGACCAGGTCCCAGGCGGGCAGGCCGGCGAAATCCGGGTCCGGCAGAGGCGCCGCCGGCCGCGAGCGCTGTGCCGCGCCGCGCTCGCCGGCGTGACTGACATCGAGGCCGGCCGCGAGCCTCGGCGCCTCGCTGCGCACGTCGGCCGCCAGGCGCGCCACCAGCGCGTTGAGCGAGGTGAGCCCTTCGCCGTGCAGCACCACTTCTGCGCCCGCATCTAGATAGGCGGCGGGCGAGTCCGAGGCGTCCGAGCCGGCGGCGATGCGGCGCGCGCCGCGCCGGCGCGCGATGTCCAGCATCTCGAAGCACGCTCGGCGCATGCGGCCGAGGCACATCTTGCTGAGGAAATTGAAGTTGTCCTCGTAGAAGAGCACCACCTGCGGCCGCAGCACCTCGAGCTGCAGCTCGAAGCGCGACAGGTCGTCGGCGAGCATGGCGTCGAAGAACGACACCTCGTGCCCGGCCGAACGCAGCATGGAGGCCACCTGCAGGGTCGCCAGTGGCGGGTAGGGTTTGCAGCGCTGTTGCTGCTTTTGGTCGAAACTCAGGAAGTACGAATGGCAAACAAGTATCGACACCATGCAGGGTCCATCCTCGTGCAATAGCGACTCAAAACCGGGCAATACATCGCCTGGGGACGAAAGGGGCCCAGTCATGAGTCACGCATCCATGCGCTGCGGTTCCCCTCCGGGAACGAATACCGCGTCCGCGACATTCAATGCAAGCAATTCAAATCGCCAGGGAGTACCCAGCATGTCTTTCATCGAAATTGGAAAAATTGGCAGCCTCGCCGTCGCTCGGCGGAAATTCCTGACCGTGGGCGGTCTCGGCCTGTCTGGCGCGGCCGTGGCTTTGCTCGCCGGACGTGATGCGCTCGCCGCCGCGACGGACAAGCCGGCGAACCCGCCGAACGACGTCGCGATTCTCAACAGCGCGATCGGCGCGGAGCTCGAGGCCGTCGCGGCCTACGAAGTGGGCGCGAAGAGCGGCCTGCTGCAGCCGGCGGTGCTGAAGCTCGCGAGCACGTTCCAGGGGCATCACAAGCAGCACGCCGACGTGCTCGCGGGTGTCGTCACCAAGCTCGGCGGCAAGCCGGCGATGGCGAAGGAGAAGTACGCGTTTCCGGTCGAGACACTGAAGACGCAGGCGGATGTGCTGCGCTTCGCCGCGGGTCTCGAGAAAGGGGCGGTGAGCGCGTATCTCGGCGCCGTGCCGCTGCTCGCTGACCGTGAGCTCGCGAAAGCCGCGGCCAGCATCCTCGGCGACGAGGCCATGCATTGGGCGGTCCTGCGGCAGGCGGTGGGCGAGGAACCCGTGCCCGCGGCTTTCGTATCCTGAGGCCAAGGAAAGCTTGATTGCCAACAGCGTGGGCGGGGCTGCAAGCTTCCGCCCGTGCTCGGCATCCATCACTACTGGCTGTTCATCGCCACCGCCGTCGTCCTGATCCTCACGCCGGGACAGGACACGTTTTTCATCCTGGGGCGAAGCATCGCGAGCGGCCGGCCCGCCGGCATCGCCGCGGCGCTCGGGCTTTCCGCGCTGCTTGCGACTTCGCCGTATGCCTTCACGGCCGTGAAGTTCGCGGGCGCGGCCTATCTGCTCTATATCGGAGTACGCGCATTGCTCACGCGCGCCACGGGCTTGCCGGGCGCCAATCCGGGCCAGGGTGCCCTACAGGATGGCCAACAGGGCGTCGATAGCGGCGAGCGCGCCACTCATCAACAATGGTCCGCATTCCGCCAGGGAGTGCTCACGAACCTGCTGAATCCCAAGGTCGCGCTGTTCTTCCTCGCGCTCATGCCGCAGTTCATCGAGGCTGGCAGTGCCAACAAGGTCGGCGCGTTCCTGGCGCTCGGACTCACGTTCGTGACGCTGGGCGTTGCGTGGTGCGTGCTGCTGGCGGTGGCCGCGGCGAAGTTGCGCGGCGCCTTCCTGCGCCGGCCGTC
>JBIOZI010000268.1:0-6886 GCA_044871085.1 Steroidobacteraceae bacterium | reverse complement strand
CCGCGCGCAGCTGCGCGCGGGTGAACGACGGTTGGGCCGCGGGGCTGGCGGCGGCCATCGGCTCCGCGGCGTGTACGGCGGGTAAGACCGCGACCAGCAGCAGCGCCGCGACAGATATTGGAACCCGGCGTCGACGAGCGTTCATGCGCGCACTTCAGCACAGGCGATCCGTGCGAATCCATCCCCGAAGGCGAGAAAAATAGGCCGTTGGAAGTGCATCCGGGCGCCGGGCTCGCGCGTATCGGCGCCCGCGCCCGCGCCCGCGCCCGCGCCCGCGCCATGGCTCGCGCCCGCGCCATGGCTCGCGTATGGGTCCAGCGCCTATCTATTCGCCCGCGGGCCTCGAGGAGGCGCCAGCGGCGTCGCCGCGACGAGCCCGGCGAGCGTCCATGAGATCCACCCCAGCAGGCGCTTCACGACGCGAGATCGCCCGCCGAATCCCGCGCGCGCGGTCGATGCGCGCCATTGCGCATCACCATGCGGTAGATAGCCTGGCAGTCGCGCCGGAAGCCGCGCGGCGTGTAGCCGACGTGCCGCAGCACGCGGCGGTGGTCGTGGAACACCACGCGCGCCGACACCGACAGCAGTATGCGATGCAGGGCCTCGACGCTGCGGCGCGCGAGCGGGCCGCGCGCGCCGCGCAGCGTCAGCAACAGCTGGGTCTCGTAGCGCAGGTGCACGGATTCATCCGCGCACATCTCGCGGCAGGTGGTCTTGAGGTGCGGCGAGGCGGTCGCGCGCGCCAGCGCGCGGTAGTAGACGAACCCGATCATCTCCGCCGTCACGAGGATGGTGACCGCGGCCTCGTAGCCCGCGAGCTTGCGGATGCGGCGGAAGATGGAATCCGTCCAGTTTCTCTCCTTGAGCGGAATGCGGTTCGCCAGCATGAACTCGCGCAGCTGCGCGGCGTGGTGCTGCTCTTCGCGGATGAACAGCGCCGTCACCGCGGGCAGCGAGGGGATGCCGCGTTCGCGCGCGAACTTTTCTGCGAAAGCCTGCAACGTCCGGCCCTCGGATTGCTCGCCGAGCTGGAACGTGCCGATCGAATCGGCGATGCGCTCGCGCTCCAAGTCGGTCAGGCGGTCGTCCGGATCGGGCCGGCGAATCCGCAGCTGATAAGCGCGGGTGCCGAACAATTCGTGCCAATACGTCCAGTCGAACATGCGCGCCTCGTGCCCGGTTTCAGCAAGTCTAGGAGCGCACCCGCATGCGATGGAGATTTATCCGGGCGAAATGTGGCGAAAAGTGGCGTGGCCCGGGCCGGACGGCCGGTCAGCCGAAGACCGCCCTCGCGTCGAACACCGGTCCGTCGACGCACACGCGCTTCATCGCCGGGCCGTCGGGAGTGGTCACCTTCACCGTGCAGCCGGCACAGCCGCCGACGGCGCAGGCCATGAACTCCTCGAGCGACACCTGGCAGGCGACGCCGTGCTTGGCCGCCACCTTCGCCATGGCCTCGAGCATCGGTGTCGGTCCGCAGGAGAACACTTCGACCTCGGCCCTGGCCGCCGCGTCGAGCGCCCCTAACCACTCGTCCGCGAGCTGCGTGACGAAGCCGTCGTAGCAGCCCGGAAAGCCGGCCTTGCTCGCGAGCCGGCTGGGCACGCCCCAGCCGTCCAGCAGTGGCATCGCCGCGATGCTGCCCGCGGGAATCCCCGGCACGAGGATGGTCGACGGGCGCGTCTTGAATGGAAACGGAATCTCCGAGCCCATGAGCACCAGCGGATTCCACGGCTTGCCGGGCTGCGCGCCCATCCACTCCGCCAGGAACACCATGGGCGGAATTCCCACGCCGCCGCCTACGAGCAACGACCGCGGCCGCTGCGGATCCGGCCTGAATGGCTGGCCGATGGGGCCGAGCACGCTGATCGGATCGCCGACGCGGCGACGCGACAGTGCGCGCAATCCGGGACCGACGATCTTGTAGAGGATCTCGACCCAGCCTTCCTGCGCATTCACGCGCTGGATGGACAGCGGCCGGCGCATGGGCACGTCCGGATCGCAGGTGAGGTGCACGAAGCTGCCCGGCAACGCGCGCGCCGCGCACTTGGGAGCGCGTACCCGCAGCACGAACTGCTCGCCGGGCCAGGTTTCCTGCGCAATGAGCTCGCCCTCCTCGAGGAAGATGCTGCCGCGGTGCGCGGGATGCACGCCGGCGCTGCGCCCGGCTTCTTCGTGCGGCGCTTTTCCCGTGACGACCGGGCTCACTTGCGCCCCTCGATGACCGCCTCGAGCACCGCCATGCGCACCGCGACGCCATTGCGCACCTGGTCGCGGATCACCGACCGCGGCCCGTCGGCGACGTCGGACGCGATCTCGATGCCGCGATTCATGGGCTGCGGATGCATGACGATGGCATCGGGCCGGGCTTTCGCGAGGCGCTCGTTCGACAGGCCGAACTGCGCGAAATAGCGGTCCGCGTCGGGAATGTGCGCGGTGGCCATGCGCTCCTTCTGGATGCGCAGCATCATGATGACGTCGGCGTCCACGATGCCGGCGTCGAGCGACGTCGAGCGCCCGCAGCCCGCGAACTCGCCGGCGTCGGGCATGAGTGCTTTCGGCGCGACGATGCGGATCTCGCCGACGCCCAGCGTCGCGAGCGCATGCCATGCGGAGCGCGCCACGCGCGAGTGTTTGACATCCCCGACGATGGCCACCGTGAGCCCGTCGAACTTCCGCTTCGCCTGGAGGATCGTCAACGCGTCGAGCAGCCCCTGCGTGGGATGCGCGACGTGCGCCTCGCCCGCCGACAGCACGCATGCGTGCGGCTGCACGTGCGACGCCACGAGCCCGGGCACGCCGGCCTCCGCATCGCGGATGACGAACACGTCGACGTGGCAGGCCTCGAGCGTGAAGATGGTGTCGAGCATGCTCTCGCCCTTCACGCGCGAGGACAGCTGCACTTCGAGATTCACCACGTCGGCGCCCAGCCGCTTGGCCGCGAGCTCGAACGACACGCGCGTGCGCGTCGACGGCTCGGTGAACAGGTTCGCCACCGTGACGCCGTCCAGCGATTTGCTGTGCACGGGCGGTTCGCCGATGGGTTTCACGAATCTCTGCGCGCGGGTCAGGAGCGCTTCGAGCTGCGCCTTCGTCATTCCCTCGAGCGTCAGCAGATGTCTCAGTGTGCCGTTCGTTCTTGTTTGTGCAGTCATATCAGTCGAGGTGCGACGAAAACCATCGTTCCAGTATCACGGCCGCCGCGGCCGCATCGACCGCCGCGCGCGTCACGCGCCGCCGGCGCTCGCCGCTGGCGCGCATGCCGCGCAGGCGTTCCTCGGCGTCCTGCGAGGACCAGCGCTCGTCGACGAGATCCACCGGCAGCGCCGCGCGGTGCGCGAGCGCGGCGGCGAACTGCCGCGCGGCCTTCGTCAGCGGGCTCTCCGAGCCGTCGGCATTATAGGGCTCGCCGACGGCCAGGCACGCCGGTCGCGCGTCGGCCAATAGTTTGTCGAGCGTGGGCCAGTCCGGGCCCTGCGGGCCGTTCGCGATCGCGGTGCGCGGATGGGCGGTGCGCGTCAGCGTGTCGCCGCTGGCGATACCGATGCGTTTGAGTCCAAAGTCGAAAGCAACGACGATCTTTGGTTGTGGATGGTTCGCGGGTCCGCCCTCAGGCATGACCGGAGAACGAGGTGAGCTGCCCGGCCTCGACGCCGAGCAGGCGCAGCGATGCGAGCCAGCGCTGCTCGTAGGGCAGATCGAAGATCACGCTCTCGTCCGCGGGCACCGAGAGCCAGGAATTGTCTAGCAGCTCGCGTTCGAGCTGTCCGGCTTCCCAGCCGGCATAGCCCAGTGCGATGAACGCCTTCTCGGGCCCTGCGCCGCTGGCCATGGCGGCGAGCACGTCGCGCGAGGTGGTGACCTGGATGGAGTCGGAGATCTTGTGCGTGGAGTCCCATTCGCCGCCGGGACGATGCAGCACGAAGCCGCGATCCTGATGCACCGGCCCGCCGCGCAGCACGGGCAGTTCGGCGGCGCGCCTGTCGGTGGGCTCGATCTTCATCTGCTCGAACACTTCGCTGAGCGTCATCGACAGGGGACGATTGAGGACGATGCCGAGGGCGCCTTTCTCACCGTGCTCGCAGATCAGGGATACCGTCTGGGAGAAATTCGGGTCGGTGAGCTGGGGCATCGCGATCAGCAGGTGATTCGAAAGGCTCGTGATGCCGGCGGCGGACATGGAGGCCAGTCTAATCTGAATCCGACGGTACGGTAACCGTTCCGCTCGCGCCCTTTGGCCGGTCGAATTCCCAACCGTAGGAGAAACGCAACACGCGGTACTTCTCGGACAGCTCCTTGGGAAACGGATCGAACGGGCTCGCGAGCTTCAATATGTCCACGGCCGCCTGGTCGAGCTTCGCCGAGCCGCTGGACTTGAGGATGGTCGCCGATTCCAGTGTGCCGTCGGCCAAAATGGAAACCTTGATGTCCGGATTGCGCGTACCTGGTGCACGCCACGCGGCCTGCGGGAAGTTGAGGGTACCCAGGCGCTCGATCTTCGTGCGCCACGACACGAGGTACTCCGCCACCACCGATTCGCGTGTGTCGGGCGTGACCCACAATTCGTCGCGACGCGGGCCGTGCAACAGCCGTTCCTGCTCGTCGTCGGTTCCGGCCGCGTCGCGCTCGCTGTTGCCCTCGGCCAGCACCGGCACCTCCGGGCTCTGCGTGAGCGAGGAGGGCGGGGCGAAGTAACGGATCTGCGGCATCGGCGCGGAGGTAGTTAGGACGCGGTCGTCGGCGGTCGCGAGCAGCGCGCCGGCGTCCTCGGTGAGCACCGTGCCGTTGGGCCGGCCGTTCATGGCCAGGTGCTCGGCGGCGGCGCGCGGCGAACGCGCCTGCGCGACGGCGGCGACGTTGCCCGAGCCGAGCTGCGTGCGCTGCGCGAGATAGGTGGCGTCCTTGTTGTTGCGCGCCTCGGGCACGTCCTCCGAGACGATGATGACCTCGAGCCCGCGCGGCACGCCGTCCTTCCGGCTGCCGGCGCCGAACGTCACGCCGACGATGATCACGCCGTGCACCAGAGCGGCCATGAAGACCGTGGTGGTGAGGCGGTCGCGCGTGGGGGCGACGCCCTCGCGCAGTTGCAGCGCGCGGGCCGTCATTTCCCGCCGGACCTCCCTGCGATCCGGCGCTCGAGTGCGTCGATGACCATGGCGCCGATTTTGAGCCCAAACTGCTGGTCGAGTTCACGTATTCCTGTCGGACTCGTGACGTTGATCTCGGTCACGAAGCCACCGATGACGTCGATGCCGACGAACACCATGCCGTGCCCGGCGAGTACCGGGCCGATCTCCGAGGCGAGCCAGCGATCACGCTCCGTCAGCTCGCGTCCTACACCCTTGGCGCCCGCGGCGAGATTGCCGCGGTTGTCGGTGGGCAGCGGGATGCGGGCCAGCGCGTAGGGCACAGGCTCGCCGTCGATCAGCAGCACGCGCGAATCCCCGCTGGCGGCGATCTCGGGCAGGTAACGCTGCGCGATCGCGAAGCGCTGGCCGTTGTCGGTGAGCGTTTCGATGATCACCGGCAGGTTCTTGTCACCCTTTTCGGTGACGAAGATGGACTTGCCGCCCATGCCGTCGAGCGGCTTCACGACGATGCGGCCGTGCTCCTCGGCGAAGGCTTTGATCTGATCGGACGCCCGGCTGATCAAAGTGGGCGCGCAGCACTGCGGAAACCACGCGGTGAACACTTTCTCGTTCATGTCGCGCAGGCCGCGGGGCTTGTTCGCGACGAAGGCGCCCTGCAGCTCCGCGCGCTCGAGGATGTAGGTGGTGTAGATGTATTCCGCGTCGAACGGCGGGTCCTTGCGCATGAACACGCAGTCGAAGTCGCCGAGCTTGTAGGTGGCGGTGTCGCCGAGCGCGAACCAGCGCGCGGGATCGGCGAACACCTCGAGTGGACGTCCGCGACCGAGCGCCACGCCGTCGCGCAGATAGAGGTCCGATTGCTCGAAGTAAGTGAGTTTCCAGCCACGAGCCGCCGCCGCAAGCAACATGGCAAGTGTGGAGTCCTTCGCAAATTTGATCTTCGCGATGGGATCCATCACTACCGCAAGACTAGTGGTTTTCAGCATCGACGACTCCGAACTCAAAAACGTGACGTGACCGGCATAGCCGGGGGTATTCCTATATGTTAAAACGCGCGTCAGCAAGCCCCGGTAATGCCGCATTTTATTAGCGCTGTGCTTGGTGCTTTTTTCCTTTTTCCAGGAGAGGTTTGCGTGTGAACGACACCAGCTCCCATTTCAAGGGTCTGAAGGTCCTCGTCATCGACGACAGCAAGACCATCCGCAAGACGGCCGAAACACTCCTCGCCAAAGAGGGATGTGAGGTCTACACGGCGGTGGACGGCTTCGACGCTCTGGCGAAGGTTGCCGATTACACGCCGGACATCGTGTTCGTGGACATCATGATGCCGCGGCTCGATGGCTACCAGACGTGCTCGCTCATCAAGCACAACAAGGTCTTCAAGTCGATTCCGGTGATCATGCTCTCGTCCAAAGACGGCCTGTTCGATCGCGCGCGTGGACGCATCGTGGGATCGGAGTACTACCTCACGAAGCCGTTCACCAAGGACGAGCTGCTGTCTGCCATCGAGACGCATGTCGGCGCGAGGTGAGGTGAGTATGGCGCTCATTTTGATCGTGGACGATTCTCCAACCGAAGTGCACGTCATGAAGAAGGCGCTCGAGAAGTCTGGCTATCAGACTGCGACGGCGAATGACGGTGCCGAGGGCGTGCGCATGGCACGCGAGATGACCCCCGATCTCATTTTCATGGACGTCGTCATGCCGGGCGTGAACGGCTATCAAGCCACGCGCGTGCTGTCGAACGATCCGAAGACCCGCACCATTCCCATCATCATGGTCTCCTGGCCTTTCGAG
>JBIOZI010000267.1:0-8493 GCA_044871085.1 Steroidobacteraceae bacterium | reverse complement strand
TCGCGCGCCCGCTCCAGCATTTCCTCGGGGGTCTGCGGCGGCGCCGCAGGCCCCGGACTCGACTCGGCCTGGGTATCGACGCGATCGGCCGACTTCTCCAGCAGCTCCTTGATGGTCTGCAGGTCCTGCAAGCGCCTGGCCGTGCTGGCCAGGCTGGTGGCGCGCAGGCTGGAGGCAACCTCGGCCTCTTGTTGGCGCAGTTCCGGCTCGTAGGTGCCGAAGAGATACAGCAGCGCCAGCAGAGCGGCATGGGCGACTACGGAAATAGATAGATAGGGATGCCGCGCGATCTGCGTGACCGCAGCCGCGACGAGAAATTGCAGCGGAGAGTGGCGCGCTTTGCGACTCATTGACGGGTACGCATGGAGATCTTCGTGAAGCCCTCGAACTGGCACAGGTCGAGCACGTGCACGATGTCCTGGTAGCGCGCATTTTCGTCGCCATCGATGCGAATCCGCCGCCCGGGGTTGCTCGCCGCCTCTTGCCGGAGCCGGTCGTGCAGGCCTTGTACCGACACCCTGTCGCCGTCGATATAAAACTTGCCCTGCTTGTCGACGCCGATCGCGAGCGCCGGCGCGTCCGCGCTGGCGCGATCCAGACTCATCTGCGCGGCCGGCAGGACCACCGGCAACTCTTTCTGAGGCTTCTCGCCAACCTGCTGCTTGAACGAGGTCGCCACCATGAAAAACATCAGCAGGAAGAAGATGCAGTCGATCAGGGCGATGAGGCCGATTTCCGGTTGTTCGTCCTCTCCCAGGTTAATTCGCATGCTGCACCACCCGCAGCGCCGGCGCTTCCGGCGCGGGCAAGAACTGGAGATTGATCAGCTCATTGACCTGCTTTTCCATTTCCAGGCCGAACGTCGCCAGCCGGTGCTTGAAATAGTGGTGCATGCCCAGCGCGGGCAACGCCACCGCCAGACCGGCGGCGGTGTTGACCAGAGCTTTCGAGATGCCACCCGCCAGCAAGGCCGGATTGCCCATGGCATCGGAGTAGGCGATCACGTGAAAGGCTTCGATCATTCCCAGCACCGTGCCGAGCAGACCGACGATCGGCGCAACGGTTGCGACGATCGCCAGTGCATAGGCCTTCTGCTGGTGCTGGCGCAGCTCCATCGATGCGAGGTCGCCGGCGAGACGGCTGACGACCGCGTATGGCTGCTGGCGATGCTCGACCATGCACGCGATCACGCGCGCCATCGTGCTGCGCTCGCCGGCCAGGAGTTTCGCGAGCTCGTCGAAGCGGTGCGCCGCCCACAGCGGCTTGACGCGGGCCACCAGGTCGGGCGGCAGCACTGCGCTTGCCCGCAGGTGCAGAAAGCGCTCGATCGTCACGGCGAGGAACAGGATCGACAGCCCGAGGATGACCACCAGGGCGGTGCCGCCCTCGGACAACTGCTCGAACAGGTCGATCTCGGCTCCGAAGGACGGACCCGGGAGGCTAGCTACCAGGAGCGCGGCAACGATTCGTTTCATGAAGATGATCCCACTTTTCCCTGACCAACGCCGTCATCGAGGCAAGCCGCGAGTGTAGTTGAAGCTCGATTTTCCCGGGACTCACCGGCTCCAAAAGCCCGCTAGGGGCGCAGCTCCGAAGAAATGTCCAGCTTTTCGAAGCGATTGCCGAGCCAGCGAATACCGAGCCAGGCTTCGAACCCCAGCAGCATCGTCATCGCGATCGCGGCCGCTGCCGCGCCGACCGCGATTCCGGTCGCCAGCTTCACCAGGATGAGGACCAGCCCGCCCACGAGCAGCGCCGGCAAGAGGACGACGGTCGTGACGAGCAGCTGGCTGGCGACGAAGATGAGTCTCTGCCCCAGTGCCTCGATGCCGCGTTCTGTCTGGTCGCGAGTCGCTTGTACCCATGCGGGAAACAACACCGTGGCCGCGTTCGGCATGAGTACCTGGATCGCGAGGAATGGCGGCGCGAGCACCGCGAGCCCCAGCGCCAGCTCATTACGCAGGCCCATGGGAATGCGGGTGAAGGAATCGCCGGGCAACGACAGGTATACGGTCAACAGCGCGAGCCAGAACACGACGCTCAGGATGGCAACCGGCGTGAGCACCTCACCGAGCACTATCTGCCATCCTCGCAATGGATAGGTCTTGAGGAGGTCGGCGTTGGCGAGATCCGTCCGCAGGTCCTGCCGCGCGAGCTGCGGACCGAGCACAGCGGTCAGGACGAGAATGACCATCCCGCCAGTCGACAACGCCAAGCGCAGCGCCACGAGATCCGGCTGACGCGCGAGCCACGAAGTTGCACCGACGAGAATGCCCGCGAGCACCAGGACGGGTCGAGGCCGGAAGAGCGCATTGGTCGCAAGCAGGTTTTTCCAGAGAAATGCGAGCTCCGGCCGGCCTGTGCTGCCGAGTGCGAATGGCGCAGTCCGCGCCTTGGCGACCGCGACCGTGCCGCGCCAGTCGCCTTGCCGGCTGGCGCGCCGCAGGGCTGCGCGTTTCTCCGCGCGCGCGATCGACGCTTCTTCGAATGCCACCTCCGTGTGCACGACCCAAAAGTAGTGGAGGGCCAGCAGGATCGAGGCTGGAGCCATCGCCAGCGCGAAATCCACGGGTCCGGTCGCGAAATACGGCGCGAGGGCAAGCTTTGGAAGTGCCAGCAGCCACGGCATCGGCCCGGCGTGAAACACTTCCGCCACGTATCTCGCCACCTCCGGCGCGCCTCTGAAATCGGCATGCGTCGGCAGGCGCACCGACAATGCGATCCAGGCCCCCAGGGCGAGCACGACAGCCGCAGCGGCGCCTATCGTGACGACTCGTTTGCGAACAGTAGTGAGGCTTCGATTGAGCAGCCGGGACCAGATGAACGAGGTGCCCGTGAAGTGCAGGTTGATCAGCGCCAGCACCAACCACCAGGCGACGAACTGGTAGCCGGAGTGAGCGCCGAATCCCCGCGCGCGCCCGAACACCAGCGTGAAAATGATGGCCGTGAAGAAAATGCCGAACTGCGCGCCGAGCACCCGGTAGTGCACGAGCATCCGGCGGCTGACGGGCGCGGGAAACAGAAAGGCGATCTCCGATTCGCTGAAGGCAAGCGCGGCCCGTCTGGGAAAAAACCAGTTGATCGCGAGCAGGAGAAACAAAAAGAGCGCCCCGATTTCGCCGAACAGGGGCAACAGGTCCGCCGGTAACGCATCGGCCGGCGAAGGGGGGGCATGCCTGCGCCGCAAGAACACGAGATAGAAATACAGCGCGCCGACCACCGCGCCCGCAAGATATTTCGGCTGCTTCAGGCGCTGCAGACGGGACTTGATGCGCCCGAGCGTCGAACACACGCGCAGATACCAGAGCGCGCCGACCATGGATGAAAATGAGCTCACGTTTCGCTGCCGCCGGTGGCGCGGATGAACACGTCCTCGAGGCTGGCATTCGCGTCGCCGTTGCTGAAGCGCGCGTGCACCGCCGCCATGGTGTCGTATGCGATGGCCGCGCCGTTTTTCAGTATGAGGACATGCGAGCACACTTCTTCGAGCAGGTGCAGGAGATGCGAGCTGAGGACGATGGCAGCCCCTTCCTTGGCACGACGCAGGATCGAGTCCTTCATGCGCCGGATGCCGAGCGGGTCGAGCCCCGTCAGCGGCTCGTCGAAGATCATCACGGAGGGCGCGTGCAGCAGGCCACAGGCGATCGCGAGCTTCTGCTTCATGCCGCGCGACAGCTCCCCGGGCAGATGATTCGCACGATCCGCGATCTCCAGCTCCTCGAGCAACGGCATCGAGCGCGCCTCGTGGTCCTGGACTCCGTACAGCCGCGCGACGAAGGTGAGGTGCTGCCGCACCGTCAGGTAGTCGAACAGTCTCGGCTCATCGGGAAAGAACGCCAGACATTGCTTGGCCTGGATCGGCTCTGCGGCGATGTCGTGCCCGCCGATACGAACGTTGCCCCGCGTGGGCGGGATGATGCCGGCCATCACGCGCAGCGTGGTGGTCTTCCCGGCGCCATTCGGGCCCACCAGCCCCAGCACCTCTCCGCGTCGCACGGTGAACGAGAGGTCGCGCACCGCGGTGAATTCACCAAATGATTTGCAGAGTCCGGCGATCTCGATCATGGATGGCCCCGAGGATGGTTGTGGTTATCATCGCACAGGCTCCCAGGGCGATCAGGACCTACCGCCATCATTCCGTGAGCATCCGAAAAGAAAAACCCCCGGCGGGTTCCCCCGGGGGTTCTCTATCTACCTTGCGACGTCGAGCGTCGAACCGCGTCGGCCCGGTGCCCCGCCGCTTGCCGGGGAGCCGCGGCCGGACGAACACCGAGAACCTGGATTGCGAATTCTGCGCCGACGACTCGATCTTCTTCGCAATCAGCCGGTTGCCGGCGCTTTCCTGCGCGCTCCGCTGCTGGGGCCGCAGCCGCCGAGTCTCGACCGGTCGACCCGCCACCAGCCGAGGATCACGCCCCGCTCCGAGGCGGTGCTGTAAGGAGGGCGGCGCAAAGTCTCCACGAACCCGGTGGGATTGAAGCTCTGCTCGATCGGACGCAGCAGTTCGATGGGGGTGGACTTTAAGATGCGCCCGCGGGGCGTGCCAAAGAAACACAGCTCCTTGGCAAACGTCGCCTTGAGCATGTGATCCGCAGAGAACTGCTCGCCCGTCATCTCGAGCTGACCGGAATGGGTGTGACAGACGCCGAACGAGTCGGCGGTCTTCGGTCCGGCATCGGAGTTGTTGCGCGGGCGCAGCGTCCGGGGGGCGGTGAACGTGAATCCGGTGCAGCGTTTCACCACGCGACCGGCGTACTCGACGTTTTTCCTCAGATGGAGGTGGGGTTGACGTCGTCGATGGCCGCTATCGCGGCGCTCTCGGCAGTCCGTAAGTAGTTAGCGACGTCGCGCCGAAGAGCGCGGTGATGTCGCGATTCGCGCCGCTGTGACTCAGGAAGGTCGCACTCGAGCCGACGGTCTGCTCTCAGCAGCGGGCCGAACGGGCCGCCGCACACACCGCCGGCCTCGAAAGGAGTTCCAGACGGCCATCTTCGCAGGGCGGCTCCGGCCCGCCGGTCTAACTCCTCGACGGCACTGTTGCCGCTCTTGCAGCTTCTCCTGATCGTAGGCCCACTCGGCCTTCAGCCGCCCGGATCGATGTTGGCATTGCGCCGAAACAGATTCGTCGGATCGTACTTGCGCTTGAGCGCCACCAGGCGAGCGTAGTTGTCGCCATAGGTCGCGCGCACGCGCTGGGTCGGATCATCCACGGCGATGGTGTTCACGTAAAACCCCTTCGTGTGCGGCGAGAGGCGATCAAACGTCTCGCGCGCCCATTGCCGGTGCGCCTCGGAAGCCGCAGCGTCGCGCGGATCGTCCCAGAAGCTTTGTACGATGAGCGTGGAGCGCGCGTCGCGGTTCCAGAACGCGGTGGCGTCGCGTGCCACCCGGTTGAACGCGCCGGCACAGTCGCCCGTGAACATGATGCGCGCACCCGGCAGGGCGGTGGATTCCATGCAATCGACGGACGCCTCGATCAACTCCGGCTCGATGCGCGTGAGGAAGCCGGAGCGCTCGTAGTAGCCGCGGCCGTGCTGCGCGCCGCGATCCTGGGCCGCCTGCAGCTCCACGTAGCGGGCGTGCCGGACGGCATCCACCACCGGGCCAAACTGGCGCAATGGCTTGACCACCACCTCCCCTTTTTCCGGGGCGCCGCTGTAGCAGACGGAAAATGCCAGCGCCTTGCCGACCTGCGGCAGGGTGGCGAGCATGGTGTCGACAAACAACTCCTCGGGACTACGGTCGGAGAATTCCGCCAGGAAGCGCAGCAGCTCCCTGGCCTTGGCCAGTGGATAGACCAGAACGCCGCCGTACATCATCGGCGCCACGAGGTGGAGCTGGTACTCGAAAGACGTCACCACGCCGAAGTTGCCGCCGCCGCCCTGCAATCCCCACAGCAGGTCGCGGTTTTCGTCCGCGCTGCTCCGCACGAAGGCGCCATTGGCCGTGATGACGTCCGCGGCACGCAGGTTGTCGCAGGAGAGGCCGAAGCGCGGCGTGAGCCGGCCGAAACCTCCGCCCAATGTCAGGCCCGCGACGCCGGTGTGGGAAACGCGGCCCGCGGGCGTGGCCAGGCCGAAGGCCTGCGACTCGCGATCGAGATCGCCCAGCAATGCACCGGACTCCACACGCGCCGTGCGCGCCGTCGGGTCTACGCGGACGCCGCGCATGAGTGACAGGTCGATCATCAGCCCGCCGTCACAGGAGGACTGTCCCGAGAGACTGTGCCCACCGGCGCGCACCGCGATGAGCAGATCCTGGGCCCGGCCGAAGCTCACGGCCTGCACGACGTCCGACGCACCCGCACATCGGACGATGAGTGCCGGACGGCGATCGAAGGCGCCGTTCCAGATGCGCCTCGCCTGCTCATAGCCCTCCTCGCCGGCGGTGAGAAGCTGCCCGCGAAGACTGCCGCGCAGCTCATCGATGTCGCGGCCGCGAAGCACGAGTTGTTTGCCCGTGCGGCCGATCGCCGCAGTGTCCGCGGTGGATGCGAGCAATTGCCGCGCCGGCAGCAGCGCCGTCGCGCCGGTGGAGACGGCCCAGGAGACGAAGGTTCTTCTTTTCATTTCTATACCCTCCCGGGGATATTGTTGTTCCCACTGGGGGCTCTTTGTCCATCGGGGCTTACGTATGGAGTCGACCTGAAGCGAAAGACCCCGCCGGTTTCCCGACGGGGCCTTTTACCTTCTGGATTTCCAGCGTCTGTACGCGTCAGTTCGCCGAGGGCAGCAGGTCGCCTGTCAGGATGATCTCGACTCGCCGATTGCGCGCGCGCCCTTCTGCGGTCGCGTTGTCGGCGACCGGTCGATCGGGGCCCAGTCCCTGCACGTCGATGTGAGAGGACTCGACGCCCTGCGCCGCCAGATATTCGCGTACCGCGGTCGCGCGCGACTGCGACAGCGTCTGGTTCGTCTCGGAGCTGCCGGTGCTGTCCGTGTGGCCCTCGACGGTGACGTGAATCGAAGGGTACACGCCGATGATTCCAGCGAAACGCGCGAGCGCCTCGCGCGCCTCCGGGCGCAAATCGGCCTTTGCCGTCGCGAATTGCACGCCTGCGATCTCGGCGACGATTCCGCGCTCCGTCTGCCGTGTCGGCAACGCGCGATTGAGCCGCACCGTGAGATCCGCGCGTGCCTGGCGCTGTGCCTCCGAAGCCGCCTCGCGCGAGGCCTGCTCGGTGGCGAGTGCCTTCTGCCGGGCTGCCTCCTGCGCCGCGAGCTCGGCGGCGACCCGCGCCTTCTCCTCGGCGTCACGGCGCGCGGCAGCAGTCGCCTCTTCGCGCTTCTTCGTCTCCTCGGCGGCGAGTGCCGCGGCATCTGCAGCCTGCCGGCCGAGAATCGCCTGTCGGCGTGCATCCTCACCCATCTGCACCGCGTCGCGGGCGATGAGCGGGACGGTCTTGCGGATGCCGCCCTTCTTGCTGGCTTGCGCTTCTTCGGCCTTGGCGAGCAAGCCTTGCGCCTGCTCGAATTCCTTCGCCGCGTACTTGTTTGCCTCCGCGCCGCTGGCGATCGCGAGCGCGTAGCGCGCCTGCACCAGGTCGGCCGGCACCTCGTACCGCGCCTTCGGATCCACCTTCTGTCGCGCAAGGCTCTTGTAGTCGAGGCGCTCCGTCAGCCCCGGAATCATCACGCGCTTGCCACGAATGCGTTTTCCGAGATTGCGCAGCACCAGGTATTTGGAGGGCGCCGTGACCGCGAAGTGCGGCTCCGCGCTGACGATCAAGGCAAACTGCGACAGCGAGGTCGAGGTCGCGAGAGAGCCGAGCCCGTTCTCCGTTTCGATCGAACCGATGTTGGTGGCGCGGCCATCGGCCGTCACGGCCCACAACACGTAGGTTGAGAAAGGGCCCAGCGAAGCCGGTGCCGGCATTCCCTTAACCTCGACCTCGACGCGCGCGCGCCCATCCTGGAACTCGACCTCCCCCTCACCCTCGGCGCGCAGCGCGATGGCCGTGCCGTGGAACTCGAGTGTCGAAACCGGCCCTTCCTGGTAGCTGTAACCCTCCAGCCGCCCTTCCACATCCTCGCTGACGACTCCCACGTCGCGTTCGAGCTGCTGTGCGACGAGCGGCGTCGACAGGGCGACCGCCACAGTGGCGGCGGCGAGGCGCAGGGCGAAGAGATTCGTGTGCATCGGTTGTCCCCATGAAACTGGTGCGTCGTTAGGATACCTCTACGTGCCTCGCCTTGTTAGTGGAGGGCGATGGCGCATGGCGTCGTGTTCATTCCTGAGCCTTTGACGTCCGCATCGGCTATAAAACCCGCAAGCACCGCGATCCTGCGCGTGCCCGTGCGCGTACTGGACCGTCCATCGTGAATGAAATGCAGATGCTCCTCGTTGACACACTTGCGGTTGCGAACGATCTCGCGTGCTTTCGGAGGTGATGCATGGACCGCCCCGGCAAAAAAGTTGCTGACGCCCAGGCGGGCGGCGTCGAAGATCGCAGCGGCGAGCCGCGGCAGGATGTCTTCATCAGCTACGCGCGCG
>JBIOZI010000266.1:0-29331 GCA_044871085.1 Steroidobacteraceae bacterium | reverse complement strand
CCTAGCTGCTGGCGCAGGTCCATCAGCAGCTCGTCGAACGCCGCCGCGCTGATGGGGTCGAGGCCGGCCGTCGGCTCGTCGAGCATGAGCAGCCGCGGATCGAGCGCGAGCGAGCGCGCCAGCGCCGCGCGCTTGATCATGCCGCCGGACAATTGCGCGGGATACTTGCGCGCGGCATCGTCGGGCAGGCCCACCAGCCGCACCTTGAGCAGCGCGAGCTCTTCGAGCGCGCGCGGTGACAGCGACAGGTGATCGAGCATGGGCAGCTGCACGTTCTGCAGCACCGTGAGCGAGGAGAACAGCGCGCCCTGCTGGAAGGTCACGCCGTATTGCGACTTTATCTGCTTGAGCTCCGCGGCGCCGATGCCACGCAGCGAACGCCCCATCAGCCGCACCTCGCCGGCCTGGAAATGCTGCAGCCCGAGGATGGAGCGCAGCAGCACCGACTTGCCCGACCCCGAGCCGCCGACGATGCCGAACACCTCGCCCTGCTCGACCGTCATGTCGAGGCCGTCGTGCACTATCTGCGCGCCGAAGCGGTTAACGAGGCCGCGCACTTCGAGGAGCGCATCTCCTGCCGCGGCGGGGCTCATATGTCGAGCAGCCAGAATGCCACCGCGAACATCGCGTCGGCGAGCAGCACGAGGAAGATGGACTGGACCACGGCGGTGGTGGTGAGACGGCCGAGCTCGCGCGAGGAATCGCGTACCTGGAGGCCGCGGTACGTGCCCGTGAGCGCGATCAGCAGCGCGAACACCGGCGCCTTGATGATGCCCACCCAGAATGTCGTCGGCGCGATGGCGTCCTGCGCGCGCTCGATGAACAGCACCAGCGGCATGTCCAGCAGGAAATGGCACAGCAGCGCGCCGCCGGTGAGCCCCACGATGTCGGCCGCGACGGTGAGCAGCGGCAGCGCGATCACCAGTCCGATGACCCGCGGCACCACCAGCACTTCGTGCGGATCCACGCCGATGGCGTGCAGCGCGTCGACCTCCTCGTTGAGCTTCATCACGCCGATTTCCGCCGCGAACGCGCTGCCGGAGCGGCCGGCAACGATGATGGCGGTGAGCAGCACAGCCAGCTCGCGCAGCACCGAGATGGTGATGAGATCGACGACGTAGATCTCCGCGCCATAGGTGCGCATGTACTGCGCCGCGATGTACGCGATGATGACCGTGATCAGGAACGCGATGAGACAGGCGATGGGAATGGCGGTGAGCCCGGTCTCGTAGACGTGGCGCGTGATCGACGTGGGCCGCAGCCGCCGCCAGCTGGTGCAGGCGCGCAGCCAGGTCATGGTGGTGTGGCCGAGGAATGCCAGCGCGAGCAGCATGCTGTTCCAGCGCCGCGTCACCTGGCGGCCGAGCGCGCTCACCGGTTCGAAAGTGGGCTCCGACGACGAGGGCGGTGTCACGCGCACCTTGCCCGCGAGGGTGGAGTCGATGAGCTCGACCTGACCCGGCGTGCCGCCGGCGTACTCGACCGTGAGGCCCGCATCCTCGGCGGACTTGAGCCATTCGCGCAGCCGCCAGGCGCCGGCGAGATCGAGCTCGACCGATTCGGGAATGGTCACCCGGATGTGATGCGCGCCGGCGAACGATTGCGCCGCGAGCTCGGCGTCGATCGCCGGCAGCTCGGCGCCACGCCAGCTTCCGGCCAGTTCGACTTCGAGTGTGTCGCCGTCGCGCTGAAGGCTTAAATGCATGGCGGCCCGCAGTGTACCCCGCGGGCCGCCATGGACGGTGGATCAACGCCGGATCAGTTCTCGTCCCGATAGCGGCGGATGCGGACCGCCGCGTAGAAGAACGCGATGCCCGCCGCGATGCTCAGCCACAACTTGTAACTCGCATAGACATTGCCGATATGCGAGGCCCATTCGCCGAGCAAGAGCTCTTGGAACATTTTCTTGTCCTGCACGTTTCGCGGCAGGTCCAACAGTACGAACACGCCCGCGAAACGGTCGCCGAGGAAGTCCGCGACTCGATGTGACTGGAACAGCAGACCTTCGATGAGCAGCAGCGACACCCACGGCAGCACGGCCCAGAGCAAGGCGTTTTTCCGCGACCAGATCGACACGAGCATCAGATAGCCCGCGATCGGCAGGTACCAGAGGATCGCGGTCGGCACGAACATCAGGTGCGCCGCCTGAATCTCGAGCCAGATGCCGGGTTTCCACACCGGCACGAAGTCCCCGAAGAACGACTGGCTGAAGCGCAGCCAGACGACGGCGCCGACCAGGATCTGCAGCACCCCCGACACTAGCAGCGTGAACAGCGGAGCCAGCGCCAGAGCCGTCAGCACCTTCGACGTGACCACCTGTCCATCTGAAATCGGCAGGGACTTCCAGAACAGGATGCTGCGGTCCTTGCGCTCCTGCAGCAGGCAGTCGAGCAGGTAGAAGAACACCACGACGCAGATGGCGAACATCTCGATCATGGTGAGCACCGAGATCATCATCGCGTAGGCGAAATCGGCCTTGTCCTGGTGCTTGTTGAACTCGTCGGCGATGCGGCCTTTTTCCATTTCGGTGAGCTGGTGATCGGCGGATACGAGACCTTTGCCGAGACCGAGGTTGTCATCGTTGATATGCAGACCGCCGATCGCGACGCTTAGCAGCAGCACGCCCGCCATGATGAGCGGAACCATCCACAGCGAGCGGTTTTCCCACAGCTCGCGCCGGACGAGCACGATCATGGTGTTCATGCGGCCTCCTTCGAAGCGGCCGCCGGGGCACCGGCGGGTTGCATCATGGCGACGAACAGGTCGGCGACCGAGGGCGCGCGCAGCTCGCCGAGCGCGGCGAGCTCCTCGTGGTTGCCGCCGTCGAACAGCATCGCGACGCGGCCGAAGATCTCGCGCTCCCAGAAGGGTTTCAGCGCGCGCGCCCTGTCGACATTGCCGGCGGTGGGCACGAGCTGCACGAAGCGCTCGGCCAACGAATCCATGGCGGAGTCGAGGACGATCTTGCCGTGCTGAATGAACAGCACATCGGTGAGGATGTTCTCGATCTCCTCCACCTGGTGCGTGGTCACGAGGATCGTGCGCTCTTTGTTCATGTAGTCGTTCAGCAGGTTGTCGTAGAAGGAGCGGCGGAACAGCAGGTCGAGACCGAGCGTCGGCTCGTCGAGCACCAGCAGGCGCGCGTCGATCGCGAGGATCAGAGCCAGATGCAGCTGCGTCACCATGCCCTTCGAGAGCTGGCGCACGCGCCGATCCATGCGGATGTCGGTCTTCGCGAGGAATTCCACGGCGCGCTTGCGATCGAAGCGCGGATGCAAGCCGGCGACGAGGTCGACGGCCTGCGAAACCTTGATCCAGCGCGGCAGCACCGCGACATCGGCGATGAAGCACACCTCTTTCATGAGCTCATCGCGTTCCGTGCGCGGATCGCGGCCCAGCACCTTGAGGTCGCCTTTGAACGAAGTCAGGCCGAGGATCGCCTTGATGGCGGTAGTCTTGCCGGCGCCGTTCGGGCCGATGAGGCCGACGATGCGCCCGGCCGCGACGTTGAGATCCACCCCGCGCAGCACCGGCGTGTCGCCGTAGCGCTTCGTGAGTCCGCGAGCTTCAATTATTGTCGTCATCTTCTTCGCCTGCATTGGCCTGGGTCGGGAACGGCTGGGAGACCGGAGCCGACTTCGCGCCTCGTTTCATGAGTTCTTCCGTGGTGAAGCCGAGACGCGAGATCGTCGCGTAGACCTTCGGCCACTCTGTTTCCAGGAAGTACTGGCGTTCGTCCTTCATGAGCGCCTGGCGGGCACCGTTGTTGACGAACATTCCGCGCCCGCGCCGCTTCTCGACCAGCTGCTCATCGACGAGCTGCTGGTATCCCTTGAGAACGGTGAGGGGGTTGAGACGAAACTCCGCCGCTACTGCGCGCACCGAGGGCAGCGGATCACCTTCTTTGAGGACACCCTCGAGGATCATCGCCACCACTCGATCACGCAGCTGCCTGTAGATCGGCTGGCTGTCGTCCCATTGCGGGTCCATGAGAGTGCTCCGGTGACCTAGCGTACCAGGGCACTCAGAGTGGCCACGATGCCGCGGCCGCCGGTGTTCGTACCGTCCACGACTCGCGTGGAGTCGACGAAGGTCCAGCTCACGAGGACAGTGAGCATCAGCGCGGCAACGGCGCTCGCGACTACTTTCTTGAGGTCCAGGGTCAACATGATCTTCTCCTTGGCTGTCTGATTCACCGCGACTCACCTTTTGTGATTCGCGCTACGTGTTGGTGTTATATATAACTACAACACCAACGCAGAAGCAACCCCCTAACCCAAAAAATCTTCCTGCCGCGTTGCAGTCTCTGAGGCCACAAAACCCCGCACAGGAGCCAACATGGGACCTAAGATGCTGTTTCTGTTTGGAATTGTTGTGGCGCACGGGGCTTTGGCGGCGGGTTGGATCGCCAACGAGATGCCCACCGGCCGAGCTGCGGCCTCCGGCACCTGTGTAAACGTGCCGTCCGCGCTGCCGGATTTCTCGCCGCGCTTTCAGATCTACGCGCTGAACACTGCGGAGCCGAAATACGACGAGGTGATGCAGCCGTGAACGCGGTGGCCATCACGATGGACGGTCTCACTACTTCGGATTCGGCACCGCGCTTCGCGCGCGCGAGCGCGGCGCGTACAGTGCCGTTCGTGACCGACGACGACGATGCGCAACTCATGATCGCTTACGCAAACGGCGACCTGCGCGCCTTCGAAACCCTGTATGCACGGCATCGAGCCGCGCTCTATCGCTACCTCACGCGCCAGTCGCGCGACGGCGAGATCGCCAACGATCTGTTTCAGGAAGTGTGGAGCCGCGTCATCGTCAACCGCGCGCGCTACGAGCCGCGGGCCAAATTTCGCACCTTCCTGTTCACGCTCGCGCACAATTGCTTCATCGATCATTGCCGCCGCGTGAAATCGCGGCCCACCGGGGCGAACATCGAGGATGCCGACGCCGCGGACCTGCTGCCGGCCGACGAGAGTGCGCGCCCGGACACCACGCTCGAACGCGACGAGGCGACGCGCCGCTACCGCGCGGCGCTCGCGACGCTGCCCGCCGAACAGCGCGACGTCTATCTACTGCACGAGGAGTCGGACCTGTCCCTCGAAGAGATCGCACGCGTGACGGGCGTGGGCACCGAGACGGCGAAGAGCCGACTGCGCTACGCGGTCGGCAAGCTCAAGGCGGCGCTGTCCGTCGCGGAGACGGCGACATGAACACGCCCGACGACGAATTCGACGATTTCCTCCGGCGCCGCAAGCCACTGTTCGACCGCTCCGGCGACGACGACGCGCTCGAACCGCCGCCGGAGCTCGACCGCATGGTGCTGCGCCAGGCGCGCGAGGCCATCGAGGTCCCGCGCCCGCAACGCATGTATCGCGCGCCGCGCTGGACCGCGCCATTCGCGGTCGCCGCTACGCTCGCGGTGGCGTTCACGGTGGTGCTGCAGCTCATGCCCAGGCATGAGCCCGCGCGGCAGCCGGCGACGGATGTCTCTTTGGAAAAAGCGGCGCGCCGCGTCGATGCACCGGTCGAGGCGCCCGTGGTCGCCGCGGACGGCGCGATGACCGCCGCCGAGCCGGACGGGGGCGCGGTGATCGTGCAGCTCGATCCGCCCGCGCCCGCGGCACCGCCGCCTGCGGGCGGCTTCGTTTCCGATGAAGAAGCGCAGCGTCACGCGGAACCGCCGCCGGCGCCGATCCTCGCCGGTCGCAACCGGGCCGCAGGGGCATCGGACGCGCGCGCACGCGTGGAGATGAGCACCGCGCCCGTGGCGAGCGCCGCCGTGGAGCCGCCGCCCGAGTACCGCCGCGATCCGACGACGTGGCTGGCGGAAATCGAGCGCCTGCGCGCCTCGGGTGACGTGGCCCGCGCGGACGCGGAACGCGCGGAATACGAGCGCCAGCACCGCGCCTACGCCGTCGCCCCCGACCGCTGATCAACCGGCCGGCCGGAGCCCGGGTCCCGGCGCTCTGTTAGAATCCGGCCGCGTTTTTTCAGGCCGTCCGGAGCAAGAATGAAACCCGCCGTCAATGTCGCCATCACCGGTGCCGCAGGGCAGATCGGTTACGCCCTCGCCTTCCGTGTCGCGTCGGGTCAGATGCTGGGCGCGGACACGCCCGTGAACCTCCACCTGCTCGAGGTGACGCCGGCGCTGCCGCAGCTTGCGGGTGTGGTGATGGAGCTCAACGACTGCGCCTTTCCGACGCTCAACAAGATCGTGGCGACCGACGACGCGCGCGTCGCGTTCAAGGATTGCCAGGCTGCGTTGCTGGTGGGCGCGCGTCCGCGCAGCCAGGGCATGGAGCGCAAAGATCTGCTGATGGCGAACGCGCAGATCTTCTCCGCGCAGGGCAAGGCGATGAACGAGGTGGCGGACCGCGGCATCCGAGTGCTCGTGGTGGGCAACCCGGCCAACACCAACGCGATGATCGCGCGCGCCAACGCCCGGGACTTGAACCCGCGCAATTTCACCGCGATGACGCGGCTCGATCACAACCGTGCGGTGTCGCAGCTCGCCGAAAAAACCGGCAGCCACGTGACGAAGATCCGCAAGATGCTCATCTGGGGCAATCACTCCTCCACGCAGTATCCGGACCTCAACTTCTGCACCGTCGACGGCAAGGCGGCGCATTCGCTGGTCGATCGCAAGTGGTACGAGGAGGGCTTCATCCCCACCGTGCAGCAGCGCGGCGCGGCCATCATCAAGGCGCGCGGCGCGTCCTCGGCCGCGTCGGCTGCTTCCGCGGCCATCGACCACATGCGCGACTGGCATCTCGGCACCGCCGCCGACAACTTCATCAGCATGGCCGTGCCCGCGGACGGCAGCTACGGCATCAAGGATGGCGTGGTGTATTCCTACCCGGTCACCTGCGCGAACGGCGAATACAAGGTCGTGCAGGGGCTGGCGATCGACGAGTTCTCGCGCAAGCGCATGGACGCCACCGACCACGAGCTGCGCGAGGAGCGCGACGGCGTCAAGGACCTGATCTAACTACCTAGCCGCGCCACCCGCAGGCCGATGGGCATGCGGATCGGTACGCGCGCACCCCCGGCCGGCCAGGCCGGTGCGAGCGCGGCGCGCAGCAGCGGGTCGGGATCGTCGCCGAGCGCCTTCTTGTACCGCGCGGTCGCCGACCAGCTGCTCACGTAGCCCAGCAGCTGCTCGAGGCTCCAGTCGAGCGTCAGCCCGAATTGCGGATGATGCAGATCCGTGAACCCCAGCTCTTTCGGAAACGGCGGCAGCGTCGCGTAATTCGCCTCGATGTGCCGGCGCTCCGGCGGCCAGTACGGCCCCACGACGTTCCGATAGAAATCGAGGAACAGCCGGTCGAGACCGGCGTCGACGAGCTCGGGGCGCGGGTAGTTCCACACCGCCACCAGCGCACCGCGGCGCGCAACCCGGTGTGCCTCCGCGTAGAACACCTCGACATCGAACCAGTGCAGCGCCTGCGCGACGGTGACGACATCCACCGAAGCGGCGGGCAGGCCCGAGCGCTCGGCCGGCGCCACGGAGTAGCGCACGCGCGGATGGGGCCTCGCCGCCGCTATCTGCTCGGCGGCCACATCCGTCGCGTAAACCTGCGCGAAGGGGCCGGCCAGCGCGACGCTGGCCTGGCCGCTGCCGCAGCCGCAATCCCAGACGGCGTCGAGTGCCGGCGCGGCGCCCGCGAGCCACGCGAACAGCTCGGGTGGATAGCCGGGCCTGAAGCTCGCGTACTCGCGCGCGACGCTGGTGAACAAATCCGCATTCGCCATAGCGGTGCGTTTCTACACCAATTTCAGGCCGATTTGCGGCCGGATGCGCGACGGGCCGACGGCATCCGCCCGCCGCGCGCCCGATGGCGGGATGTCAGCGCTGCCACGCGCGCCGCCCCCGGGAAATGGCTATAGTTTCAGGACACGTGAAACGAGGGGTCCTCCCATGCTCGGCGCAATCCTGGTCATCCTTTCCCTGATCGCCGGCGCCTACTACGTGGCGAAAGTAGGCACCGCCTTCACGTTGCTGTTCATCGGCGCGGTCGTCTTCCTCGCGTACAAGCGCCTGCCGCTCATCGTCTTCACCATCGTGTTCACGCTGTTGCTCGCCGCGTACACCTGGGGTCCGTGGGACGCGCCGCCTGCCGGCGTGTGGCAGGGCTTCCTCTGGGTGATGCTGGCCGCGCTGTGGCTCTTCAATTTGCGCCCGCTGCGCAAGCTGCTCATCACCAGGCCGTTCATGAAGGCCTACATGCGCATGCTGCCGTCGATGTCGCAGACCGAGAAGGAGGCGCTCGAGGCCGGCACCGTGTGGTGGGACGGCGAGCTCTTCACGGGCAAGCCCAAGTTCGAGAAGTTGTTAGCCGCAAAGCCGCCGCAGCTCACCGCCGAGGAACAGGCCTTCCTCGATGGACCGTGCGAGGAGCTGTGCCGCATGTTCGACGACTGGGACGTCACCCACAACCGCGCCGACATGCCCAAGCACGTCTGGGACTACCTCAAGCAGAAGGGCTTCTTCGCGATGATCATCCCGAAGAAGTACGGCGGCCTCGAGTTCTCGGCCTACGGGCATTCGTGCGTGCTGGTGAAGCTCGCCAGCCGCAGCGCGCTGCTGGCCGCGACCACCGCGGTGCCCAACTCGCTCGGACCCGCGGAGCTGCTCAACCACTACGGCACCGAGGAGCAGAAGAACCACTATCTACCCCGGCTGGCGCGCGGCGAAGAGGTGCCGTGCTTCGCGCTGACGCACCCGCGCGCGGGCTCGGACGCGGCCTCCCTGCCGGACACCGGCGTCGTCTGCAAGGGCCTGTGGCAGGGGCGCGAGATCGTCGGCCTCAAGCTCAACTTCTCGAAGCGCTACATCACGCTCGCACCGGTCGCCACCGTCGTGGGCCTCGCCTTCCGCATGTACGACCCGGACAAGCTGCTGGGCGAGAAGGCGGACCTGGGCATCACCTGCGCGCTCATCCCGCGCGGCACCGCGGGGCTGGCCATCGGCCGGCGGCACTTCCCGCTGAACGTGCCGTTCCAGAACGGGCCGCTGTCGGGCAAGGACGTGTTCGTGCCGCTCGACACCATCATCGGCGGGCCGAAGATGGCCGGCCAGGGCTGGCGCATGCTGGTCGAACAGCTCTCCGTGGGCCGCTGCATCTCGCTGCCGTCCAACACCACGGGTGGCTCGAAGGCCGGCGTGTTCGCCTCGGGCGCGTACACGCGCATCCGCCGCCAGTTCAACATGCCGGTGGGCAAGTTCGAAGGCGTCGAGGCCGTGCTCGCGCGAATGGCGGGCTATTGCTACACCATGGACGCGGCGCGCTCGGTCACCGCGGGTGCCATAGACGGCGGCGAGAAGCCGTCGGTGCCCTCGGCGATGCTGAAATATCACGTCACGGAGATGGGCCGTCAGGTCGCGAACGACGCGATGGACGTGCACGGCGGCAAGGGCATCCAGCTCGGGCCGCGCAACTATCTCGGCCGCAGCTACCAGGCGATACCGGTCGCGATCACGGTCGAGGGCGCAAACATCCTCACGCGCTCGCTCATCATCTTCGGCCAGGGCGCGGTGCGCTGCCATCCGTTCGTGCTCAAGGAGATGAACGCCGCGCGCAACCCCCACCGCAAGCAAGGCGTGGACGAATTCGACCGTGCGCTGTTCGGCCACATCGGCTTCACCATCAGCAACGCCGTGCGCTCGTTCGTCATGGCGCTCACGCACGCGCGCTTCACCCGCGTGCCCGAGGTCGGCGACACCAAGCGCTATTACCAGCACATCGTGCGTTTCTCCGCCTCGTTCGCGTTCGCCGTGGACGTCGCCATGCTCACGCTCGGCGGCTACCTGAAGAAGAAAGAGAACCTGTCGGCGCGGCTGGGCGACGTGCTCTCGGCGATGTATCTGGCGTCGATGGTGCTCAAGCACCACGAGAACCAGGGCCGACCGCCCGACGACCTCCCCGTGGTCGAATGGGCCTGCCGCAACCAGCTCTACAAGGCGCAGGACCAGCTGCACGATTTCCTGCGCAATTTCCCGAACCGCTTCCTCGCCGGCGTCATGCGCGTGCTCATCTTCCCGGGCGGCCGCGCGTATTCCGCGCCCAGCGACCGGCTCGGGCACACGCTCGCCGACGCGGTGCTCAACGTCACCGACATGCGCGATCGCCTGTGCCGCTTCGTGTATCGCACGCTCGAGCCCACCAACGCGCTCGGCCTGCTGCAGGAAGCACTGGTGATGGCGCAGATCGCGGAGCCCGTGGAGAAACGCATCCGCGTCGAGGGCGTGAAGACCGGCAAGGTGACGGCACTCGACGTGCCCGGTCAGATCGCGCAGGCGCTGACGGCGGGAATCATCTCGGACACCGAGGCCGCGATGATGCGCGACTATGACCGCAAGGTCATGGACCTCATCAGCGTCGACGATTTCACCACCGAAGAGATGGCCGCGCAGGCGCAGCCCGACACGGCTCGTCCGGCCGCGCCCGCGAGCTTCCAGGTCGCGTGACCGACGAGCCGGTAGCCAGCCTGCCCGCCTCCCCGGTTCCGCCCCTGCCCGCGGTGCGCGCGGAGGCGGCGTGCGCCAACTGCGGCGCCGTGCTGCAGGGAAAATACTGTGTTGCCTGCGGGCAGCACCATGAGCCGCACGTGCACTCGGTGGCGCACTTCGCCCACGAGGCCTTCGAGAGCATCACGCACGCCGACTCGCGGGTGTGGCGCACGCTGTGGCTGCTGGTGTCGCGTCCCGGGCGGCTGACGCGCGAGTTCTTCGACGGCCGGCGCGTGAGCTATCTACCGCCGTTCCGGCTCTACCTGGTCATCAGCGTGTTCTTCTTCCTGGTCGCCAGCCTTCCGGACCAGGCGGGCAACGCGGCGGTCGACATCAATCTCGACGACGAGCCGACCGCCGAGCGCGTCGCGAGCCTCGACGCGGCCGCCACCGCACTCGAAAGTGCGGGTGCCAGGGCGCCGGGCGCGGCCCAGGCTGCCGCCACGGTCCGCGCCGAAGCCGCGCGCGAGCAGGCGGTGGTGGACGGCAAAGCGCCTGCGGACGAGACGGCAGGCGAAAAGAAGGGCGGGCTGCGCGAGCAGAACGTGTTCACCGAGTTCTGCAAGGAATTCGAGAAGCCCGACCCGAAGGCGGGGCGCAACTACGCCAATTTGCGCGAGCTGTGCCTGCGTTCCACCGAGGATCACGGCAAGGGACTGTTCGAATCCATCGTGCACAACATCCCGCACGCGATGTTCGTGTTCCTGCCGCTGCTCGCGCTGGTCATGAAGCTCCTGTACTGGCGCCCGCGCCGTTACTACGTCGAGCACCTGCTGTTCCTGATCCACAACCACGCGTTCGTGTTCCTGGCGCTCGCGATCTCGAGCCTGCTCGGCCGCATCCCCGTGGTGGGGGAGTACCTCGGGCTGCTGGAGCTCGCGATCTGGCTCTACATGATCTGGTACGTGTTCCGCGCCATGCGGGTCTACTACGCCCAATCGCGGGGCCTGACGTTCGGCAAGTACGTCACGATCGGCTTCGCCTACATCATGACCAGCTTCCTGGTCTTGCTGCTCACCGCCATCGTCAGCGCGTTGACACTGTAGGGCGCGCACGCGCCGCTTGCGTGGCCGGCGCCGCTCGACGTAATTTCGGCCCCCGCACAAGGAGGTTCCGATGAACACATCCACTCTTGCCCGCCTGGTCTTCGCCACCCTGGCACTCGGCGCTGGTTGCGCCGCCCTCGCGCGCGAGCCCTCACCCGCCGGCGCCGAGGCGTACATCGTGTCGCCGAAGGATGGCGCAAAGGTCAAAGGCCCCGTCACCGTGGTGTTCGGGCTCAAGGGAATGGGCATCGCGCCCGCGGGCATCAAGCTCGAGAACACCGGCCACCATCACCTGTTGATCGACAGCGAAGCGCCCGCGGACCTCACGCAGCCGCTGCCCGCGAACGAGAAAACAGTGCACTTCGGCAAGGGCCAGACGGAAACCACCGTCACGCTGCCGCCGGGCAAGCACACGCTGATGCTGGTGCTGGGCGACTCGCTGCACGTGCCGCACGACCCGGCCGTGATCTCGAAAAAGGTCACGATCACCGTCGAGAAGTAGGCTCACAGCCGGGAACGTTGTAAAAGAGCGGTCATGACCGCCCTGCGCGCCATCCTGCACGTCGACATGGACGCGTTCTACGCCTCCGTCGAGCAGCGCGACGACCCCCGGCTGCGCGGTCAGCCGGTCATCGTCGGCGGCACCAGCAACCGCGGCGTGGTCGCGGCGGCCAGTTACGAGGTGCGCGTGTTCGGCGTGCGCTCGGCCATGCCGATCCGCGAGGCGCTGCGACGCTGCCCGCACGCCATCTGCGTGACGCCGCGCATGTCGGTGTATCGCGAGGTTTCGCACCAGGTATTCAGCGTGTTTCATGAATACACGCCGGTGGTCGAAGGGCTGTCGCTCGACGAGGCATTCCTCGACGTCACCGCCAGCCTCGCGCTCAAGGGCGACGCGGTGTCGATCGCGCGCGGCATCAAGGACAAGATCCGCGCGGTCACGCGGCTGCGCGCCTCGGTCGGTGTCGCGCCCAACAAGCTGGTAGCGAAGATCGCGTCGGATCTCGAGAAGCCCGACGGATTGACCGTCGTCAACGCCGGCAACATGCGTGCCGTGCTCGATCCGCTGCCGGTGTGCCGCCTGCCCGGCCTCGGGCGCAAGCTCGGCGAGCGCGTGGCGGCCGCGGGCCTCACTACTCTCGGCCTGCTGCGCACCGCACCGGATTCGGTGCTGTGGCCGATCTTCGGCCGCGATTCGCAGCGCATGCGCGAGCGCGCAGCCGGCATCGACGAGCGGCCGGTGATGTCGGAGTGGGACGAGAAATCCATCTCGGCCGAGGAAACGTTCGCCAGCGACCTCGCCGACCCCAACCGCATGCGCGCCGAGGTGCTGCGGCTCGCCGATCGCGCCAGTCAGCGCATGCGCGCGCAGAATCTCGCCACCGGATGCGTGCAGGTTAAGATCCGGCGCGCCGACTTCACCACGTTCACCCGCCAGAAGCGTTTCGAGCCCTCGACCACCGACTCGCGCACCATCGCCAAGGTCGCCGCCGAGCTGCTGATCGCGTGGCTCGCGGAGCAGCCGCGCGCGCGCATCCGGTTGTTAGGCGTGGGCGTCAACCACCTGCACGCGGCCGACCAGATGGACCTGTTCATGACGGCGGCCGCGACGGCGCCGGCCGCGCAGGCCGCCGGCAGTGCCGGCTCGAACGCGCTGGATGCCACCGTCGACCTCATCCGGGAGCGATTCGGCAACCTGGCGGTGCGGCGCGGCAGCGCATTGCCCGAGGCGCGCGGCGCCGAGGAAAGCGCGGAAGACCAGTCCGAGGAGGCACCCGGACGGCGCCGCGTCCGTACACGTAGCCCGATGCCGACACCGCCCGCGCGCCGGTAGGGGTTCCGGGCGTGTTTGCCAGGCGTGGCTATCAGGCGTACCGCCACTCTTAACGCCGCCGAAGCGGCGGCGTACGTTTAATATAGAGACAGAAAGTCACACCTCGCATCGCATGTACGCATCGTTCTTCGGCCTCAACGAAAAGCCGTTTTCCATCACTCCCGATCCGCGCTACCTGTTCCTCTCGGGGCGGCACGCGGAGGCGCTCGCGCACCTGGTATACGGCCTCAACGAGGCCGGCGGGTTCATCCAGCTCACGGGCGAGGTCGGCACCGGCAAGACCACGGTAGTTCGATCGCTGCTCGCGCAGGTGCCGAAGGATGCCGAGATCGCGCTGATCCTCAATCCGCGCATCACCGCTTCGGAATTCCTGCTCGCGATCTGCGAGGAGCTGCGCGTGGCGATCGCGCCGGAGTCCGAGACCAGCGTGAAGGAGCTCGTCGATCACCTGAGCCTGCACCTGTTGAACTCGCACGCGGATGGCAAGCGCGTGGTGCTCGTGGTCGACGAGGCGCAGAACCTCGCACCCGACGTGCTCGAGCAGGTGCGGCTGCTCACCAATCTCGAGACCGAGACGCAGAAGCTGCTGCAGATCCTGCTGATCGGCCAGCCCGAGCTGCGCGAGCTGCTGGCGCGGAACGAGCTGCGCCAGCTCGCCCAGCGCGTCACCGGGCGCTATCACCTCGATCCGCTGTCGGGCGGCGAGACGGCGGCGTACGTGCGCCACCGCCTGCGCGTCGCGGGCGCGGCCCACGAGATGTTCACTCGCGGCGCGCTGCGCGAGGTGCGGCGCCTGTCCAACGGCGTGCCGCGGCTCATCAACATCATCTGCGACCGCGCGCTGCTCGGCGCATTCACCGAGGATCGCCACGTCGTCACCGCGAGCGTCGTGCGGCGCGCCGCGGGCGAGGTGTTCGGACGGACGGTGCCACCGCGCTGGGTGCCCTGGGCCGCGGGTTCGGCCGTGGCCGTGGTGGCCGTCGCCAGCGCCGTGCTGTTCGTGCCGCCGCTGCTGGAGCGCACCCGCGCCGCCGCGCCGGCCCCGGTCGCAGCGGCGCCCGCGCCGCCGCCGGCCGCGCCGAAACCCGAGCCGCCCGCGCCGAAGCTCGACGAGTTGTTAGGCCGGTACGATACCGAAACCGATCCCGACAACGCCTTCAACAAGCTGTTCGCGCTCTGGGGCGCGCGTTACGTCGCAGGCCGCACCGACCCGTGCACCCAGGCGCTGGAGTCCGGCCTCGAGTGCCTCACGCAGCGCGGCTCGCTCGCGCAGCTGCGGCTGTTCAACCGGCCGGCGGTGCTCAACGTGACCGACTCCGCGGGGCGCGGCCACCAGATAGTGCTCACGGCGCTCGACGACGAGCGCGCGCTCGTCGATCTCGGCGGCGCCCAGCGCCTGGTGCGCATCGGCGACCTGCTGCGCAGCTGGTTCGGCGACTATGTCCTCCTGTGGCGTCCGGTTTCGGGCAGCTCGCAGGTCCTCGCTTTCGGCGCGCGCGATGCGCGGGTGAAGTGGCTGCGCGAGAGCCTGCGGCGAGTGAACGGGCTGCCGCAGGAGCCGGCCAGCGACCGGTTCGACGCCGACCTGGTCACGCTGGTCGAGGACTTCCAGCGCAAGAGTCGGCTTTCCGTCGACGGCATCGCGGGGGTTCAGACACAGATCGCGCTCGACGGAGCGCTCAACGAGGGCGGTAGTCCCAGCCTGCTCGCCGGTCGGGGGAGCTGAGATGTCGTTCATCCTCGATGCGCTCAAGAAATCCGAGACGGACCGTCAGCGCCAGACCTCGCCCGCGCTGTTCGAGGTGAAGGTCGCTGCGCCGCGGCGCAGGCTGCCGCTGTGGGCCGTCGCCCTCGCGGCACTGTTCGTGGTGAATGTCGGCGCGCTCGCATGGTTGTTGATGCGCGCCCCCGCCGCCGCGCCGCCCGCCACCGGCGCGGTCAATCCCATTCCGGCCGCTGCGGGGGGCACGCCGCCCGGCATGGTCACCGTACCTGCCACGGTGACGATCCCCACCACCGTGAACATTCCCGCGGGCTCCGCGCCCACCATCACGGTCGGCACGCAGGCGCCCCAGCCCGGCGCCGTCGCGCCCAGCAGCACGCCGCCGCTGGCCGAGGAGCCGGTGCTCTCCGGGCACGAGCAATCCGTGCCGCCCGACTACAACGCCAGCGACTACGCCGAAGCCGTGACGCCCGCGCAGGCGCAGGCCGCCGCGGCGGCGCGCGGCGCGGGCGGATTGCCGTCGCGCGACGAGGTGATCGCGCACGGTACACAGCTTCCCGAGCTGCGGCTCGACATGCACGTGTACGCCGCGAACCCCGCCGAGCGCTTCGTGTTCATCAACATGCGCAAGCTGCGCGAGGGCGAGTCGCTGCCCGACGGCGTGCGCGTCGAGGCCATCACGCAGACGGGCGCGCAGCTCGCGTATCGCGGCACGCGCTTCACGCTCGACGGAAACTAACTACCAGCCGCACCGCGTTCCGCCGCGAGCCGCGAGATCTCGACCGGCGTCAGGCGGTGGACGATCCACTCCTTCATCTGCCGCGCGCCCAGTGTCTGGTAGAACCTGAGCGCCGGCTCGTTCCAGTCGAGCACGGCCCATTCCATGCGGCCGCAGCCGCGCTCCAGGGCCACGCGCGCGAGCTCGCGCAGCAGCGCGCGGCCGATGCCATGGCTGCGCAGCGCGGGCCGCACGAACAGGTCCTCGAGGTACAGGCCGGGCCGCGCGACGAAGGTGGAGAAGTTGAAGAAGTACAGCGCGAAGCCCGCGGGCTCGCCGTTCCATTCGGCGATCAGCACGCGGATCACCGGGTTGGGCGATTCCAGCTCGCGCAGGAAGTCCTCGGGACGTCCCTTTGCCTCGTGCAGCAGCTTTTCGTAGTCCGCGAGCTCGCGCACCAGGCTCGCGATCGTCGGCGCATCGGTGGCCGTGGCCGCTCGTATGTTCAGCATTTTCGTTCCAACTACTCCGCGATGTACCAGCGGTCCTTGTCCTTCTCGAGAACGAAGCGCTCGTAGGGCAGGCCCTGCCCGCTGACGTCGTAGACGGCGCGCGCGCCACCGAGATCGTAGCGCGGCCGCAGCTCCTGCACGATGCGCAGCGTGGTGATCATGGTCTCGCGCGTGCTCTCGTTGTTGGTGCAGGCGTTCAGCAGCGTCTTGCGCGCGCTGCGCGAGGTGGCGCGGTTGAAGTTCGGGCTCATGAACTGGTCGTAGTACTCCTCGCAGTGGCCCGCGGCCAGCGAGGCCTCGGCACGCGCCAGCAGCTCGCTGATGCCCGGGGCCAGCGGCGCCTGCGGCGCGCCGGCCGGCGCACCCTGGCCGGCGCCCGACGCGGGGGCGGGAGCCGAACGGTTTTCCAGCAGGTCGTCGATCTGCGCCTCGACCTCGCTCGGAATGACGGCGCGCCACTGCGCGCCGTATTGCATCAGCGCCACGGTGACGGTGACCTTGACCGCGCCGCGATCCTTGGCGGGGACGCCTTTGCCGAGTAGATAGACAATCTTGCCGTCCGGCACGGCCGCCAGCCATTCGAACTTCTCGTAGGGCCGCGCGCGCAGCCGCAGCCGGTCGGACAGCGCGGCATAGAAGCGCACCGCGGGCATGCTCTCGAGCTCGGCCAGGGAGCGGCCGGGCCCGAACAGCCGGGAGCGGTAGGTGTTGTCGCGGCGGGTGTTCTCGGCGCGCAGCAGCTCGAGCAGGCGGCCGCGCAGCTTCTCGAGCTCGTCCGGGTGCAGCTCCTGGGCGATGGCCTGGGCGCTGCCGCTGGCCGCCGCCACCAGGAAGTCACGGGCGCCCTTTTCCTGGGCGTTGCTCGGGCCGGCAGCCAGGGCCGGACCCGCGGCCACCGCCAGCAAAAGCGCGAAAAACACGGCTCTCAAGGGCATTTACCACTCCAATTGCTGCAGGGCGGGCACGATCATAACGGGCCGGTTCCCCGGCCCCCAACTGTGAAAGTAGTCTCGTTACGGGACAATGGCGGCGGGACGCAGTTCACGGATTACTGGTGCGCGAGGTCGTGCTGCGCGCCACACCGATAAACTTACATATCTTGTTAAAGTGCCCCGGAACCCCTTCTTTTCACTGTCTTTCAGGGATCTGCCGCGAACCCCCATGCTGCCGCAGTCGGATTTCGACCCACCCATGCTCGCGTCTGTACAGGCGCCGGTGGCAATTGCCGCGCTCACGCAGGATAGAGCGCTCATCGGTCTCCTGCGCAGCACGATCGATCCCACGCACGATCTCATACTCGTAACGTCCGAGGCGGAGCTCACTCCGCACCTGAACAGCCGGCGTGTCTCGGCCTGTCTACTCGACAGCATGTTCATCGAAGGCGATCTCGCCGCGATGTCCGAGCGGTTGCGCGGCACGTGGCCCGATCTCGTGCTCGTCGTCGTCGGCACCGCCGAGGAGCAGTCGAAAGTAGCGAGCCAGATCACCTCCGGCGTCGTCTATCGATTCCTGCATCGGCCGGTATCCGCGCCGCGCGTGCGCCTGTTCGTCGAGGCCGCGCTGCGCCGGCACGAGGTCGAGAACGTCGAGCGCACGCTCGAACAGGTGCGGCCGGATTTCTCGCGCTTCGAAACCACGAATGCCGAGACGACGGACGGCGGCCGCGGCAGGTTGTTAGGCATCGCCGCGGTGGCGGCCGCCGTGGTCGTGGTCGGCGGCGCGTGGTACGCGCTCAGCTCCGGCGAAGACGATGCGCCGCGCGCCGCGCAGGTGTCGGAACCCTCCCAGTCACGGCCGGCTCAGGAAGACCGCGTTCCCGCCGAGACTTCCGCAGCGCGGGAAAACGCGCCGTCCACCGCCGCGCCGCCCCCGGCGCCCGCGCCGGACGCCCGGTCGAACCCGGCTGCGGCGCGCGAGCCCGCGGCCGTGCCACCCGCTGCGGCCCCCGAGGAGTCCGTCGCGGAGCGCCTGCGCCAGCCCGCGTCGTCGCCCGTTTCGCCGCCCGCGAGCGTGCCCGCAGCGCCCGTGTCCACACCCGCGCGCGCCACCACGCCGGTGCGCGTGCCCGACGAGTCGACGCAGCAGACGACACCCGCGCCCGTGCTCACGTTCGAGCAGCGGCTGCGCGACCAGCTGGAACGCGCCGAGTCCGCCCTGCAGCGCGGCGAGCTCGCCTCGCCCGCCGGCCGCAATGCCGTCGAGCTGTTCAGCGGCGCGCTCGCGATGGATGCCACCAACACACTCGCGAAGGCCGGCCTGGTCCGCGTCGCGGACCGCCTGCTGAGCGCGGCGGAGCGCGCCCTCACCGCGGGCAATCCCGAAGACGCCAAGAGCATGGTCGACGTCGCCGAGAAGCTGACGCCCGCCACCGCGCGCGGCGCGTTCCTCATGATGCAGATCGAGATGGAGCACGAGCGCGCGGCCCTGACGCGCAAGCAGGACTCCGACGCGAAGGACAACGCCGAGAAGGGCGCCACCTACCTGCGTCTCGCCAACGCGCGCCTCAAGAGCGGCGCGCTCATCGAACCCGCCGAGGACAATGCGCGCTTCTATCTGGAGGCGGCGCGCCAGACGGTGCCGGAAGATCCGTCTGTGTCCGAAGTCTCGCGCGCGCTGCAGAAGGAATTGCTGACCCGCGCGTCCGCCGCGGCGGGTGCCGGCAACGCGGCCGAAACGGAGCGCTGGCTCGCCAACGCCGACGGTGCCGGTGCGCCGCGTCCCGAGCTCGCCAACATCCGCCGCTCGCTGCAGGACACGCTCATCGGCGAACGCGCCGGCAAGGTCACGGCCCTCACGCAGTCGTTCACCACCGCGCTCAACGCGAACCGCCTGCTCGACCCGGCCGCCGACAGCGCCAAGCAGCACCTGCTCGCGCTCATCGGCACCGATGCCTCGAACCCCGTCGTGGCCACCGCGCGGCAGGGCCTCGGCAACGCCTACCTGCGCGAGATGCGCGCCGCGCTCGCCCGCAACGACGTCACCGCCGCGGACGTGTGGAAGAACGAAGCGCGCATCATCGGCTTCGCGAGCGCCGAGCTCGTCGCGGCCGAGACCGAGCTCGCGGCCACGCGCGAGCGCATCGCGCAGCAGGATTCGGTGGTGGGCGAGAGGACCCTGCAGCGCATCGAATACGTGGCGCCGAAGGTTCCGTCCTATGCGCGCGAGCGCGGCATGACGGGCTGGGTGGAGCTCGAGTACACCGTGCGCACCGACGGCTCGACCGGCGACATCGTGGTCACGAATTCGAGCCCGCGCCGCACGTTCGATGCGGCCGCCCGCACGGCGGTCGCCCAGTGGCGTTACAAGCCCGTGATGCGCGGCGACAAGGCCATCGAGCAGCGCGCGGCGGTACGGATCCGGTTTACGGAAGAGTAGGCAGATGGAAGAGCCGCGCACACAGAAATTCCTGATCATCGAACGCGACGTGAAGTACGCCGCCTGGCTGCAGCACGCCATCGGCGTCGGCTGGCCCAACGACTCCATCGTCATCATGGACTGGTCTTCGTTCGGCCGCGTGCGCACCGCCATGACCGCGAGCGACTACGACATCGTGCTGCTCGGACTGGCGTTCGACGAGGGCTACGAGGAGCCGACCACCGACGGACTCGAGTGGATCCGCAAGCTGCGCGGCCAGGCTGGGTTCCCGGAGATGATCGTGCTGGCCGAGGGCGGCAGCGAGCTCACCGCGGTGCGCAGCCTGCGGCTCGGCGCCGCCGACTATCTACCCAAGCGCCTGCTGACACCGCAGCGGCTGACCCGCTCGATCAAGCTGACGCTGCGGTCCATCGAAAAGGCGGCGCAACGCGCCGCGCGCGCCGGCGCGAACGGCGCGCTGAGGCCCGAGGCCGACAGGGCCGCGGCGCTGTCGCCGGGCGCCACCCACACGGGCGCCGGTTCCAGTCTCGCGCTGGCGGCCAAGGCCGCGCTGGCCGAGCATCCGGCCAAGTCGCCGGGCGCCACGCACACGGGCGCCGGCTCGGCGTTGGCGCGTGCCGCCCAGGCCGCGCTCGCCGAGCATCCCCGGTCACCCGGCTCCACCCATACGGGCGCGGGTTCCGCTCTGGCGCAGGCGGCCAAGGCCGCTTTGGCTGAGCATCCGGCCAGGTCGCACGTCTCCACGCACACCGGCGCGAGCCTCGCGAAGGCCGCCCAGGCGGCGCAGGCGGCGGCATCCGCCGGGCCCGCGGCGAAGCCCCACATCTCCACGCACACCGGCACGGGCCTCACGAAGGCCGCCGAGGCGGCCGTGGCGGCGGCCCCGCCGGCCAAGGCGCATGTCTCCACGCACACCGGTGCGAGCCTGGCACAGGCGGCACGCGCGGCGGTGGTGGCCGCACCGGCGGCTGTCGACGCCAACGCGGACGTCAAGGACCCCGCCGCCCGTTCCCTGCCGGGCTTGCGCTCGCTTTCCGAGTCTTCGCCGCCGGAGATGCCGAAAGCCCAGGCGAAGGAATCGAAGCAGGTGGCGCCGGACAACCATCACATACCCGGTTACACGATCCTGCAGAAGATCGGCGAATCCGAGGCGGCTGCCGTCTATCTGGCGATCTCGGAGGACATCGGTCACAACGTCGCGTTGAAGGTCTCCAAGCGCAAGCATTCGCCCGGCGATCCCAACGACACGGGCCAGCGCGCCATCATGTTCCAGCGCGAATTCGAGGCCATCGCGGCGCTCGATCATCCGTCGATCATCGACCTGTTCGACTACGGCATCCACGAGGGCGTCGAGTACCTCGCGATGGAGTACTTCCCCTGCGGCGACCTCAAGGCGCGGCTGCAGAATCCGCTGACCTCGGACGAGGCCATCGCCTTCCTGCGCGAGATTGCGCGCTCGCTGAAAGTGGTGCACGACGCCGGCCTCATCCATCGCGATCTCAAGCCGCCGAACGTCATGCTGCGCGACGACGGCAGTGTCGTGCTCATCGACTTCGGACTCGCGCGCAGCCTGCTGTCGGGCGACGGCAGCACGCGCACCGGAGTGCTGCGCGGCTCGCCTTACTACATGAGCCCCGAACAGGCGCAGGGCGAAGTGCTCGACGCGCGTACCGACATCTACAGTCTCGGCGTCATCCTCTACGAGATGCTCGCGGGCCGGAAGCCCTACCTCGGTGCCTCGGCCATCGACGTGCTCCAGCAGCACGTGATGGCACCCGTGCCGGAGCTGCCCGTGCATCACCTCTCCTATCAACCTCTGCTCGAGCGGCTCATGTCGAAATCGCGCGAGCATCGCATCGCTTCCTGCGACGAGCTGCTCGCGGCCATCGAGCAGATGCTGCAGTCGCTCGATCGCGGCACCACCGATCCGCACGCCCTGGTCTCGGCCGGCGCGATCTCGTAGGGTTGCCGTGGAGCTCCTCACCTTCCCCATCGTCGCGCTCGCGGCGACGCTGATCGGCCTGATCGGCGTGACCATCTACGCGCTGACGCAGCGCGGCGCGCTGCGTTCGCGCGACGAACAGCTGGTCGTGGCGCGCGCGCAGTCGTACGCGATGCTCGAGCTGTCGCAGGCCGGGGTGCTGTTCCTCGATCGCGAGCACAAGCTCATGGGCGAGGCGTCGGCCGTCGCGCCGGAGCTGTTGGGACACACCTGCGCCACCGGCACGGCCTTCGTGCAGGTCATCGCCGAGCTGGTCGACGTGCGCGTCCGGCGCGAGGCGGTCGCGTACCTGGAAGCCCTGTGGAAGGCGGAGCCCACCGCCGTCGTCGACGCCACGGCGAATCCGCTGCAGCGCGTGCACTCGGGCTCGCGCCACCTCGCGATCCGCTTCGCGCGCCTGGTCGTCGACGGCCGCGTGCACCACATCATCGTGTCGATCGAGCGCATCTCGGCGCCACGTCTCGTGCCGCAGACCATCGAGGTGCCGATACTGGACGAGGACACGTTCGCGAAGCGCCTCGCCGGCGAGACGGGTGCGCGGCCCGCGCTGGTGCTGCCCGGGCCGCAGGTGGAACCGGCCGCGGCGCCGGTGGCGATGTCCGAGCCGCTGACTCCGCCGCCGCTCGAGCTGCCGCCGCTGCCGCTCGAGGCCGGCACGGTCGAGCAGCCGTTGCCGGCTCCGCTGGCGACGCTCGACGCCGATTGGCAGGCGCCGCTGACCACCGGCGAGTTCGAGCTGGGTCCGATGGACGTCACCGGCGATTCGCTGCTGTCGGTGCGCGCCGCGCCGGCGCTGGGCGCGTCCCTGCCCACGAATTTTCCCGCCGCCGCATCCGCCACCGGTTCCACCACCGAGGCGCCGGCCGCGCGGCTCGCGGTGTCGACGCCGAGCCTGGCCGCCGATTCCGCGCACTATCTCGCGACCACCATCACCTCACCGGACGTGATGAAGCCGGAGCCGGCCGCGAACGGCGCGGCGCCCGATCCGGCGGCGATCATCGACCCGCCCGATGCGCGCATGTCCGAGGTGCTCAAGGAGATCATGCACGTCGATGCCGCGCGGCTCGAGCATTTCCTGTCCGATGCGCGCGAGAAGGCGGGCCAGCTGCGCGCCATCATCAAACTACCGGCGCGCGAGCCGCAGGCGTTCCGCGAGAAGCTGGTGCTGATCCTCGAGCTGATCCGCGGCATCCACGCGCGCTCCGAGCGGCTGCCGCTGCCGTCGGTCGGCGAGCGCGCCCAGCGCTTCGAGGCCGCGCTCGGCGAGCTGCGCGACAAGCCCACGCTGTCGGGCAACGATTTCCTGCCGCTCGCCGTGAAGCTCGACGATCTGCTCAGCCACCTCGCCATCCAGGGCGAAGTGGTGGCGCGCCTGCGCGAATGGCGCATCCAGAATGGCACCTCGGATCCGGTGTCGGCCGACAGCACGCAACGCTCGGCCACGCTCACCGGCACGACGATCCGCCAGCCGCGTCTCGGCCGCGGCACCGTGGGGGCGGCGGGTGTCGCGAGCTCGGCGACGACGACCGTCCAGCGGGCGGCGATCGTCGCGCCCAAGTCGGCGCGCCTCTCGGACCTGTCGGCGGAGAGCCTGCAGGAGATGGCGCAGTTCCTCGCCGACATGTATTCGAAGCGCGTGTCGCTGGTGGTCGTGGGCCTCGACGACGTGCCGGGTCACTACCGCAAGGCCATCGAGAAGATCCTCGGGCAGCTCATCCACAACGCGATCCGCCATGGCATCGAGGCGCCGGCCGAACGCGCGATGCTCGACAAACCCGAGGTCGGGACGGTCGCCGTGCAATTCATGAGCGCCGGCACGGAAGGGTTCAAGCTCAGCGTGCAGGACGACGGTCGCGGGCTCGATCACGAGAAGATCCGTGCCGAGGCCGTGCGCCAGGGCGTGCTGACGCCGGCGGCCGCCGCGAAGGTCGATGCGCGCAAGCTGGCCAGCCTGATCTTCCGCCCCGGATTCACCACCGTCGGCCAGGACGGCGCGCGCGGAATCGGCATGGACGTCGTGCGCGAGCTCGTCAACAAGGCCGGCGGCAAGGTCGGCATCGCCACCAAGCAGGGTGAATACACGCGCTTCCGCATCACGCTGCCGCACGAGAAGAAAGCCTCCGACGCCGCCGTGGCGTAAATGGGGACATTCCTCGTTTCCTAGCAAACGGGGACAGGTTGGAGGCTCGTGAGGCACGCCGTTTTTTCAACTGGAGAGGCAAGCCCGTGGCCACCACATGCGCGTGGAAAGCGCGACACGGAGCGACGGAAGTATCCGTAGAAATGGAGCGCCGGTGAGGCCTGTCCCCATTTGCTAGGAAACGAGGAATGTCCCCATTTCAGTTCACCAGGGTGAAGCGGAACTGATCGCGGATTTTCTCGTTGAAGAACTCGCCCTTCGAGAACGCGCGGCGCATCCCGTCGTAGATGGCTTCCGGCACTTCGTGATACCGGTAGCGGCGTCCGGAAACGAAGATCACGTCGAGGTGCTCGTCGACGGGGTCGTAGCGGAACGTGCGGATCACGCTCGAGGGCATGAACGGCAGACCCGCGGACCGCGCGCGAATTCCGCGCCTGCCGGATGGCTCCTACGCCGGTGGCTTCTCCTTCTCGTGACGGCGCGCGAGCCACCAGCCATTGAGCCCCCATGCCAGCGAGACGCCGGCCACGATGAAAGTCTCCTTCATGCCGCCCATGCCGATGCGCTCGAAGAGCTGCTTGATCTGCGCGAACACCACGTCGGCCGAGCGGTACACGGCCACGTCGCACAGGTTCTTGGCCTTGTACTTGCTCTCTTTGTCTACACGGCTGAAGAGCATCTCGCGGGCGGGACGGATGAAGGCGTACTCGCCCCAGCGGCGCACCACCAGCGCGATGGCCAGCACCATGAACGTGCCGGTGAACGCGTACCACGTGAGCCCCACCACCATGATGAGCGGCACCGCCACGAGCAGGAAGGTGAGCCCGAAGCGCGTCGCGATGCGCCCGGTGAGCAGGAACTGCGTGAGCGCCGTGAGCAGCTGGATGATGGCATCGAGGTTCGCGAACACCTCGGTGCGCCGCGTGATCTCGTTGAAGCGCTTCGCGACCATGTCGATGGCCTCGAAGTAGAGGAAGGTGTTGATCGCGGAGATGCCGACGATGAACAGCATGATGCCGCGCAGGTACGGCGAGCGCATGACGAGCATGAAGCCCGCGAACGGATTGCCGCCGATGCCTCTGTGCTGCTCGGCCACGGCCGCCGGCGCGGCGTCCGAGCTGCGCGGCGCGAGGATGATGAAGCGCTGCAGCACGAGCGCGATCACGTAGAAGCCGGCCCCCACGAGCAGCACGCCGTGGTTGCCGATGGTCGAGACGACGCCACGCGTGACGACCGGCCCGAAGAACGCGCCGGCGGTGCCGCCTACCGCGATCACCGCGAACAGCCGCTTGGTCTGCGGGCTGTCGAACACCTCGAGCAGGAAGCTCCAGAAGATCGAGATGGTCATGAGGTTCATCACGCTGATGAACACATAGAAGACGCGGGACAGCACCGGGTCCTTCGGGTACAGCCAGAAGCCCCAGGCGCAGGCCGCGAACGCGGCCGCCATCATCCCGTAGATGCCCGGCAGCAGCACCGCGCGGCGCACGTGCGACACCAGCCAGCCATACAGCGGCACGGCCAGGATGCCGAACAGCGCGGTGAACCACCACAGGTCCTGAGTGGCTTTGGTGCCGATGACCGTGCCGATGGTGTCGCGCACCGGCTTCACCGCGCCGTAGCCCGCGAACACGCAGAACAACAGCACGATGCCGAGGAACACGTGACGCTTCTCCGCGGGATGCACGCGCGCGGTGAAGGCGATGAAGCGGTCCAACAGGGAGTTGCCGCGGGTTTGTTCCACTTTCTACGTCCGGATTGTTAGGGGCAGGGGATTCTAGGGATTGGGCGCTTCGCGGGCCAGAACGTTCAGGTCCGACAGCTCCACTTTCAAGCCCGGACGAGTGACCGTCGCGCTTGCACCGCGTTCGCGCAACTTCACGGCGAGCGCCTCGGCGGCGGGCACCTCGCCGTGCACCAGGTATACCGGCGGCCGGGGCGAGAAATTGTCATACCAGCGCAGCAGGGCCGCCTGATCGCCGTGCGCCGACAGTCCGCCGAGCGTGTGCACCTGCGCCTGGCAGCGCACGCTCTGGCCGTGGATGCGCACCTCGGGCGCGCGGTCGACGAGCTGTCGGCCGAGAGTGCCCGGCGCCTGGAAGCCGACGATGAGCACGTGGCACTCGGGCCGCGGCAGGTTGTGCGCGAGGTGGTGCAGGACGCGGCCGCCGTTCGCCATGCCACTGCCGGCAATGATGATGGCGCCGCCGCGCACGGAATTGATGGCGCGCGAGTCATCCGAGCTCTCCGACAGCACGAGGTTCGGCAAGGCCGGCAGCCCGGCGAAGGTCGCGCGCAGGCGCGTGGCTTCCTCGTCGAAGCGTTCGGTGTTTTCCCAGTACACGCGGCTGGCCGCGATCGCCATCGGGCTGTCGAGGAAGATCTTCCAGCGCGCCACCTGCCACTCGGCGTAATTTCTTGCGAGTAGATAGAGCACCTCCTGGCTGCGGCCGATGGCGAACGCCGGTACCACGATGTTGCCGCCGTCGCGCGCCGCCGCGGCCAGGATGGCGCCGAGCTCGGCTTCGGTGCCCTCGCGGCCGCGGTGCAGGCGGTTGCCGTAGGTGCTCTCCATGAGCACGAGGTCGGCGGAATCGAATTTCCAAGGGTCGTTGAGGATGGGCGTGTCGTATTGGCCGAGATCGCCCGAGAACACCAGCTTGCGTGCCGCGCCGCCCTCGCCGGCCCACACTTCCAGGCTGGACGAACCCATGATGTGGCCCGCCTCGCGCGCGCGCACCACGACGCCGGGCAGCACGCCGTGTTTCGTGTCGTATGGAATCGGCCGCAGCTGCGCCAGCGTGGCCGCGACGTCGTCGAGGTCGTACAGCGGTTCTGGTGGTGGCGCGCCTGCGGGCGCGCCGTTGCGGGCCGCGCGCCGCGCATCGGCCAGCGCGAGGCCGGCCGAATCGCGCAGCAAGATGGGCACCAGCGCCGCGCACACCGCGTTCGTGTAGATAGGCCCGCGATAGCCGCGCTTGACGAGCAGCGGCAGCCGCCCGCAGTGATCGATGTGCGCGTGGCTGAGCACCACGGCGTCGATGGCGGCGGCATCGAAGGGAAACGGCAGGCGATTGCGTTCGGCGGCATCGCGGCCGCCCTGGATCATGCCGCAGTCGAGCAGCAGCTGGCGCCCGCCCACGCGCAGGATGTGGCAGGAACCGGTCACCTCGCCCGCCGCGCCGAAAAATTCCAATTGCATGGGAGCTACCTTAACATCGGTGCCCCGGGCTGATGCGGAGCGAGCGCCATGGCGGATTCAAACATCTCCTCGCTGAATCGCCGCACGTTCCTCACCGCGGGCATCGCCACCGGAGTCATCGGCGGCGGACTGGTGCTCGGCATGCACTTCGCCGACAAGCGCGCGGCCCGGGGCGCCGCATCCGGCGGCCCGTTCTCACCCAATGCCTTCGTGCGCATCGCGCCCGACGACTCCATCACCGTGATCATCGGCAAGTCCGAGATGGGCCAGGGCATCTACACCGGCCTCGCGATGGCGCTGGCCGAGGAGCTCGACGTCGACCCGGCGCGCGTCCGGGTGGAGTTCGCGGGCGCGGACGCGGCGTTCAACGTGCCGTTCATGCCCATGCAATTCACCGGCGGCAGCATGAGCACCAGCACCACCTATCAACCACTGCGCGAGGCGGGTGCCAGGGCGCGCGCCATGCTGCTGGCCGCGGCCGCGCAGCTCTGGAATGCCGATGTCGCCAGAGTCTGGACACAGGATGGCGTGGTGGTCTGGGAGTCGCGCAAGCTGACCTATGGCGCGCTGGCCGATGCCGCGTCGCGGCTGCCGGTGCCCGAGAAGGTGACACTCAAGGATCCGGCCCATTTCCGCTGGCTGGGCAAGCCGCAGAAGCGGCTCGACGCGCCGCCGAAAGTGGATGGCAGCGCGCGGTTCGGCATCGACGCGCGCGTCGCCGGCATGCTGCACGCCGTGGTCGCGCGCCCGCCCGTCATCGGCGCCAAGATCGCGAAGCTCGACGACACCGCCGCGCGCGCGGTGCGCGGCGTGGTCGACGTGAAACAGCTGCCGAGCGGCGTGGCGGTGTACGCCACCAATACCTGGGCGGCGAAGCGTGGCCGCGAGGCGCTGGCCATCGAATGGGACGAGGGCGCCAACCGGCAGTTTTCGACGGCGGCGCTGCGCGCGGAGTACCAGGCGCTGCTGCGACGGCCTGGCGCCGTGGCGCACGACACCGGCGGCGTGCCGGCGGCGCTGGCCGGCGCCGCGCGGCGCATCGACGTCGAGTACGAGCTGCCCTATCTATCGCACTCGCCGATGGAGCCCCTGAACTGCCTCGCCGACGTGCGCGCCGACGGCTGCGACCTGTACCTCGGCACGCAGATGCAGTCCGCCGATCGTGACGCCGCCGCGCAGGTGCTCGGCATGGACCCGGCGCTGGTGAAGCTGCACTCGCAGTTCCTCGGCGGCGGCTTCGGCCGGCGCGCGCAGCGCAACGCGGACGTGGCGGTGGAGGCCGTGCACGCCTCGCGCGCCGTCGGCCGGCCGGTGCAGGTAGTTTGGACGCGCGAGGACGACGTACGCGGCCTGCATTACCGTCCGTTCGTGATGTCGCGGGTGCGCGCCGGCGTCGACGCGCAGGGCAATCCGGTGGCGTGGCAGCAGTGCATCGTCAGCCAGGGCGTGCTGCGCGGCGGCTGGACGGAGGGGTTCATCCCGCACGGCCAGGCGTTCGATCAATCGAGCGTCGAAGGCGCGTCCAACATGCCCTACGCCATTCCGCATCTCGCGGTCGACACGCACGGCGGCAACACGACGGTGCCGGTGCTGTGGTGGCGCTCGGTGGGCCACTCGCACACCGGCTTCACCGTGAACGTGGCGCTCGACGAGCTCGCGACGCTCGGCGGACAGGACCCGGTCGCGATGCGACGCACGTTGTTGACCGGCAAGCCGCGGCACTTGGCGGTGTTGAACGCGGTGGCGGAGGCGTGCAATTGGACGGGGGGCGCACCGGCGGGCCGCGGGCGCGGCGTCGCGCTGCACGAGTCCTTCGGCAGCATCGTGGCCGAGATCGCGGAGGTGTCGGTCGAAGGCGGCGACGTGCGCGTGCACAAGGTGTGGTGCGCCATCGACTGCGGCTTCGCCGCGAATCCGAGCGGCGTCGTCGCGCAGATGGAGAGTGGGATCAATTACGGCCTCACCGCCGCGTTGTACGGCGAGATCACATTCGCCGACGGCAAGGTGGAGCAGAGCAATTTCCACGACTACCCGATCTTGCGCATGAACGAAGCGCCGCAGATCGACGTGGTGATCGTGAACAGCGGCGCGGCGATGGGCGGCGCCGGCGAGCCCGGCACGCCGCCGATCGCGCCGGCCGTCGTGAACGCCATTTACGCCGCGACGGGCAAACGCGTGCGGCGCCTGCCGATCGTGAAGAACCTGGTGTAGGCGGTGGAAGGGGATTGGCCCCAAAACGGCATTTGGTGCCGAACCTCGGCTGCCCACA
>JBIOZI010000265.1:0-16004 GCA_044871085.1 Steroidobacteraceae bacterium | reverse complement strand
GCGATGGCGCGCGCCGCCGGCACGTGATGGTTCTCGAAGGCGACCGAACAGGTGTCCGAGAGACACATGCTGCCGCGGAATCGGGAGCCACCGATGCGCACCGAGTCGCCGCGCAGATCGGCGGCGCAGAACATGGCGCAGGCACCGCCGGCGAGCGGCGCACTGAACAGCACCACGTCGGCGGCATGCGCCAGCGACACGTACTCATAGGTGCCGTCGACACGCAGTCCGCCGCGCACCGGCGTCAGAGTCACGGGCGCGTGCGCGCCGGCGGCGCGTTCGCTGCCGGCGTTGGCGAGAATCAGCGCATGGCGGTCGACGGCGCGCAGCAGTTGCGCGCGCCGCCGGTGCGCCGTGCTCCACCACGGCAGTGGTACGCACCTCAGCACGCACAGTGGATACAGGTGCATCACCAGGGCGATGCCGAGCGGCAGGCAATCCGCCGCCGCGGCGCGGGCGGTATGCGCCGCGCTCTCGAAGAGGGCCGACGCCGGAGACCCCACGGGATGCAGCGGCAGCGAGGAGCGCAGCGCCTCGAAGCGGCGGCGGAACTCCTCGCGCCAGTCGCTTTCAGCGGACGGTGACAACGACCTTTCCCCGCGCATGGCCGGTGCCCAGGTACTCCAGCGCCGCGCCGGTCTGCTCCAGTGGATAGCGCCGGTCGATCACCGACTCAAGCTTGCCCTCGCGCGCAAAGGCCGCGAGCACTTCGAGATCTGCCTTGGTCACGCTGGCGATGAAGAACGTGATGCGCGGCTCGATGAAGTGCCGCACGAGCTTGCTCGCCACCACGCGCTTGATGGGACCGAGAAACGGGCCCTTCTTCGAGCCGCCGACCACCACGATGATGCCGCCCGCGTTCATCACATCCGCGAGACCGGAGAAGTCGTGGTTGCCGACATTGTCGAAGATGACGTCGTAGCGCTCCGCGCCAGTGGTGAAGTTCTCCTGCGTGTAGTCGACGACATGATCCGCGCCGATCGCACGTACCATCTCCACGTTGCGCGTGCTGCACACTCCGGTCACTTCCGCGCCCAGCGCCTTCGCAATCTGTACCGCGTAGGTGCCGACACCGCCCGACGCGCCGTTGATGAGTACCTTCTGCCCCGCAGTGACGTGGCCGTGATCGCGCAGACCTTGCAGCGCGGTGATGGCGGCGATCGGCATGGCGGCCGCCTCGTCGAACGTGAGCTCCGCCGGCTTCGCGATGATGGCGCCTTTCTCGCGCGCCAGGACGTACTCGGCGAACGCGCCGCCCACGCCGCCGAACACCTCATCGCCTGGCTTGAACGACGTGACGTTCGGGCCCACGGCCTCGACGACACCGGCCACGTCATAGCCCGCGCGCGCCGCCTTCGGCGTGCCGATGCCATTGAACAGGCGTACCAGGTAAGGCTGGCCGCTGATGCCATACCACTCCGCCGGGTTCACGCTCGAGGCCCGCACCTTGATCAGCACCTGTCCTTCGCCGGGTTTGGGCTTGGCGATGCTTTCCAGGCGGATTCCCCGCGGCACGCCGTAGCAGCGGTTCATCATGGCGCGCATGGGCTCCGCGCCCGCCTCGAGCGCCGCCACCTGTGGGCAGGGCGCGTCGTAGCTGATCGTGAACGCCAGCGCCGATAACGCCAGCGCGAACACCGCCGCCACGCCGATGAGGATCTTGTTTCGCAGTTTCATGCGCGAACTATGAATCCGCCGCCGCGCGCGCGCCGGCACATGCGACGACCGGCGGCGGAGGGCCACCGAGCCACGTCCGGCGGCGACGAACGGCGGCGGAAAACCGGGCGCGGGACGCCGGTGCGCATGCGCGGCGGCGTCCTTGTTCTATAGTCGCGCCATGGCATCCATCTTCGCGTGGCCGCGGCTGCGCTTCACGCTCGCGGTGTCGGCCGCCTTCGGCGTGCTCATCGGCATCGCCAATGGCAGGAGCACCGCGTTGCCGGCCGACGTGCTGCGCGCCCTGTTCGTCGGCGGAGTGATCCTGCTGATGTTCGGATGGCTCGAGCGCTGGCCGCGGCACCTGCCGGGCTGGCTGCCGCGCACGGTGTTCAGGTTGTTGGGCATCGTCCTGGTGGTGCCGCTCACGGTCGGGTTCGTGTGCGGCATCACCGGCGTCAAGGATGCGCACACCTTCGGCGGGCTGCTCGGCGCGGGCTGGCTGTTCGCGCCGTGGATCGCCATCGGCGCCATCCTGCGGCAGCGCGATGCGCTGGCACGCGAGCAGGCGTTCGCGTTCGAGCTGGAGCGCAGCGAGTTCGAGCGCCGCGAGTCGGATGCGCGCCTGCGGCTGCTGCAGGCGCAGGTCGAGCCGCATTTCCTGTTCAACACGCTGGCGAACGTGCAGGCGCTGGTGGACTCGGGCTCGCCGCAGGCGTCCAAGGTGCTGACCAGCCTCATCGCCTATCTACGCGCGGCGGTGCCGCGCATGCACTCGCAGACCACCACGCTGGCAACCGAAGTGGACCTGGCGCGCGCCTACTTGGACCTCATGCAGATGCGCATCCCCGACCGCCTGCAGTACGCGATCCAGCTCGAGCCGGCGGCGGCGCGCCTGAGCTGCCCGCCCATGACGCTGCTGACGCTGGTCGAGAATGCCGTGCGCCACGGCATCGACCCGGGCGAGGCAGGCGGCCGCATCGACGTCGACATCTGGATCCGCGACGCGCGCTGCGTGCTGCGCGTGAAGGACACCGGCGTCGGGTTGAAGAACGTCAGCCGCGGCCTCGGCACGGGCTTGTCGAACCTGCGCGAGCGGCTCAAGCTCGCCTTCGGCGGCGACGCGCAGCTCAGCCTCACCGAGACGCAACCGCATGGCGTCTGCGCGGAGATCAGCTTCCCCGTGCGGGAGAACGCATGAGCATCCGCCCCACCGCATTGATCGCCGACGATGAGCCGCTGCTGCGCGAGTCGCTGGTGCGGCTGCTCGCGGGCGCGTGGCCGGAACTCCAGGTCGTGGCGCAGGCGCGCAACGGCCGAGAAGCCATCGACCAGTTCGAGGCCCATCGGCCGGACGTCTGCTTCCTCGACGTGCAGATGCCGGGCAAGACGGGCGTCGAGGCGGCACAGCACATCGGCCGGCGCGCGCACCTGGTGTTCGTCACGGCTTTCGTCGAGTACGCCATCCAGGCATTCGAGCGCGGCGCGCTGGACTATCTAGTGAAACCGGTGGAGCCGGCGCGCCTGGCCGAGACCGTGCTGCGGCTGCAGGAGCGGCTGCGCGCCGCGACGCCGGCGCTCGATACGGAGGCGTTGCTGCAACAGCTCGCGCAGGCGTTGAATCCGGCGGCAGCGCCCCAGGCGCTGCACTGGGTGCGCGCGTCGGTGGGGTCCACCGTGCGGCTCATCGCGGTCCAGGACATCGATTTCCTGCGCGCCGACGAGAAGTACACGCAGGTCGCGTGGCGCGATGAGACCGGCGAGGCGCGCGAAGCGGTGATCCGCACGGCGCTCAAGGAGCTGATTCCGCAGCTCGATGCGACGCAGTTCGCGCAGGTGCATCGCTCGGTGGTGGTCAACCTGCGCGCGGTCAGCCACGTCACCCGCGGCGCCAACGAGACCGCGGACATTCATTTGAAGGGCAGGAAGGAAGTGCTGCCGGTGAGCCGGTCGTACCTGCACCTGTTTCGGCAGATGTAGGGCGACGCGGTGGTCACGCCTCAACGCGTCTCTGATAAAGCGCGCAGGACGTTCTTGGGGTCATTTCGAATTGCGCGGAGCAACGCCTTGGCGGGGCCAGTCGGCTCGCGGCGTCCCTGCTCCCAGTTTCTGAGAGTGCTGACTTCGACGCCGAGCAGAGCCGCGAAATCGGGCTGACTCAGGCGCGTACGAGTGCGCAGCGCCCTGATGTTGGTTGGGCCCACGCTGAATACCCTGGTAGCGCGCCGCCGACCAGCGGCGATGTCGCGCGCCTGCCGTACGCTTTCGAGAAGTTTTTCGAATGCAGCTTCCTTCATTTCAATGCCTTCGCCAAATCGCCGAGACGTTTTACTTGCGACGCGCTCAAATCCGCTTGCATATTCTTGGCAAAAAGATACAGCAGATAGATCTGATTCTCCGCGCTACGCCAATAATAGACGATCCGAATTCCGCCTCGCTTCCCGGAACCAGGCACTGCCCAGCGGACTTTGCGAATGCCCGCTCCGCCTCTGATCATGCGGCCAGATTCCGGATGCCTGGCGAGCTCTTGCTGGAGCATGGCGTAGTCATCGTCGCTGAGCATCTCGGTGACGAGGCGCGTGAACACCGGCGTCTCTATGAAGAGCATGGCGAGCCTACGAAATGAACCGGAGTGCGTCAATGGCGTAGTCCGCCATTGGCGGACCGAGCCCACATTAGTGGTGAAGGGCGGTCGCGGGTAAGGCTGAGAATCTGGGGCATCTGCATGGATTTGCTGATGTCCCAGGATCATGTTCTGGCAGAATCGACGCGGTGACGGCGACGATTTCCCCCGCAACTCTCGGCGACGCGCGCGCCATCGCGTCGCTGCGCACCGCGGTCGCGCGCCGCATGACCGAGCAGTTCGGCCAGGGCCACTGGTCCTCGCTGCCCAGCAAGGCGGCGGTGGTTCGCCAGCTCCGCGCCTCGCACGTGTTCGTCGCGCGGCGCGGCGATGAAATCATCGGCACTGTGCGTCTCACCGCCGCCAAGCCCTGGGCCATCGATTCGAGCTGTTTCACTCCGGTGACCACCGCGCTGTACGTGCTGGGGTTGGCGGTGGCGCCGCAGGCGCGCGGTGCGGGCATCGCGCAGCGCCTCATGGACGCGGCGAAAGACGCGGCGCGCGCTTTGCCCGCGCAGGCGCTGTGGCTGGACGCATACGATCACGCCGCCGGCGCCGGGCCGTTCTATCTCAAGTGCGGCTTTCGGGTAGCAGGACGCACGAAGTATCGCGAAGTGCCGCTCATTTACTATGAGTGGCTGACGCACTGAGAGAGGATCGCCCATGCATGCCATTCGCCGCTGCCGGCCCGACGAGCGCACGCAGATCGCCGCCATCATCAACGCGGGCGCGGAGGCGTATCGCGGTGTCATTCCCGCCGATCGCTGGCACGAGCCGTACATGTCGCGCTCCCATCTCGATGACGAGATCGCCGCGGGAGTGGAGTTCTGGGGTTACGAGCTCATGGGCGACCTGATCGGCATCATGGGCATTCAGCCGGTGCGCGACGTCGACCTCATTCGCCACGCGTACGTGAAGCCCGGCAGTCAGCGTCTCGGGGTCGGCGGCGCGCTGATTGCGCAGCTGCGCAAGTCGAGCGCGCGGCCCATGCTGGTGGGCACGTGGGCGGCCGCCACCTGGGCGATCGCCTTCTATCAGCGCAATGGCTTCGAGCTCGTGCCGCGGGCGCGCACGGCGGAGGTGCTGAAGTCGTACTGGAACATTCCCGAGCGGCAGATAGAGACCTCGGTGGTGCTGGCGAATCCACCGCTGGGAGCGAGTGCTCCCCCATAAGGATGATGGCGCGGCCCGGGCTTTCGACCTAGGCTCGACGCATGAAATCCTTCGGCAAGCGCGCCCAGGGCGCGCGACTCGAACGCATGCAGTCTTCCCCCATGTGGGCGGGCGAGGGCTTTCGCAACATCCATCCGGCGATACCGGGCCTGCGCGATCCCGCCGCGCAGATGCCGTCGATCAAGGATTTCATCTGCGGCGGGGAGCGGCGCGCGCCGAGCGGCACCTTGCCCGTCATCGACCCGCGCGACACCTGGCGGAACAAGCCGGGCAGCGGCCTGCGCGTCACCTGGCTCGGGCATTCGACCATGCTGCTCGAGATCGACGGCTACCGCGTGCTCACCGACCCCGTGTGGGGCCCGCGCGCCTCGCCGTCCACGCTGCTGGGGCCGAAACGTTTTCACCCGGTGCCGGTGGCGCTGCCATCGATGCCGCGGGTGGATGCGGTCGTGATCTCGCACGATCATTACGATCATCTCGACTACCCGACCATCAAGGTGCTGGCGAAAACCGACGTGCCGTTCGTCACCTCGCTCGGCGTGGGCGCGCATCTCGAAGCCTGGGGCGTACCGGCGCAGCGCATCACCGAGCTCGACTGGTGGCAGACGCACACTGTGCCGAACACCGGCCTCGGCATCACGGCCGCGCCGTCGCAGCACTTCTCCGGGCGCGGGCTGCGCGACCGCAACTCGACGCTGTGGTCGTCCATGGTGATCCGCGGCGGGCGCCACGCGGTGTTCTTCAGCGGCGACACCGGTCTCACTACCCAGTATCGCGAGATCGCCGCGCGGCTCGGGCCGTTCGACCTGGTGATGCTGGAAATCGGCGCCTTCCATCCGGCCTGGGGCGACATCCATCTCGGGCCCGAGAACGCGGTGAAGGCGCTGCAACTGCTCGGCGGCGGGAACTTCCTGCCTATCCACTGGGGCACGTTCGCGCTCGCGATGCACGCCTGGGATCAGCCGGCCGAGGTGGTGCTGGACCTGGCGCCGAGGAGCGGCGCGAACCTGCTGATGCCGAAGCTGGGCGAGGCCATCGAGCCCGCGCAGGTGGAGCGCGTCGAGCCGTGGTGGCGCGCAGTGGATGCGGCGGCGCCGGGGCACGCCGCGCAGCCCAGCGGCGAGGTGACCGTGCCCGAGACCATGCCCTGGCCGATCGACTGAGAAGCTAGCCAGCTCACGCTCTGAACGCCGCAGCGCAGCACCCACCTGGGCCGTTCGCGCTTGAATCCCGCGACTACCGGGCGCAATGTCGGGCGCGGGGGCAAAGGAGTGCACATGGCAAAGCTCACGAAGTTCACGGTCGACTACGACGAGAAGCGTTCGAAGTGGCAGCTGACGAACGACGTCACCAACAAAGTCGTCAAGCAGTTCGGCACCAAGGCGCAGGCCACCTCGGGCGGCGTGCTGAAGCGGGCCGTCGGCCCGACCGGCGGGTCGGTGAAGATCCAGAAGATAGACGGGCGCTTCCAAGAGGAACGCACGTACCCGCGCAAGGCGGATCCGAAACGTTCGAAGGGCTAGGCGGAAAGAATAAAGGGGACAGATCTATTTTCGCGAAAATAGATCTGTCCCCTTTGTCAAACCACAGGTCCGTGGCCCACACCTGCACGCCGAATTCGCGCCGCAGAAGATGGACGACAGCGCGCGCCCGCAGCCGAGGTCGAGCACGCGCATGCCGGGCTGTAGTTTGAGCGCCTCGTACAGCCACTCGGTCATCCACAGTGGATTGGCCGCGCCGCTGACGCCGGCGAGCACCCAATCCGAGATCAGACGCTTGTCCATGTCTCAGCGGGATTGGGTCTTCAGCTGCGGCAAGGCTGTGCGATTCCGCAGCAGCGCGGCGAAATCCATCACCGGCAGAGGCGGGCTGAAATGGAAGCCCTGGTATTGATCGCAGCCCATGGATTTCAGCGAGTCCAGCTGCTCGGAGGTCTCGACACCTTCGGCGATCACCTTGAGCCTCAGGCTGTGCGCCAGCGAGATGATCGCCTGCACGATCGACGCATCGTCCGCGCGCGTCATGAGGTCTTTCACGAAGCCGCGATCGATCTTGAGGTTGTCGATGGGGAAGCGGCGCAGGTAGCTCATGCTGGAGTAGCCCGTGCCGAAGTCGTCGACGGACACCAGCACACCCATCTCGCTGAGCTCGCGCAGGATCGCGGCCGACTCTTCCGGGTTGATCATCACCGCGCTCTCGGTGAGCTCGAGCTCGAGACAGCGCGGATCGATGCGCGCCTCTTCCACGGCCTGGCGGATGACGGCGAGCAGATTGCCCTGGCGGAACTGGGACGCGGACACGTTCACGGCCACGCGCAGCGGCGGCAGGCCTTCCTGCTGCCAGGCCTTGATCTGCCGGCACACCTCGCGCAGCACCCATTCGCCGATGGCGTTTATGAGGCCGCATTCCTCGGCCAGCGGGATGAAGTGCTCGGGCATGACGACGCCGCGCTCCGGATGGCGCCAGCGGATGAGCGCCTCGGCGCTCGAGAAGCAATCCGTCGCCGTCTCCACCTTCGGTTGATAGTGCAGCTCGAACTGCCGCTCATCGAGCGCGCCGTGCAGGTCGCTCTCGAGCTTGACGCGCTCGCGCGTGGAGACATCCATGCCCGGCTCGAAGCACTGCAGGTTGTTGCGGCCGCGCTGCTTGGCGCAGTACATGGCGGCGTCGGCGTGCGCGAGCAGGTTCTCGGCCTCGGTGCCGTCGGACGGGTAGAACGCGATGCCGACGCTGGTCGACACGTGCAGGTCGACGCCCGCGATCTTCACCGGCGCCTTCAGCGCGTCGATGGCGCTGCGCGCGATCTCCTCGGCGTCGATGCGCGTCACGGGCGCGTCGAGCACCAGCACGAACTCGTCGCCGCCCACGCGCGCGACGGTGTCGGCGCGGCCGACGATGTGGCAGAGGCGCCGGGCGACCTGGTTCAGCAGCTCATCGCCGGCGCGATGGCCGAGGGAATCGTTGACCAGCTTGAAGCGGTCGAGGTCGAGCACCAGCAGCGCGAACTGGTGCTGGTCGCGCTCCGCGTGCACGATGGTCTGCGCGAGCCGGTCGTCGAGCAACACGCGGTTCGGCAGGCCGGTGAGGGCGTCGTGCGTGGCGAGATGGCGCAGCTGGCGGTTGGCCGCTTCGAGCCGCTCGGTGCGCATGGCCACCACCTGCTCGAGCGACTGCACGTGGCGGCGCAGGATCTGTTGATCCTGCCACTTGCGCGTGAGCGCGCTCGCGCACTGCAGGACTTCGATGGGCTCGAAGGGCTTCTTGAGCATCAGTAGTTTGTCGGAGTGGCCGAGCCGCTCCAGGAAATCGGACCAGTCGTAGTCGGAGTGCGCCGAGCAGACCACCACCTGCACGTGCGGGTCCACCTCCCACAGGCGCTCGATGGTCTCGAGGCCGTCCCAGCCCGGAGGCATGCGCATGTCCACGAACGCGAGCGCGAATGGATAGCCGGCCTCGGCGGCGTGCCGGGCGAAATTCACGCCCTGGTTGCCCTGGTGCGCGAACTGCAGCTCGAACGTGGGCTTGCTCACCACCGCGTCGTCGTCGCCGAACAGGATCTTCTCGACCGTCGTCATGCCCGCTTCGACGCCGTCCGGACGCACCAGGATCTTCGCGAAGTCCTCGTGGATCGCCGGGTTGTCGTCGATCACCAGGATGCGCCCGTTGGCCGGCTCGCGCGTTTCGTTCATGCCTGTCTCCGGCTCCGGGGAATATGTACAACGTGACCCATGCATGGTTCGGATTTCCCGAAATTTGAGCCGCGTAACACTAGCGAAGGTGGCTGCCGGCTACTGTTATCTTCTTGGCACTTTGGCCTTGGCAATTCGGAATTGCGCGCCGGCATGCAGGCAACCTACAACCTCTGGTTAGTCGGTCTCTCCATCGTCGTGGCGATGGTCGTGGCCTACACGGCGCTCAAGCTGGCCGCGCGCGTGGCCGAGGCCGGGCCGTCCGGCGGGCGCATGTGGTTGCTCGGCGGTGCCGTGGCCATGGGCATGGGCATCTGGTCCATGCACTTCATCGGGATGCTGGCGTACTCGGTCGAGATCCCACTGCGCTATGGCATTTTCAAGACACTGCTGTCGCTGGTCATCGCCATCATCACATCCGGCTTCGCGCTGGCCATCGCGAGCCGGCCGCAGTTGAGCCTGACGCGGCTGACGTTCGGCGCCGTCGTCATGGGCGCCGGCATCTGCGGCATGCACTACTCCGGCATGGGCGCCATCCAGATCGTGCCCATCATCACGTACCAGCCGATGCTGGTGCTCGCGTCCATCGGCATCGCCGTCGGCGCGTCGTTCGCCGCCCTGTGGCTGGCCTTCAAGCTGCGCACCGGCCAATCTACTTACATCGCGCTGGCGCGCTTCGGTGCCGCGGCCATCATGGGGCTGGCCATCAGCGGCATGCACTACACCGCGATGGCGGCGTCCGAGCTCGCCGTCGGCGCCATCTGCTATGGCGGCGCGTCGCTCGACAACGACTGGCTGGCCGGCACCATCGGCCTGGTGGCGCTCGGTGTGCTGGCGCTGACCTTGATCACCGCCGTGTACGACGCGCATCTGCTCTCGCAAACCCGGCAGGACGCGCACCGCCTCGAGCAGGTGAACGCCGCGCTCCAGCACGGCAAGAACCTGCTGGCGCTGGCGACAAAGGCCGCGGGCATTTCGTCGTGGGAGCTCGACATCGCCACCCGCAAGACCCTGTGGACCGAGAACGAGATCGAGTCGCTGCGCGCGGCCGGAGTCGAGTCGCAGGAGATGACTCATCCCGACGACCGGTCGATCATGTTCGATGCCATCGCCGCGGCGATGGCCGAGAAGAAAGACGTGTGCGCGTTCCGGTTCCGCGTGCTCCGGCCCGGCGGCGAGCCCGTGCACGTGGAGGCGCATGCGCGGATCTTCTGTGACGCCGAGGGCAAGCCGGTGCGCATTCTCGGCGTGTCCTGGGATGTGACCCATCTCGTGCTGCAAGAGGAGCGGCGGCGCGATCTGCAGCTGCAGCTGCGCGATGCCTCGCGCGATGCCGGCATGGCGGAAGTGGCCACCGGCGTATTGCACAGCGTGGGCAACGTGCTCAATAGTTTGGGCGTTTCCGCCTCGTTGCTGCAGACCCAGCTGCGCGATTCGCGCGTGGGCAACGTGCAGCGGATCGCCGGGCTGCTGACGGAGCAGGGCGCGCGCCTGGGGGCATATCTCGAAAACGACGAGCGCGGCAAGGCGCTGCCCGGCTATCTAGTGCAGCTCGGCGACAATTTGAGCGCGGAGAACCAGCGGCTGCAGACGGAGGCGGCGTCGATTGTGGCGCACGTGGGGCACATCCGCACCATCGTCGCCGCGCAGCAGACGTATGCGCGGCGCGGTGGAGTGACGGAGGCGATCGAGGTGTCGGAGGTGGTCGACAGCGCCGTCGCCACGCATTTCGCGGGCGTGCCCGAGGTTTCGATCCGGCGCGAGTACGAGCCGGTGCCGCCGCTGACTCTGGACCGGCACAAGCTCATGCAGATTCTCGGCAATGTGCTGAGCAATGCGCGGCATGCGTTGAAGGATCGGGTGGATGGGCCGCGGCAGCTCACGCTGCGCGTGCGGCGGCATGATGCGTCCACGGTTGCCATCGAAGTGCAGGACACCGGCCATGGGATTGCGCCGGATGTGTTGAAGCGGCTGTTCGAGTTCGGGTTCACGACCAAGAAAGATGGGCATGGGTTTGGATTGCACACCAGCGCCATCCTGGCGAAGGAATTGACCGGAGAGCTGCTGGCGTTCAGCGAGGGATCGGGGCAGGGGGCGCGGTTCGTGCTGCGGCTGCCGGGAGTGGGGCAGGAGATGAAGAAGCAGGCGTGAGGGGATGCGCATCGCGTGTATGCGCTCATCGTTCTGTCGGATTCCTGCCTTTCAGCCAGTTCTTGAAGGACACGTAACACGTGGGGGATGAATTGATCCAAAGCTGCTCTTCGCGCTCACCTTCCGCACGATCCTGCGAAACGTACGGATAGATGCCCAGATATTCCAGTCCATCAAAGCTCGTCTGCAATCCCTTTACGACGGGCAGGATCGCACATCGCTGGTTTTGCCCATCTTTGAACCCCAGCTCCCACGGCATCCACTTGGACTGACTGCTTTGGGAAGTAGTCGCATAGAACACGCACTTGCTACTCGAGAGCCGTGCTCGAAGCGTCTGCGCAGTGGCATTTGAGACGTGTTCGCGGCTCAGGTGTTTGTCATGTATCCAATCTACATAAACGACATGGCCAAGGTCCTCCAGCGCCAGCCAGGCGCCGAGGATCAGCTCTCTGTCGGAAAAAGTATGAGAAAGAAAGATATCGAACTGGCCCGTAGACTTCGCTGACGCGGCCTTTTCTTCGAGCAAGATGCCCGCGGACTTCGCAAGCGTGGTCGCGCGCGTTGCGCGGCGACGCAACTCGTTTTCGGTGAACAGGCTCACCTGCTCAGGCCGCCATCACTTCATGCTCATAATACGGCGCCTCGCGATCCGCAAGGATCGCCTGTAGCTCCTCCAACGGCCTTCCCGCCGGCGACAGCCACGCATCCACGTGCTCCGGCTTCAGATTCACGATCATGCGGTCATGTCCTGCCGCGGCTACTTCCGGCGGCGGCTCATCCGTAATCGCCGCGAACGACAGCAACGGCGAGCCGCCTTGCGGGTCCCGCCACTGCGCGCACAGACACGCAATCAACATCGTCCCCGCCGGCTTCGGAACGAAGTGCAGCACCTGGTTCTTGCCCTCGCGCTCCACGTTCTCGAAAAACGACTCCACCAGCATCACGGCATGCGTCGCGCCGAACTGCTCGCGCCAGTACTTGCCCAGGCTGTCCCGCCGCGCGTTGTAGAGCCCCGGAAATTTTCGATCGATGTGCGCGGGCTCATCGGGCTTGCGGCAGTGATACCGCGCGAGACGCAGCACGCGCCGTCCGTCGTCCTGAAACACGATCGGCGCATAGTGCATCGGAAAGATGCGCGCCTCCGCCGGATGCGGTTTCGTCGCCTTGAGCCGCTCCAGCCGGGTGAGGGCGGCCTCCACCTTGTTAGTGGCGATGCGCTTGCTCTCCGCCGCCGCCTTCGTGGGCTTGGTCGCGAGAGTACGCTCCGCATCCGCCAATCGCTTGCGCTGGACGAACGTCTCGCGCTCGAGCTTCGCGGTCTCGGCGGCCCGGTATTGATCTATGAACGCCTTGACCTTGCGCTCCGCCTCGGTCTTGGGCTCATCGAACCAGCGCTCCACGGAGCGCGGGATGCGGATGCTCGAATCCGCGACGCGTGCGCCGAAGATCTCCACGAATTGGTCGATGTCCATTTCGGCGCCGGTGCGCCGGCGGTACTCCATGTACGCCGCTTGAAGCTGGGCGGAGTAACACATGCGGCCGATTGTACGCCCGGCCGCTGCGTTCGCGCCGCAGATGCGTCAGCGGCCTCCGGCCCCCACCAGCATGTCGTACGGCGGCAGGTTGAGCACGGTCTCGGCGGCGCTGTCATACGCGTGCTCGAGGTCCTCCGCCGCGGCCACGTAGTCTTCGAGCAACTGCATTTCGTCGGTGTCGGCCTCGCCGGTCGAGACCGCCTCGCGAAGCATCCGGATTTCCGAGGCGATGGCCTGGATCGCGATGCACATGGTTCGATTGTTGATTTCGGGCATAACGATCCTTGCGATTGACTATTTTTCGACCAGCTCGCACTGGCGGGCAACGGCCGCCCGTACCATATTCGACAAATATCCCTTGAATGTCAGCACCGTCATGCGCGTCCGTGGCTCGAGCTGATAGTGAAAGCCCGATACGGTGCCTTTCGGGTTGGTTTTCCGGTCTCTGTCCTTGCGGATGAAGATCTCATCGGAATATTCGGTGCCCGTGGGAATCCAGAACTCGGGTGTTGGGAACCAGCCGCTGACGTCGTGCAATGACGTCCCACCTTCGGGCAGCACTTCCGGCTCGCTTTCGCCCTGGACGACCGTCACGTCCGCATTGCTCGTGACCAATCGCCCGAGCTTGTTGCTGTAGTACTGCGTGGATTCCCAGCGCGGGTCGAGGATGTCGTTGCCCGGATTCTTGCCGATCTGGATCCTGAAGCCCCTCTCCTTGCCCATGACGGAACGATAGAGGTCCGTAGTCGTAGTGGCCATTTCATTTCCTCCCTGAAAACTGCCAGCGAGATTACCGAAGTGAGCCACGGACACAATTGTGGGAATCCTTGGGTGATGCTCGTAGTTAGTCGCGCGCCGCATTTTTCACGGGGAAAGCCGCATCGAGGGTGAAGCGTGAGTGTTCCGAATTCATCGGAAAACATAGCGTTTGACGAGGCATCGGCTCGAGCCGACGCGTATACTGTACGCATACACAGCACCGTCATACACGGAGCAGACAATGCGTTCGATCGATGAGCTCGCGGTGGACATCTGCACTCTGGCTGGGCATCTCAACGCGGCAAACCACCGCTGGCTGCTGATGGTGGCCGAATACGACCGGCGCAACGGCTGGTCGGATGGCGCGACGCAGTCGTGCGCCCATTGGCTCAACTGGAAGTGCGGCATTGCGCTGGGTGCGGCGCGGGAGAAAGTGCGCGTCGCGCATGCGCTCGGGAAGCTGCCCAAGATCTCGGCGGCGATGGCCTGTGGAAAGTTGAGCTACTCCAAGGTGCGGGAGATCACGCGCGTCGCGGAACCTGCGACCGAGGACTACCTGCTGATGATCGCCGAGCATGGCACCGCGCAGCACGTGGAGAAGCTGGTGCGCGCGTATCGCCGTTGCCAGGAGGCCGAGGAGCTGTCGCGCGAGGCGCGCCAGCAGCAAAACCGGGCGGTGAGCTTTCGATACGACGACGACGGCTCGCTGGTGCTGAGCTGCCGGCTGCCGGCGGAGGCGGGCGCGCGGATCATGAAGGCGCTCGATCTCGCGGTGCAGGAACTGCCGAAGGACGTTCCGGCTGGAACGTCGCAGCAGCGGGTGTCGTTCAGCGCGCGCCGCGCGGATGCATTGGCGCTGGTGGCCGAGAGCTTCCTGGCGCATGGCGCCATCGAAGCCGCCGGCGCCGAGCGCTTTCAGATCGTGGTGCACGTGGCGGAAGAGACGCTGCGTGAACGCGCGGCGGGGTGCTGCGAGTTCGAGCATGGCCCTGCGATGCCTGCGGAGACGGCCCGTCGACTTTCCTGCGACGCCAGCATCGTTACGCTGGTGGAGAACGATGACGGTGAGCCGCTCAATGTCGGTCGCAAGACGCGCACGATCTCGGCGCCACTGCGTCGCGTGCTAAACGCACGCGACAAAGGCTGCCGTTTCCCCGGCTGCGCGAACACGCGCTACGTCGACGCGCACCACGTCGAGCATTGGGCCAACGGCGGCGAGACGAAGCCGTCCAATCTCGTTTCGCTGTGCCAGTTCCACCACCGTGCCGTGCACGAGGGCGGTATTCGAATCGAGATCATCGACGACGGCGCTTTGAGGTTTTGCAAACCGAACGGCGATTCCGTCGACAGTGTCGCGCCCGGGTTCACACAGCCGCTGGGAGATTGGACCCAGCTACCGGCTGGAAAGCTCGTGAACAAGTGGGCGGGCGAGCGAATGGACTGCGGCCTCGGCGTGGAGGTGCTGCTCCAGCAGGCGAGGCGGGGGAAGGACGTTCCAGCTGGAACGTCGCCTGCTGAATAACGCCTGCGAAGAGATGCGGTTTCACGGCGACGAACAACACGATGATGAAGCCGATGGCAGGCCTACGAGTGTGCCGGCGGCTACGCCACGCGCGAGAAACTTTTGTTCGTGGGAGTCATTGTAGGGCGCCTGAAGAGTTCGGGCATCGGAGCCTAACTATCTATGATCCGCCAGGTGCTTGTCTATCAATGCGACTAACTGTCCGATGGCAAACTGGATATCGCCGGGCAGTTGTTGGGCCGTTGGCGGCGCGATGTTCGCGCGAACCTCGCGTTGGAACCCTGCCTGCGGCGTGATTTCGAGGCGCTGCGCGCGCAGAAACGCTGGTTTTTCGTCGATCGTCACGGTGCTGAGCTCCAAATTTTGAATTTTCAGCGGCCTGGACTGCGTCTGCAGTGGCGTCGATCGTGTGCGAATGGGGCTGGTGGGAGCGGGGAGGAGATCCCGTGGGTATCAAGTGGCTCCCTGGGTTGGACTCGAACCAACGACCAACGGATTAACAGTCCGACGCTCTACCGACTGAGCTACCAGGGAACTGAGAGCCTTGAGAGGGCGCGCATTCTGGCGTCGGCTCCGGAATCCGTCAAGCAATCGACCCCGAAATCAGCAACTTACGGTCGAAAAACCCCACTCATCTATATAGGCCCTGCAGCGTCATGCCGGCCCCTGCAACCCAACCCGTTCCAACCGCGTCTGAACAACGCCCGATTTCACATCCAGGGATCGAAAAACATGCTGCATTTTCACTCCGCCGCGCGCCGCGCAGGCCTCACCGCCGCGCTGCTCACGCTCACGGTGCTCGCCGCCGGCTTCTCCGCGCCCGCGCGCGCGGCCTCCGAAGACGCCGAGCGCGCGCACGTCACCGCGCGTCTCAAAGAATTCATGAACCACTACGA